>JBQTHA010000111.1:0-23444 GCA_052390375.1 Nitrosopumilaceae archaeon
AATGTTATGTGTCCGATTAAACTGCATTAGAACCGACTTTTTCTCACTTCCTTAAAGTTGCATATATCCCTTCTTGCAAAAATCAAATTTACTAGTACATTATAAAAAAAATATGAAATTTCTTGAAATTGAAAATCTTACTACCAGATATCAAACATCAAAAGGCCAAGTCCACGCCTTGGACGATGTCAATTTCTCATTGGATAAAGGTGAGTCTATTGGAATAGCTGGAGAAAGTGCATGTGGAAAAAGTACCCTGGGACTTTCCATGATACGTATGATTCAAGGTGGAAAAATTGTTTCAGGAAAAATAAATCTTGATGGAGAATCAATTTTAGATCTAACTGAGTCAGATTTTAACCAAAATTATAGGTGGAAAAAAATTGCCATGGTATTTCAAGGTGCAATGAATTCTCTTGATCCAGTATATACAGTCAAACAACAATTTGTGGAGATCTTAAAACAGCACAAGTATGAAGGTGACTGTGATAAATTAATTTTCAACGCCATCAATTCTGTAAACTTGGATGAGAGTGTATTAAAAAAATATTCTCATGAACTCAGTGGCGGAATGAAACAAAGAATAATTATTGCAATGGCGCTATTACTAAAACCAAAATTTGTTATTGCAGATGAACCAACTACTGCACTTGATGTATTGATACAAGCTCAAATAGTAAACCTCTTAAAAAAATTAAAAAAAGATGGTATGTCAATTATGTTAATAACACATGACCTGGCAATACTTTCTGAAATTGCTGATAAAATTGGGATAATGTATGGAGGAAAAATGGTAGAATTTGGAATCTCCAATGAAATTTACAAAAATCCAAAACATCCATACACGCAAGGTCTTTTAGAATCAATTCCAACATTACATGGTGGTAAACCCAAGTTCATCAAAGGAAATCCCCCAGATCTTCTCTCACCAAAGGAAGGGTGTAAGTTTATAGACCGATGTCCTGAGGCTATGGAAAAATGCAAGAAGGATCCTCCCAAATTTAAAACAGATTCGGGTTATGTGATGTGTTGGCTTTATGAATAATACTTTACTATAGGTAAACAGGTGTCAATAATTCGTAGCATTTCTGAGCGAACTACTTTTCTGTCAATTGAAATCCAAACCCTATTAGTTTTTACTGCAAATGAAATTGTCTGCACCTTTTTTCTTTCCTCCCACACAAATTGGTTTTCTCCAAGGTCTTTGTCAAAAGCAGCATCAAGACCTGTGCTCATTGCAATGTTTGAGAATTGATACTGTGTTTTACTTGCATTTAGCATTGGTTTCAAGTTTGGTCTTCTATAATATGCTAATAGTTCTCCTTTACTGCCAATTACTCCAACGAATCTTATGTATGGACTAATTCTAGAGATCTTTTGGCAAATCATTTGATGTTCTTTTTTTATCAATTTAATATCAATTTCATGATATGATATTTTAATGATTTTGGGATTCTAAAAGCAACCTAGATTGTAATTATTTTTTCAATTTTTAGGGTTAAATAGCGCAACTAAACTGGTTGATTTGTGGATTATGCTGCTTTTTCAGAAGCTCTCTTTCCATTTGCATCTGAACTAGGCTATCTGGCACTTGGCCTTGTTAGTTTTTTTGGTTCACTAATTCCATTTATCCCGCTTCCATCATTTGTAGTGCTTGCTACTATGGCAGTAGGTGACCAATTTAATATTCACATATTGGTGATATTGTCAGCTGTGACTGCTACTCTGGCAAAGCAGATAATTTTCTATGTAAGCTATGGAGGTGGACGAATTATTTCTGAAAAGACAAGAAAGAGAATGAAACCTTTTGAAAGATTAGTAAAAAGATATGGTGCGGGAGCAGCATTTGTAGCAGCAGCTACTCCAATCCCAGATGATCTGGTGTACATTCCGCTTGGTTTAGCCAAATACAATCCTAGGAGGTTTTTTGTGGCCACACTTGCAGGAAAATTTGTCCTAAGTTACGCAATAGTTTTGGTATCTCACTTTGTTGGGCTTTCTTTAGTTGACCCACTGCTTGAGGATATTAAAGACACCAGCACAATCTACATAGGAATGATAGTATTTGGAGCATCATTGACAGTTGTGGTAATTTTGTTGCTTCGCCTAGACTGGGAAAGGATTCTTGGAAGGTTTGCCCCGTGGACTCTAATTGAAGAAGATAAAAAAGATTAGATTTCTATTTTAAAATTCCACAGTTTATCTATTCCATTTTTGATTCCAATTCTTGGACTGGATAAAATTTTGTTAGTCTTTATCCCTTCCGTAATAAAAAGACTGGATAATTTTGCAAGATCCTCCCCATATTGCATTTTAGTAATCTGCATAGCTTGCGTTAACTTTGCTGGACCGTTTGTCAAGTTTGCAACCGAATCAATTTTACGATTTTTAACCATCTCATTAATTCCCAGGTCAGGTTTGATTGAACGAATCAAAACTGCACCTGCATCATATGTCTTGCTTCTAGCTACTGCATTGACACAGTAATGCATTCCATAAGTAAAGTAGACATATGCTATCCCAACCTCCCCAAACATGACTTTGTTTCTTTCAGTCAATCCCCTAAATGCATGACTCGCAGGATCATCTTTGTAACGATATGCTTCAGTCTCTGTAATGGTGCCAGAAATTATCTTACTTCCTATTTTTCTAACAAGTGTCTTGCCAAGAAGATCCTTTGCAACATTTACGGTATTTCTTGCATAAAATGATCTAGGCAACACTTTCACGTTCAAACTGGATCTCACAGTTCTTTGATACCATTTACTAATTGTTTCATATCGTTTTCTAGTGACTCTAAAAGTTTTTGATTGTAAATTACTGCTGCTGGGTGTATCGTTAAAAAATATAAATTGCCATCTTTTTTTATAAATTTTCCACGTTCCTTTGTAATATTATTGCCACCTAGTATCGATTGATAGGCAGTATTTCCCATAATGCAAATAACCTTAGGTTTGATAATACTAATTTCAGATTCGAGATATTTTTTACAAGATTCTTTTTCTTCTTGGGTTGGAACTCTGTTATTTGGCGGTCTGCATTTTACTACGTTTGTTATATACACTGATTCCCTTAAAATGCCTGCATTTTCTAGAGCCGCAGATAATTTTTTTCCTGCCGCCCCAACAAACGGTTCCCCCGCATTGTCTTCGTTTCTCCCAGGTGCTTCTCCTATGAAAATTATTTCTGAGTTGTGATTTCCTTTTCCAGGCACAGAATTTTTTCTAGTTTTACACAGATCACATTTTGTGCAAGTTACTACTTGATTTCTTATCTCTTCTAGCGAGCTAAATGTCATCTAGGCGCTCCTAACAATCGCAGTTGCTCTAATGGAAGGCCCACCATTTCCCATAGCCATTGATTGCATTGGGTCTCCTTTTCCACAATTTGTAATTGGTCTGACCGTAAAGTCTTTCCCACAAGCATCAATTGATTTAAAAAAATCTGGTGCAGTGCCTAATACTATTACATCTCTAAGTAAATCCGTAATTTCCCCATTTTCAATTTTTTGAGCAAATTGGCACGAAATACTCCAATTGAATCTTTTCATATCGATTGAAGGAATTTTCATATTTGAAATCAAATACCCATTTTTGATATCTGCAACCATTTCATCTGGTTTCCAATCTCCCTTGTCAATACATGTACAGGCCATTCTAATTAGTGGCATAAATCGATAAGATGAGGCTCTCATGTTTGCACTTGGGTTTGTGTGAAAAATTTCTGCAGTTTCACGACTTTGCATATGGTTTGAAAGTACTCCATTTTTAACAAGCTCTGTTCTAGTAGCCCTGTTTCCTTCATCATCAAAACTATAATGCCCAAGTGTACCTTCAAGAGTAGGATCATCAAAGACATTGAGATTATCAGAACCCATTTTTTCTTCTAACTTTCCTGCCCACCATGCTCCTCCCGCCCATGCCATTTCTTTTCCAAGTACTCTATCTGCTTCAGATGGATGACCAAGTATTTCATGTGTTAACAGTGCAACAAAATCTGGATTCATAACTACTGTAGTTTTTTCTTCTTTGATAGGTTTAGCATCGATGAGCTGTGCCGCCTTGTCTGAGATAAATTTTGCAGTTTCTCTTATTTCTCTCTCAGTGGATAATTTCTCAATACCCCCTCTCCCTCCTTCAGTAATATTTACAGATTGAGTCAATCCATTTTCGTGTGCAGTAGCTGAAAGGTCAGCTATGACGTCTGAAAAATTTTGATATATTTTTGAACCTTCACTATTTACAAACAATTTTGACATTCTGCTATAGCTCATACTGACTTGAGATTTTATTATTCGTTTATTCTGATGGATAATCTTATCGCAGTCATATCCAATTTCTATTAGCTTCTCAATAGTTGGAATAATTTTTACAGGAAAATTTATTTTTTCATTAACTGTAGTAACAGTTCCAATTGTTACTTTATGCTTTTTTTTTGATGAATAGTAAAGTGCAGCTTTTGCAACTTCTTCTATTCCTCTTTTTACATCATCAAAAGTTAAAGGATTAGAAATTGAAAAAAAACTCCAGGCTCCTTCATTTAAAACTCTTATTCCTAAACCTTGGTCATTTTTTGTAGTAGAATACTCTATTTCATTATTTTCTATGACAAAACCTTGCTTTGAAGTAACCTCTGTTCTTACATCACAGTATTGACATCCTGAAAATAAAGCATGTTTCACAGCCTTTTCTGCAAAATCCTCTAGGTCTTTCTCCACATCTGCAATTAGCTTTGTGGCATTGCTAAATCTTATGTAATGCCTGAAATTGCAGGCATTGTGAAGTAAAACTCGTCTTCAAAACTATCATCCGTTTTACCTTGCTTTTGTAAGGCATGAAGGTATTCCCTACATTCAGAGTAAAAGTCTCGGTTATAGTCTGCTATGATTTCTAAGTTTTCCATTGCCATGCTAGACTGTAACAAAAACTCCATGTCTAGGCCTATGTCTCATAATTTTTAGTTTTTAGATCAGAATGATTTACTATCCAAAAGGTTGTTAGGTTTTTGGCAAAGTAAATGAAAAGGTAGCCCCTGTTCCTGGAGTACTTTCAGCTAAAATTGTGCCTCCATGTTCTTCTACTAGGCCTTTACAGATAGCCAATCCTAATCCGCTACCTCCCACCTCTCTAGTCAATGAGGTATCCACCTGATAGAATTTTTTGAAAAGATCCTCTTGATTTTCCACAGGTATCCCAGGGCCATTATCTTTTACACTGATCTTAACTTCTTTGGGTAAATCTTCGACAAAAATCTCAATTAGTCCTGAGTTAGGCTCTACAACATCTAAGCTATTTTTTAACAAATTTGTTAACACTTGCCTTATTCTTTCTGGATCATGTGGTACAATAATTTTTTTATCCAAATGTTGATTTATCGTAATCTTATTTTCTATTGCACGAGGTTGTAAGGATTCAACAGCTTTTTCTATAGTGTCTTTAATATCATGATTTTCTTTTTTAACAACTAATTTGCCAAGTTCAAGTTTTTGTGCATCTAAAAGATCAGAAATTATTCGTAACAATGATTCAGAACTTGATTTTATAATTTTCAAACGTTCTTTTTGTTTTTCAGTCAGTGGTCCTAGATGTTCTCCTAGCAGAATATCTACATAACCTTGAATAGGAACTAGTGGTGTTTTTAATTCGTGTGTAATCATTGATAAAAATTCATCTTTTGCAATGTCAGTTTCTTTAGCTTCTTGGGTTTTTTGTTTAATTGTATCTGACATTATATTAAATGAATTTACAAGCTCACCAATTTCATCATCTGATTTATAATTAATTTTTTCACCGTATATGCCTTCTTTAACTCGAGATAATGCTCTTGTAATTATTTCAAGTGGATTAAGGGATTGTCTTACTACAATTATTACAAGGAAAAAAATTGCAATATCTACAACTAAAAGTGTTTGTACAATAGTTCCACGTTGTGAACTACTTTCTTGTAATTGTTGGTTCCACAAATCAAGTAAATTATCAAGTGATGATGTAAGTTCTATTCTTTGTTTTTTAAAAGCGTTATAGGCAGAATCAAATTCCTCTGTGCGTAATGAATTTTTTTCTAATATGCTAACTCTTAGCTCAACAGCTTCCCATAATGGATCTAGTTGTCTTAATGCGTTAGAGTTCTCCCTTGGAATGGGAATCAAATTTTCAGGGATTTCTCCAATGCTTTCTAGGTCTAGATCATCTGTAGGATTTTGTAATAATTTTCTAATTCCTGCCTCAAATGCTATCCTGTCTTTTTGAAGCTTTTCTCGAACACCCTCTTCTTCTCCAATTGAAATCAGTAAGGCATTTTGTCCAATACTCTTTGCTAATTCATGAATCTCGACTGAAATCTCCTTGTGTCTATTATATTCTCGATCAAGCTGATCAATTTCTTTCATTACAGAGTCTGTAGTGAGAGCCATCTCTCCATTTTTTCCTAGAATGTAATTTAATGCGTCTTTTGCTTCATCATTAGATACTGCAAACGCCTGGATTTGTTCAAGACCTTGTCTGACACTTTTCCAAGAATTTTCAACCTCAATGTATTTGCCCATTAGATTAGAAGGAACAGTAACAATTGTCTGTCCCCTAATTGTTCCTCCTGTTCTTAAGATGTTAAGGACTGATTCGAATTGATTTGTTTCATCCTTCAAGGTTTCTCTATCTGATTCAATCCCATTGGCAATAGAGTTTACAAGGCTAGCTAGAGTTTCTATTTTGACTTTAAGATCAGCTGCACGAATAATTGTATAAGATTCGTCTGTACTTTCCTGTTGGGCTTGATATAATAAAACAAGATTTACTACAGCTGCCGCAATAAGTATCCCTACTAGAAAGTATGCTTTTTGGATTATTTTCAATACTTAACCTGTAAATTTCCAGAGAGTATAAAAATCCCGCTAAAACCTTTTAGATATAAGATCAAATGTCTGATGAATTCATTAAAGTAGCAACTCTGGAAATTAAAAATGAGATCGCCTCTATTAAAAAAATCTTAAAATCCTGCAAAGATGATTCAGATGTATTTAAAAATTCAGAATCAATTGAAAAGCATATTCATAAAATAAAGGGACTTGCTCCGATGATGGGCAAAAAAGTATTAGGAGAAATTGCAGCATTAAATGATAAACTACTAAATCATATCATTGACGGTCAAAATCTCGCAGGAATTTATTCTACATTATGTGAATCTAGTGTTTTTATGGACAAATCTCTTCATGGTTCGGAACATAGCTCTCATGAAATAAAACAAAAGATAGCAACCAAATATTCGAAATATTTGGACTAATCTCTCTCTTAAATAACAATTCTGACACTACTTGATATGGCAAAAGTAATGGTGGCAGACGATTCAGATGCTATTAGGCAAGTTCTAGAAGACATTCTCTCAATTGGGCATCATGAGTTAGCCGGGGAGGCAATAGATGGTAATGAAGCAGTTGAGAAATTCAACCAAATACAGCCTGACCTATTACTATTAGATCTAGCAATGCCAAAAAAAGATGGACTGACTGTAGTAAAAGAAATAAAGGAATTTTATCCGGAAGCAAAAATTATTCTAATTACTGCTAGCGATAATCAATCTATTATAAAACAATGTCTAGACGCAGGAGCTAGTGCCTCAATTTCTAAACCATTTAACTTTGATAAAGTACTAAAAGCCATTTCTGATACACTTGCACTCTAACTAGATTAATTCATTTTCCCTTTGATTCCCACACATAATTTTAGTTATGAATAAAAGTAGCATGGTGTAGCTTGAATTATTGTCTAAAATTGTAATTGACACGAGTGTTATCATTAACAGTCAAATCAATAAGTTAATCGAATCTGGAACTATTAAGAATTCAGAAATTATAATCCCTGTAGCAGTTCTTGATGAATTACAATCACAAGCAACACAAAAAAAAGAACAAGGGTTTACAGGATTAAATGAGATAAAAAAACTTCAAAACATCTCAAAACAATATGGAAATATAATAAAATTTGAAGGCGTACGACCAAGTTTCGATGACGTAAGGTTATCTGATCGTGGCAGAATAGATGCAATTATCAAAGACATTGCAAAACAACATGATGCAATTCTTTACACCTCAGATAATGTACAATCTTTAATTGCACAAGCAGAAGGAATTGAAGTTAGTTATCAAAAATCTGATCTAAAACAAGAAGAGTTAGAATTTCTAAGATTTTTTGACCCTCAAACTATGAGTGTTCATCTAAAAGAAGGCCTAAAACCAATGGCCAAAAGAGGAAAACCAGGTTCTTTTAGCTTACAAGAAATCGAAGATAAATTATTGACACGTGATTATCTCAAAAACATTACAACACAGATTTTAGATGTTGCTAAACTTGATGCCAAAACCAATATAGAAATTTCAAAAACCGGCGCAAAAATAATTCAGCATAAAGACTATCGAATTGCAATTACTTACCAGCCATTTTCAGAAGGTTATGAAATTACTATAGTGCATCCAATTGTACGTTTATCGATGGAAGATTATGATTTATCTGACAAACTCAAAAAAAGATTTGCCGAGAGTGCAGAAGGAATCATCATTTCTGGACCCCCTGGTTCTGGAAAAAGTACATTGGCCTCAAGTGTTGCAGATTTCTATCATAAAACAGGAAAAATTGTTAAGACATTTGAATCCCCACGTGATTTGCAAGTAGATCCGGCAATAACGCAATACACACGATTAGATGGAAGTTTTGAAAATTCTGCTGACATTTTACTTTTGGTAAGACCAGATTATACTATTTTTGATGAAGTTAGACGTCGCGAAGATTTTCAAACATTTTCAGAACTAAGACTTGCTGGAGTGGGTATGGTTGGCGTTATACATGCAAACTCTCCAATTGATGCAATCCAGAGATTCATTGGAAAAATAGAATTGGGAATTATTCCAAGTGTAATTGATACCGTTGTTTTTGTAAAGGACGGAAAAATCTCCAAAGTATACCAACTAGATCTCAAAGTTAAAGTTCCTTCTGGCATGACAGAACAGGATTTAGCAAGACCTGTAATAGATATTCGTGATTTTGAGGATAATACTCTAGAGTATGAAATATACACCTTCGGTGAAGAAAATGTCATCGTTCCTGTTCCAAAAAAGACAACAAAATTTGGAATTGAAAAACTAGCTGAAGACAAAGTTAGAGATACCTTTAGAAGATTTGATCCTCAGGCAGAAGTTGAAATTTTATCTGGAAACAGTGTTAAAGTAAAGGTACGCAAACAGTTTATCGCATCAGTTATTGGCAGAGGTGGTGCAACAATTAACGATTTAGAAAAAATACTAAAGGTACACATAGACGTAGTGCCAAAAGATTCTACTGAAACCACCTCTGATGATTTTGAATTGCCGTATGATTTTTCTGAATCTGGCACCTCATTGCTGTTTAATGTTGGAAAAGAAAATGTAGGTAATTCAGGCTACATTTACCTGAACAATGAATATCTTACCTCGTCTCGAATTACTAGAAAAGGCCAAATTAAAATTCCAAAACACTCCATCCCTGGAAAAAGATTAATGAAAAATGCATCTTCTAGAGAATCTATTCAAATCTTTATCAAAGATTAGACTAATTTTTTATTAATGTTTAAGCCTTGTTAAATATTATTAAAATTTTGAATTATTTTTGGATTTGATTTTAAAAAAGTAATAAACTTTCTTAACTGTCTAATAGTTTTTGGGTTAAGGTGATGTTCAATTCCTTCAGCATCTTGATTAGCTGTGTCATGACTGACTCCTAATATCTCAAAAAATTCTAGAAGAATACCGTGCTTTTGTCGTATTGCGTCAGCTAATTGATTTCCTTTATGCGTTAGGTTAATTCCGTGATACTTTTCATACTCTAAAAATCCACCCTCATCTAGTCTTTGCAGCATTTTTGTTACACTTGGAGCACTAACATTCATGTATCTTGAAATATCTAGAGTAGTTGCGTATCCTTTTAGTTCTACTAGCTCTAAAATCACTTCAAGATAATCTTCCATTCTAGTGCTAGAACCAGTTCGTGCAGCTTTATGAGCTGCCTTTATTGATTCCAGTCGTTTTGTATCTTTTTTATTCAAACTTTCTCTTACTTGAGCTTGCTTGGATATAATTTAGTGTCTACAAAATTACAGGTTTGGTATACCTGTATTACTTTTAGTTTTTATGCAGATCCTTTTAGTCTAATTATATGACTTCAAGAATTCAGGTTTTGGTTCCAATAACTATATCTGCTGTCATAGTAGGTATTGCAGGAATACTGTCGCTTCCAAGTGATGTAAAACTTGAATCAGTGGAATTTCCAAGGGGTACTGTAAAAATAGATGGTATAGTTTTAGAAGTTCAAATAGCAGATACCGACCCAAGACAAGCAAGGGGATTAATGTTCCAAGAACAACTTCCACTTGATGAAGGAATGTTGTTTGTGTGGGGTGATGCTAACAAACGCTCAATCTGGATGCTTAACATGCAATTTCCACTTGACGTAATCTGGATAGATGATAACAACAAGGTAGTGTTTATTGAAAAAAATGTTCCTCCTTGTAAGACTGCACTAGAGACTGTAACGTGTCCTTCTTACAAAGGTGGAAGCAAGGATGCAAAATATGTATTAGAAGTTACCGCTGGATTTGTTGATGCGTTTAAAATCACTACTGAATCAACATTAGAAATAATTTCTATCTAGAATGTATCGCAAGTTTTGCAAAGGCTTATCTTAGTTAAAATAAAAAATCTGTAAAGTGCATAAGAAGAAATTTTTATACATTGGTATATCAGTAGCAGTTTTAGCTCTAGCCGTTTTAGCTCTAGCCGTTAGCATTAGTTTTAGTCAATTTAATAATAATGTAAAATTAATCCCAGAATCGTTTCCTGAATTAAAATTTACATATATAGAATCTAATAGCAAATTAAAAGAAAGTTTAGTGTCGCACGGCATATCCATGTCTTCCCCAGTAAAATTATCAACAATAAAAGACATTGAAAAATTCTGCTCTTTTTTTGCAGATAAGAACAAGCAAGATCAAGTAGACTATTGTACTTCAACAGAACTGCGTGATTCTGATGGAAAATTCCTAGGAAACATCCACATGGTAGGTTCTAGAAATATGCCAAAAATTGTTCTAGTGTTAATTCAAACTGATCCCTTCATGCAAGATCTCGATGAAATAAAATCTGTATATGACGTTGTAATTGAAAACTTGGTCTGTAATTGTTGGGAGGATGTAAAACCTAGCGAAATTGAAACAGTTAGTGATTGGGTTGACAGACAGAAGAATTTTCACACAAGGGATGTAAAACCTACAAGTAAGTCAAACCTAAGTATTATGGGAATTAGTCTTCAAATGGAGTTAACTACCAATCCCGATGGATACCTCTGGAAATTGTTAATATCAGGTTAGTTTCTAGTACATCTGAAAAAATTCTTAATTCCTAGTATAACCTAGAAAAGACATGAAATATTGTCATGATTGCCTAACTCCAATTAATCGTTATTCATCAGAGGAATACTGTATTTTCTGCAAAAGAGATAGAACCATTAAAAAAAATCCAACCTCTGTAGCCTAACCCTTTTTTTTTAGAAAATCTGAAATACCTTAACAGTATTGTTGTCGGCTTATGTTAACTTTATAGAAGTAATATTTCCTATTGAAGGTTATATTGTTTGAAGAACTTTGGTTAATTCCACTTGGGTTTGTAGCTGGCTTGTTAGGTTCTATAATTGGCCTTGGAGGCGGAATAATTATTGTACCCGTCCTAACTTTTTTTGGTTATCCTCCAGCATTATCTGCTAGTAATAGCATATTTGCAGTTTTTAGTAATGCTGTTGCGTCATCCATTTCTTATGCCAAACAACAAAGGATACAATATTCTATTGGATTAAAACTTGGTTTACTTTCGATACCTGGAACTATCCTTGGCGCATACATTTCGTCAGATATAGCCCCCTCTTTATTCAAAATTTTATTTGCATTAATTTTGATCTCTGCAAGCATTTACATTTTTTCAAAAAGAAAGATTGAACCAAAAAGTCATAATCTTTCAAAACAAATTATGATTCTTGCAGTGGGTGCCAGCTTTTTAGCAGGAATAATATCTGGATTATTTGGGGTGGGTGGTGGAATAGTATTCGTACCATTGATGGTTATTGTTATGGGGTTGTCAATGAAAAATGCGGCACCCACATCTCAATTCATATTGTTGTTTGCTTCTGTTTCAGCACTTGTAACTCATAGTATCTTAGGACATCCAAATTATTATCAAGCACTATTGCTTGCAGCAGGTGCTTTTGTAGGAGGTCTAGTAGGAGCAAGACTATCAATTGAAATTAAAGAGGGGGCATTAAAAATTCTTATTTCAATAGTTATGATTGCTGTAGCAGTGAAACTTTTTATTGATTCCTTGGAGGTTCCTTTTTGATTCTATACAGATTCTGTTTTGATACTACTACTAAATCTCCATTTTGTTTTGTGCCTTCATAGTCTATTGCAATTTTACCATATTCTTCATCAACATCTTCTTTTGAAGACACTGTGAATTTTATTTTCAAAACTTCATCGGTTTTAAGTGGCTTTAGAAACCTAGTACTTCTGTTATCCCATTTAGTATCCCCATCTGTGCCAATAAAGATTAAGGCATTTCCATAAATCTGACTAAGTCTGGTGAATTCTCCTTCCATTCTAGATAGGATTGCTCTCCCAGAGACTAGTTTATTTTTCCTATCTGGAACATCTAAAAGAACATTTTTTACTCGTGAAAACTTTAGATATTCTTCTAGTTCCTTTTCTGAAACACTACATGTGGAATAGAATTCTTCGCCTACCTTGAGCTCTGAGAATTTTTTCATTCTATCTTACTTCATCTACACAGAAAATGACTTCAGCAGATGCTGGAGAATTCTCTGATATGAAAAAATTCAATGCTTGAGATATTCTTTCATTTTCAGGTTCTTTGCCATCAACAGTTCCAGGCAAGACCAAAAATGATCTAACTTTTGATTCTAGTACATCACTTAATTCTTGATTAACCGTTGTTGTAAATGGTCGCAAAGCCCCACGAAAGACTTCCACCTTTGCCCTGTCTGCCCCTGAAATCTTTGTGCCAACTGGTAAGTCAGGTCCTATGGTTATAATTACTCCACTTTTATTTTTATACAGTCTTGGGTCTTTTCCACCACCTGGCACATAATATTCCATTGCTCGTTGTATGACAGTAGCAGGAGTGTTAATGAATTTATCAACCAGATCATCCCACTGGCTTCTTGATAGATCAATTAATTTTGAAAATTCTGGAACTCTTCCTGTAATGTGAATCACTGCACAAATCTCTCCCATGTTCTTAGAAGCTGTTTCTAGCCATCTCTGAACTTCATTTGGGTTTTTTATATCTGATACATGAGAATGAAATTTACCACTAATAAAATCCTGTAATTCCTTTGGGGTGTTTTCTGATATAATGCAAACTGCTTTGCCACCATTTTTCTCTACATGGTTTGCTAGATATTCAATCCTATCTGCGTCTGTCTTATCGGTTGCATCAATTGTAAAAACTACCGACTTGCCATTAAACCTGGGTTGGGCAACACTTGGAGTTGCTCCTGCAATATGTGCTCTGACTGGATAAAATACTCTATCTCCTGGTATGACTTTGCCGTTAAGAATTTTAGCCATTTCATCATCTGCAAGACATAAAACAGTTTCAGCAACTTGTGGTTGGGATAAAAACTGTCCATCTGCAATCATTTTAGATGTGTTTAGTTGAATTTTCTCAGCAACATTTTTGATTTTTGTTAAAAGATTGGTTAACGTTACAGATAATTTCTTAGGATCTCCGCCTCTAGTTTTTGCCAGATTTTCAGCTGCTTTTGTAATTCCTTGACTAATAACAGACTCTTCTTCACCTAATAGGGGAACAATTTCTTTATTTACAGACTCTACTTCAATGGGTGAAAGATCTTCAAATCCACTGACACGTAAAAATTCTGATGCAGCCTTTGGATAGACAGTTTTGTAAATTCTATCAGAATGAACTGGGCCTGGATTTGTAGCAATTGAGATTATTCCTCTATCTACTAATTCCCAAGACATCGCCTCTGCTAGTCTGTTTTTTGCACCTTGTGATGCAGTGTACGGGTCTCTGAATCTATAAGGACGCTGTTCAAGTGGTCTTTCTTCTGCAAAGAAAGTTGAAATTGTAATTATCTTTGCACCCTTTTTCATTACTTTAAGCGCCTGTACTGATGTCCAAAAGGTTCCTGTAAGATGAATTCCTATAGTGCTTTTGAATTCATCTAGAACATCATTAGCAAAACAAGTTACAGGGCCTGAAACTCCTGCATTATTTACTACTACATCTACGTTGATTTTTGAGCTTGCAAGAGAATCAAACATATCACTAATGCCTTTCTCATCGCTTACATCAACTCCTGAAAATATTTTTACAAATGCATTACTTTGAACCTTTGAAATTATTTCCTCAAGGATTTTTTTAGTATCTTCAAGTGGCTCTCTTCTTCTTCCAAGAATTATCACACTGGCTCCATTTTCTGCAAACTTTTTTGCAATGGCTTGCCCTATACCAGTTCCACTGCCAGTAATGAGGACAACTTTCTCTTGAAATTTTAACATTGACAGAATGATGACCTTTTTGTATTATTTAATTGGATCATCTAATGCTGAATTAATCTTTATTTGAGGGGTAAATTCATCATTTGATATGCATGATTCTGAACCTGACACTATTGTATTAAAGACGTATCCTCAACGATTAAGTGAAATTTTATCTAAAATAGGTATAGAATCTAATCCCAAAGATATTGGAACTGATGAAATTGAAAAAGGTGATTATTACAGCAGGTATTTTACGCAAACACCTAGAATGGTTACCAATAAAGGATGTTTAGAAATTAAAAAAACTAACATCGATGCTGCACAAATAATTCAGAAAGGCTAGAAAGATGCAAGATCCAAATCCACTTCCTAGGGGCACACAGGACAAATTTCAAGCTCATTTTATTGTTCGAAAAAACACTGGAAGAAATAATGCTGATTTTCTAGCTAGAACAATTCTTTCGACGCAGGGTCATTTTGGGTCAAAAAAAATTCAAGGCGTAAAATGGAATGGTGGAAAGTTAGCAAAAAAACTCGATGGTGATTCTGCCCTTGCAGAAATGATTCAAAAACAATCAGTCAATGATGCTACTATTTTTGTTGACCCAACAGAGAACGCTGTTCGAATTTATGGAAAATGGAAAAACAATTTTGAATTTGGAATATCAAAAGAATTATTTGAAATTTATGACAAAATAGCAGGGTACATTAAATCCCTTTAAGCTTTCCACCAGTCAAGTGCTAAATAATTTACATCGTCTTTTCCATGCGGTATTGCTAAAATGAATTGCTTTCTAACCGTAGTAGCTAATCTTCCAGCAAGCACTACTCCTGTTGATGATATAGAATCAGTTGTATTGTAAACCTGAACCAAGTATGGTGCATGATCTATCCCTGGACCTTTTTGATACACTGCAAAATCGCACCCGAATTTAATTCCTGGATTAATTATGTATCCCTTGTCTCTAAAATTTTTGTAAACTAGAAATTTTTTATCAAAATTATGGTATTCATCTCTACAAATTTCTAACATTTCAGTTTCTGTAATCTTTTTTTTTGCTTTGTAAATACTAATTATTGATTTCTGAAGCAAATAATATCCTTCCATAAGATCCAAAATAAGTGGAACATTAATTTCATTTAGTTTTGGTTTTGGCATGCCAATTGGTTTTCCATAATACCCATTTGTGAAAAGTTTTTGAGAATCCTTAATGTTCCAAACAACAATTCGATTATCGATTAATTCACTTTTCAACCTATATGCTCAATGCTAATAGAATAAATGAATCTGAAACCTCTTGGCATTTATCGGCCATTTCCTCAATACCTTCAATTACGTCTTTCATCAACATAATTTCCTTAGTATTTGTGATTTCATTTAAAATCTTGATAGTTATTGTTCGATATTTTGTATCAATTTCTCTCTCAATTTTCTGTGTTTCTTGAGCAAGATCAATTGAATTTGAAGCATTTGTATTTAGGCTGCGAATTATTTCATTAAGCTTGTAAACCTCATCTACTACTAGCTCAATTAATTCGGTAAGATCTTTGTCTAAATCTGCAGTCTTTAGGGTAGCAGGTTTAATGTTAGATAACTTGAATGAAATGCCAGTGATGTATCCTGCAATCTCATCCATGGTATAGGCAGTGTTAAGGAGATTCTCTCTATTCATGATAAGGCCTCCAACGTCTGCAACGTCACGTGTGATCTTTCGGCGAAGTGCCTCTACCTCATCTTCAATATTGACAATTTGTTCTAGGGTGTTTTTTACTTCTGCCTTATTTTTTTTCATCATAAATTCTGGTAGAGTAGCTAAACTCCTTGCAGCATTTAGAATTCTATTAATTTCATCTTGTAAAACTGCTATTGCTTTTCTCTTTGCCTGAACCTCCAATTCCCCACTATACATGTACGAAATTTGTTAACTATAGAAAGTTAATTTAAACCCTTGTGAAAAATCACCACATCAATAAATTGAATTAGCCTCAGTCTGTGTTTTGAGTAATTTTTGTTTGACCTTTGTAAAGAGAAATCACTTCTTGATCCGTTGAAGCATTTTCTGGAGATTTTTCCATTCTTATTTTACCTGTAAACTTTGGAAATCTCAAAGCCAAGCCACTTCCTTTTCGTATAACATCTTGAGCAGTTTTATGAATCGGGCTAAGAGTAATTTCAGATGCAACAATCTCAATTACAAGTTCTGGCTCAAACCATACATCCGCTTCCATCTCACTTTTTATTCTAGGGTTTTTCTTTAGAGTTACTTTACTTGATAGTATTTGATAGAATTGGTCTAAATTTTCGTCAGTAAAACCAGTTCCAACTTTACAAATACTTGGAAATGTATCGTCATCATCATTGTAAGTTGCTAAAAGTAGAGTTCCATATTTGCCAGTTCTTCTACCTCTTCCAAAGAATGCACCAATTACAACCAAGTCTAAACTATCTCCTAGATCATTTCTGTACTCCCGCTTTAGCTTTAACCAATTACTTCCTCTTGCTCCAGCTCTATATGGCGCATTTAGAACCTTTAGCATCAAACCTTCACATCCTGAATTAATTGAATTTTCTAGAAAGTCTTCAATTTCGCTTTCATTTGTTACCAATATTTGAGGAATTACTTTGGTAAAAGCATCTTCAACTACAATATCATTTAATAATTTTCGTCGCTGTTCATAACCCAAGTCCAGACAACTTTTTCCGTTTGCGTATAAGACATCAAACAAATTTACAGTGATTGGATACTGTAAAACTGCCTTGTCTATATTGTATTTTCTTCTTCTATGCATTAATTCTTGAAATGGTAAAAACTCTCCACTGTTTTCATTAATAGCAACTGCTTCAGCTTCTAATATTACATTTTTTACTTTTAGTGCTTTTGGTATGTTTTCAACAATATCTGGATAGTAGCTTCTGATGTTTTCTAGTCTTCTTGAAAAAAGATCTACTCTGCCATTTTCTAAATGAATTTGTATACGTTCACCATCAAGCTTGTACTCTGCTGCAAATCTATTGCCCATTTTTTCAATCGCTTCCTGTTCACTCTTTACACGATCAGCTAACATTGGTCTGATTGGACTGAAAACTTTGACTTTGAATTCCTCTATTCCTTTTAGTCCATCTTTTGCAGCAACTTGTGCAACTTTTCCTAGATCACTTGAAACATTGTACGCAGCCTCTATTTTTTCTCTGTTTGATTTTGACTCGGTGTAAGCAATGGCTAAGGCGTCTAAAATTGTATTATCTGCAACTCCCAAACGCATTGTGCCAATTAGTATTTTTATGATAAATTTTGTAGAAATTGGGCTGACATTGTTTAAAAGACTAGAGACATAATTCATTTTTTTATCTAGAACATTTTTCCCACTTCCTTGTAGCTCTGCAATTTTAACCAATGAATCATATACACATTCTACAGTTTGATTGTCACCTGCCATTGCATCAAACAGCGTAGTTTGTGTTTTTTGCTCAATAAGTTTAGAAACTGCATGCCCTAAATCGCCATCTTTTCTATAAGCTTCTTCAATTCGCTTGACTTCAATGGCAGTTGAACGATGTACTGCTCTAATTACTAATTTTTCTGCAACGCCTATCTCGATTCCTTCAAAATCTGGACGCAATTTGCCTTGAATCAAATAAACTACCTTGGCAAGTAAATCAGGAGGAGTACTTTTGAATAAATCTACTAGATAGTCTGTTAACTCTAATCGTTTTGCAGTACTCTCCATCTTTTCAAAAGTTTCAGCTAGAACAGAAAACTTCACTCTGAATTTTTTTATAGGATCCTGAATAAAAGTGAGTTGCTAAATGTATCGAAAGATTGTCTTTTTTTCGGATTTTGGATTATCCGATACTAGGGCAAAGTTGTAAAGTGGATACGATGTTTTGTACTGTTTCATATAACTCCAGGCAACATCGTGAATCTTAAACTCTGTACGTATTCCTTCAATGTTTGATTTATTTCCAAATACATCAAATACTACTAGGGAATATTTTTTTGGCTTATTATGAGGTCTTGCTTTTAGCAACCAAGTAAAGGCAAATACAAAAACAGCTGCTACGACAACCATTACCCCGACGTCTTTAAAAAATGTCCCTACTATGTTTGGAATCGTTTGCCCAAATAATTCTATGATAAAGTTAGAAAAAGTCAGTACCCCGATTCCAGTCATTATGAAAAATCTAAACTCAATTAAGGGCTTTAATTTGTTCATTTTTGGCCATTTTAGATTGTTCATCTATTCTTTTAACTCTTTATCAACAAAAAAATTATGATTGAAATTTTTCATTTAATGGGGTAAAAATTAATGATAATTTATCTAATCGGGATCTTCGTAATTTCCTTTTACTCTGCCTTTACTTGAGGACTCTGGTAAAGGCTTCATTTTATTTTCTAAAGCCTTCATTCTGTCTTTATAGCCTTCAGCATATTCTAGTTCTGAAGGAACAAGTGTTGCAGGATGAATAAATCCCTGGCTTCTAATTGCCAATGCTCTTTTAGTGGCAATTTCTCGTATATAGTCCCAATCTGGAGTTGAAAAACCATCATACGGCCCAACTAGTTTTCCATTATGCATGCTAAATACAAGTGCCTCAACAATTGGAATGCAATAATCAATTGTAGCTGCCGAGTTAAGCTTGACTGGCATTAATGGCATGTGATGACTGCCTCTTGTATTTCCTGCCACATAGTGCGGATTGTTAAATGCACTACCTGCTTCTTCTGTTGCTGGGAAATTTTTTTGAGTTCTAACAATACAAATTGGATCATCTTTTCCAACATATGTGCCAGCTATGTTATGTAATCTGTCAGTGGATGAAGAAACAATGGGCTCATTATCCTTTGTGTAAACTGATGCAACTACATAACGCCCAGGATACATCAAGGCAGCTTCAAGTGTTGGTTTGTCTTCCCACAAGTTTAGCTCAGCAATTTTGCCCTCTTCTACATCCATGACATTAAATTTTACTCCTTTTGCAAGTGACTTGTTAATAATTAATCCAGTATTACTTAGTGAATCTACAAACATTCTGTAAAATGGATAGTTAAAAGCTCCTGGCTCTGTCTTATCTGCAGCAAATACTGTAAAAGCCTCGTTTGGTCTTTCTTCAAATTCTAATTCAGCAACTCCAGGTCCCATCCCTTTCACATTTCCTGAGAATGAGTCCTTTAGAAGATCTTGTCCTGCTCCATAAAGCCCCTCTTGTTTTGCAACTTGTGTTCCAGCCTCAAAGGCTTTCCATGCAAGCTCATGAATTTGCTTGTTATCAACTCCCTTTGTATGTGTCATTACAATGTGAACATCGTCTCCACAATAGCCAATGTAATAATCTATTAGTAGATCCTTTGATTTTTCTACTGTTTTTCTAACTGCACCTAATAATCCATCACTTGGCCTTGTATGACCCCCAATACCCCCAACATCAGCTTTTATCACAGAAACAGTAATTTTCATGGCTTGTTTCAGTGCCCACTTTGATTTATGTCTAATTCACCCAAGTCCATGATGAAAAAAAATTGAAAAAAAATTAGATTTTTTTCAAAAAAATCGAAATGGTAATAAAACCCCTCTCACTACGAAGTCGATATGGCAGCTAAACCACACTTAAACTTGATAATTACTGGGCATATAGACAATGGCAAGTCTACTACAATGGGTCATTTCCTAATGGACCTTGGAGTAGTTGATGAAAGAACCATAGCCCAACATGCAGAAGAATCCGAAAAAACAGGAAAAGGTGACACCTTCAAATATGCTTGGGTAATGGACAACATAAAAGACGAACGAGAACGTGGTATTACAATCGATCTTGCTTTTCAAAAATTTGAAACTCCAAAATACTTTTTCACTCTAATTGATGCCCCTGGACACCGGGACTTTATCAAAAACATGATTACCGGTGCATCTGAGGCAGATTGTGCTGTTTTGGTTCTTTCTGCAAAGGAAGGCGAAACCGACACTGCTGTTGCTCCAGGAGGACAAGCCAGAGAGCATGCTTTCTTACTCAAAACTCTTGGTGTAAACCAAATGATTGTTGCAATTAACAAAATGGATGACAGTAAATATTCTGAAGAGGCATTTAAAAAAGCAAAAGCAAAGGGAGAGGCACTAGTAAAGTCTGTAGGTTACAAACTTGATCAAGTGCCAATCATTCCAGTATCTGGTTGGAAAGGGGATAATCTAGTTAAGAAATCAGAAAACATGCCTTGGTGGACTGGCAAAACTCTACTTCAAGCATTTGATGACTTTACATATCCTGAAAAGCCAACAGGCAAACCATTACGTGTACCTATTCAAGATGTTTATACAATTACTGGTGTAGGAACAGTACCAGTAGGACGTGTTGAAACTGGTACAATGAAACCAAATGACAAAATTATCATCATGCCATCTGGTGCCATAGGTGAAATAAAATCTATTGAAACTCATCACACTGAAATGCCATCTGCTTCCGCAGGGGACAACATCGGCTTTAACCTCAGAGGCATTGAGAAAAAAGATATCAAACGAGGTGATGTCATGGGAACTCCAGACAAACCACCTAAATGTGCAAATGAATTTAGAGCACAAATTATTGTTATACACCATCCAACAGCTATTGCACCTGGTTACACTCCAGTAATGCACTGTCACACTGCACAAGTTGCAGCAACAATTGTTGCATTTGAGGCAAAAATTAATCCAGCATCTGGCGCAGTTGAAGAAAAAGATCCAAAGTTCCTTAAAGTTGGTGATTCTGCTATTGTACGAATTAAACCAGTAAGACCTACTCCAATTGAAGCATTTGCAGAATTTCCAGAGTTAGGAAGATTTGCCCTTCGAGATATGGGTGCAACAATTGCAGCAGGAATTGTTAAAGATATTACTGAAGAATACAAACCATAGTGGGTTATTGGTTTGACCCAATCAGCTCGCATTAAACTTACCAGTACTAGCTTGCCAAAATTAGATGGCGTCTGTACAGAAATTATGGGCATTGGTGATAAGACCGGCGTCAAAATAAAAGGACCAACTCCTCTACCTGTAAAGCGACTACACATTGCAACAAGAAAATCCCCATGTGGAAGCGGTACTGAGACATATGAAAAATGGGAGATGAGAATGCACAGAAGAATTATTGACCTTAGTGCTGATGACAAGGCAATTCGACAGCTAATGAGACTAAAGATTCCAGATGACGTTTACATTGAATTATCTTTAACGTGATTGTTTGTTAGCCTTAAATTATAGAAAATTGTGAATAAAGACATGGCAGAAGATATTGAAACTCCACTTGAAGAAGCCCCAGTTGAAGCAAGTACAGACTCTGCAAAATTTGATGTAATTTATTCTTGTTTGAGGTGTGGCACTAACGTTCCAAATACTGAACTCGCAAGACTGCCAGAAATAAAATGCATATGTGGATTTAGGGTCTTTACTAAAATCAGGGCTCCAATAGTCAAAACAGTAAAAGGACTTTAAAACTAGTTTCTATCTTTTTTGTAACTATGATGTCTTTGTAGATGGGTGCGCATATCCTCCATATTTGAAAAAAATTGATTGCACTCTTTACAATCGTATGGTAGATCCTTATTATGAACAACCTGTTGATGATGCATAAACTCTTCTTGTTTTGAAAATTTTTTATCGCATCTATCGCATTTAATTTTTTTAAAAAAACCCATTTATTTATCGCGCTCTTTTTGAGAATCCCAACACTTTCTACATAGTTGGCCCTCTACCTTCCACTTTGTTTTAGGATTATACCTGAAAAAACCTAATTTAGCTCCGCATATGCTACAAAATTCTTTTTTTACAGTAAACTCTTTTTCTTTTTTATCAAAACAATCCTTACATAACAGCCCTTCCATTTCCCACTGCCATCGTGGCTCCCACAAATCTGTTATTTTCTTTTTTACGCTACATTTGACACAATTTTGTGTCATTGTTCCTTCAAAAAACTCTTTCATCTTATCCATGTGACATTCAGCACAAAGAAACCCCTCGATATTCCATTCCTTTTTTGGCCTGTGTTTATGTTTGATCTCTTTCTTGCAAATGCTGCAATATACCGGCGCTCTACTTAGAAACTTCATAACTCTTTTAACTATTTTTTATTGGCATATTTAATTTCAGCCTAGACTGTACTAGTCTAATTATATCAAAAAGAAAATAGGAGACAGTGCTTTAGTCAAGAAGTTTTTCTACGGCCTGGCTTGCATTGAGCATTCCATGCTTTTTTGCAAATTCTTCGATCTTCTTGTATTCCTCATTTGTAAAACAAATTGGCATTGATCGTTTTTCCATAATCCCTCTTACCATTATTATCTAATATCCTTTGTGATTTGAGGTTTTGTCAAGTTCATGGCTCATGACTAAAATTTTCTTTCTGTCAACTTTCGGCTCGTAAAAATTCTCAGAAATGGATCTGAGTAAATCGATAAATAACAGAGCCGTATTAAAGATGTGTATTTTGAATTTGACAAAAATAATGATAAATCTTGCCTGTTCCAGAAGAAATATAAGTTTAGAAAAATACATTCAAGACTCGAAGATTGATAATGGAAGAAATAAAAACTGAATGGAAAATTTTGTGTAGTAGCCATAGAGCATGTCCTACTGTAATGGATGAATTGAAGAATATTGGTTTCCATAAAGTTAAAGACACACCGAATTCACCAACTAGTGATATTTCTGCAATATTGGTGGTAACTGATGAACAAAAGATCCAACAAACGGCAAAGACGCTTCTCGACAAACATAGAAGTGATATACAGCGAATCTCCGTCACTTATTTCTAAAATCAAATACAGGCTTTTTGCTCCAAATGTACGATTAAGATTAACTCTAAGAAATGAAGCATTAAA
>JBQTHA010000112.1:0-3750 GCA_052390375.1 Nitrosopumilaceae archaeon
GATGTCATAATAATCGGTAGTGCAGATAAAAAAAAGATAGCTGAATTGGCAACTAAAAATACTGCTTTACTGACAGTGGCTAATCATCATAAACATGGTTGATAGAATAAGCGATCATAGATTTTTCAATCTTTTACTCTTAGTGTGATAAAATAGTCATTTGTTCTTAATATCTAAAACAGTTTGTAGTATGATCATTTGTCATTCCAACTGCTTGCATAAAGGCATAACATATTGTAGAGCCAACAAAATTAAAGCCTCGTTTTTTTAGATCCTTACTTAATTTATCAGAAACTGGAGTTGAAGCGGGTAAATCTGATAATTTCTTGAATCTATTTACGATTGGTTTTCTATCAACAAAGCTCCATACGTATTTGTCAAATGAACCAAATTCCCTTTGAATATTCAGAAATTGGTTTGCGTTATTGATTGTGGAGATAATCTTTAGCTTATTTCTAATTATTCCTTCATCTTTTAGTAATCGTGCAATATCTTTTTGAGAAAA
This sequence comes from Nitrosopumilaceae archaeon, assembly GCA_052390375.1. Classification (GTDB taxonomy): domain Archaea; phylum Thermoproteota; class Nitrososphaeria; order Nitrososphaerales; family Nitrosopumilaceae; genus CSP1-1. Next base: position 506 of record JBQTHA010000112.1, read on the forward strand.
TTTAGATACCTTGTGAGGATTGAAATTAGAAAACGCTTTTCGATATGTTTTTCTTCTTTTTAGTATGGTAGACCAAGAAAGTCCTGCTTGTGCACCCTCTAGTATTAACATTTCAAATAATTTTTTGTCATCGTGAACCGGAATGCCCCATTCTTTGTCATGATATTCAATCATCAAATCATCTTTTGCCCATTCACATCTATTTGTCATATTTGCGATCAAGAGATGTTGCCTAATAATTGTAATTTTAGTTATAATTTTGATTAATAGTCAAACGTAAGAGCCTTGTCTATACCCCAGCATTCTCCATTTGGGAATATAGTTAGAGGTGGAAATTAGAATTAAAAATAATCACTTGTAGAATTTATTTTAATGTGAAATGAGCTACTATGCTAGATTCATCCGTAGTTTCTAATGTAATATCCCAGCAAGTACCGGGAAGTTTAGGTGTCTTCCAGTTAAAGATGAATTGGCTTGAATCTTGGTCGTATCTTAGTTCGGTGTTACCAGTAGTAGTTATTTCAACCTCATCTATAACCATTGATGTATCGCATTGTACGTTTTGCTGGATTAACTGAGCAATTGAAGTTTCAGTTAGCTCTGTTGTTCCTTGGAATACCTCAAATTTCAATGGAACTGTGGAGCCTCCCTTTACACTGTTTAAAACTTCACCCATGTCTACTGGTAGATAAAAGCCAGCGATTGACCATGGCAATATTTGATAATCTATTGTAATTGTATTTGTGTTTCCAGCAAGATCCGATGCGATAAATTGGATTTGATGTATCCCAACGATGGTCTGATAACCGATAACAGAACAATCACCATCTACCCCCGAGAGATCATCTTGTGCAATACAGGTTGGTTCTGGTGGAATATTACCAAAGTTAAATGAATCTCCATCGTTAATTAGCGAATTTATTGTTATTTGAGGTGGCTCTACATCTACAAAGTTAGATGAACCTGGAGATATTGGAATGAATGTGTTTTCAATCATGATTACGATGATATCTGTATTTTCAGGATTGGCATTTATGGTTGAGGTTTGTGGATCAAACGTAATTTCATTTCCATTTGGAATGGATGTTGATGCCTGTGTTCCATCAGATGCAATCAATACTACCTCTACTTCGCCGGTAATGGTTTTCACAATTACACTTCCGCATGTTACAATAACTTGATCTAGAAGATCAAAAGCAATTGATGTTATATTCCCACATAGACTAGTGATGGCCTGTTCTATTCCCAAACGATCAGCTGTAATCATTACTCCCAGAGGATTTTGCACTTCAGTTATGAATAGGATATGGTCTCCTCTGGTAGTTATTGTTCCAAAACTTGTTCCTCCAAAAATAAAATCATTAAAGTCATCACTGAATTCTTCTCGCAAATTATCTAATGGATTGTCAATTCCATCATCATCATAATCAGTAGATAGTAAGGCGTTGGCAAAGGTACACTCTATATTATCGCCGGAATTAATTTGAATTCCAGAAATAGTATCAACTGCATCAAATGTTCCATTATCATTAGAACAGAAGATATCTGCCAGGGCCCAACCTATTGGAACTGTTTCTTGGATGGAGTACTCACCTGGTTCAACTATTGTTGGCCCATGACTACCCCCGCCTGGGAAACCCTCCTCACTTTCTGTTATAATACTTGGATTATAGGAGGTAAGGCCAGATACCGTAAATTGGAATAAATCATCTGAAAGATTTGTTGTTGCTATTATTGTAAGTGTAGCTGGCACTTGAGCTTCGATTGCTGGAAAAGTATTTTGTTCAAACAAAGAACCAAAAACAAGTATGGTAAAAACTATTACAGTACATAATATATCAAGTCTAGGCCCCACAAAGATGTGTGACGTTTAGACTCGTTATAGGAGTTTGGGGGCATATTGCGTCATGTTGTGTCAGTTTTTGATAAATTCAAAAACCAAAACAGAGCCTTCGATTGTTTCTTTGATGTGACTTATTCTGAGAGAATGAAGAATTGAGGTTATATACAATCTCAAAAACTGTTGCCAATCTGATCCAAGATCGGATTCAAAAACCAGACGGTAATTGTTTCCCGTTAGATCATAATGAAAATTATACCATCCACAATATTTGTCCATGATTAATAAGTGATTTTCTATAATGTTTTTAAGATCATAATTCAAATTAAGAAGGGTAAAAATCTGTTTTACAGATTTAGGTACGTATAGGACGATTTCTCTTTGATTCTTTTCGTCTAATTTGGCTAAAATTTTGGAAAATAATGCTTGAGACATTGTAATTGTAGGAAGAATATTAGATCTCATATCAAAAATGATATTTTTGCTCAATATCCTATTGATAATTGCGTTTAATGGTAAATCACGTTTTTCAGATTCTTTCTTTAAAACTTGTAAAATATTATGTGATAACCGTAAAGTAATTCGGTTCGTTGAATCTAACCTAGATATCACGAAATATAACCCCTTGCCTAGATTCACTAATTAAGAAGTCGAAGAGCTTCAATTTTGGTACTGATTGAATCTTATTTCCAACTGCCTTGTTTATCCAAGCTATTGTTTTGATTGCTTGAATCATTTAGTAATCACAGGAGAAAATCAAACTGAAATTATATCAGATTAACTTACAGATTGAGCTTACTAATTATCAAATTAGCTGAGTACAGACTGGATTTTATGAATCCTATCAGACCCATACCATTTTTTGTTCTATTTTAGTTCCTGCATAGAAATTTCCCTAAATGAAGTTATTAGAAAAACTATCAATTTACCATTATCTAGCAATAATGGTAAGTAAAGTATGCCATTAATTCGGTATAACAATGGGTAATCCTCATACACGAACGATACCCTTGTAGTTACTGTAGTTATAGTTACTACAAGTGTAGAAATTTGTAGAACTACAAATGTTGGAGACCATCACCACAACAAGATTCCAACACTATACACAGATATTGAAAGAATTTTTGGCAACCCTATTCAGGAATGAATCAGATTCAGTGATTATGATTTCTCAAAGGAGTGTTGAACAATTTTGACAAATCATGACGGGAGCATTTTATTTTTGGGATATAATGATTCTTGATTGTTAATTTCCTTCTGCTTTGCAATTTTTTTCGCCAGGCAAGCAGTATACCTGAAACTTGAATAATTCTGTTTTAGACGATATTCCATCTGTAACATCAATAAATGCCAGCAGCGTTTCTACATCATCAAAACTTTGTGGAATTTCCCAAGAAAATACAAA
>JBQTHA010000113.1:0-6594 GCA_052390375.1 Nitrosopumilaceae archaeon
TGAATCTAAAAATTGTTGTATTTGGAAATCATGAATAAAAATCTCTTTTGAAAAAGTATCAAACGAATTAGATATATAATTATTAAAATTATCATTTATTATAGAATTAAAAAGTAAATTACCAAAAGGTTCTTGTTTATTCATTTGGAAATTATAATCAGAAATAATTAATTGTAGATCTGTATCTAAATAATTTTTATTTGATGATTTTTCTTGATTACGGATTCTATCAATAGGTAATATTCTTTCCATAATTCCTTTACGATCAGAAAATTGCTTTACTAAAACAACAGTTGTTTCTTGTTGAAACAAATCTGATGAAAGATCTAATTCTTCCTCAAAAATCATCGATTTAATATTTTTTTGATCTTCAATACTGGCTGTTCCTAAATCTTTTTTTTCATCAGGTGATGAGAGATTCATAGATTCAGACAAACTAATAGAATGGTTTACTGATGTTTGTTGAACGAATTTTCCAGTTCTAGCAGTTTCAATATAATCTAAATTATTTTTAGATTTAGTATTAGAGCTAAATGCAAATGATTCATAGCTGGTATTTGCTACAGAAGAAAATAGTAATGTACTGAATAAGAAAATAGCGATAATATTCACTCTAGTAAAAGATCCCCAGTATGCCATACCGAATGTTTCTAAACGAGAAATACCATTAAGCAGGATGGAAGTACGAAGAGAGATACCTCTCCAATGTGGCAAAAAGCCTTATCATATAGACCAAATTGGAAAATATTGGATGATTTAGGACTATTTCATGCCAAACAGGATTCACGAAAGCTAATGTGATATGAATAATTGGAAAGTTGTGACCAAAGGAAAATCTTTGATTTTTCGTTCAAAAAATAGTATACCTTAGAAAAATATATGGTATACCTAAAAAAATCTTTAGGTATACCTTAGTGCTTTATTATTTCAGTAAAGATATCAATAAAAAATTCTATTTCTTTAGATTTCTCAGTTACATCCTCCACTCGATTAAATGTCTCAACAAGTAACATAGAGGCTTGCTCGAATTCTTTTTGATTAATAAAACGAGAGTCCCCTATCATAGTATCAGCTGCCTGAAGCATTTTTTCTATCGCTATACTATCCTTAGGATTTACTTTTAGTCTGTGGAGATTATTTAAGACAATAATTGATAGATTTGAGCATTCTTTTTGAAACATAATTACATATTTTTCTGCTAGGGCCATAATATCCCTTCATTACGGAATTAATAGTGTAGAGTATGTATTCAAAAAAAATGACAAACTAATGAATTTTGAGGATCTTGACCTTCCTTTTAATTCCGATTTTATTCAGTTGGTTTTGAAATCTGGTTATTTTTCCCGATGAATATATTGTAAAGTTACTTTTGGTTTTTTGTAGATTATGAATCTTTAAAATTTTTGTTACAATAGAATTTGCAGGATCCAAAAATTGAATTTTTGGAAACAATTGATGTAGTATAGGAAGGATAAATGGAAGATGTGTGCTAGAAAGGGTTGCAACATCGACTTGGTTATCCTCAAGTGGTTTTAGTAAGAGGGATTTTATTTTATTTATACAATATTGCTTTTGATCAATAAATTTTCCTGATTCTACCAATTCAACGAGGGGAGTTGCATTAATCTTTAATATTTTTACTTTTTTGAAAACATTTTTACTAATTAGATCATCAAGTGCTTTACTTTTTACAACATTTTGAGTTGATAAAATGGCAATTGAAGATGTTTTTGTTTTTTTTGATGCTTCTTTTAGAGGGGGATAAACTCCAATTATCTTTGATGATTTGTATCCACCAAACAATATAGAAGGAGTATTTGAACCAACAACTATTACATCAGGTTTGAATTCTTTCTTCAAAGTAGATATTGTTTTATTTATTATTTGTCTAAGTTCTGAAACTGATTTCTCCCCATATGGAAAATTTTCCTGATCAGCAAAATAGATGATTTCTGCTTTCATTTTTTTTCTGATTTGTTTTATAATTGATAATGAACCTAAACCTGAATCAAAAACTACGATTTTAACCATAATCTCTCAAAAAATCCTGTGTGATTTACATTGTTGTTAGCTAAATTTAGCCTAAAGTCGATCTAAATATACACCCCAAATTAAGAAGCCACTCCTAAACTAGCGCCTATGACAAGTTTCGATAAGACTTGGGCACGACAGGAAACACAAAGTGTTACAGGCAAACTACGCGAAGCAGTAAAACCACAAGGGGCTTTAAAGCCACGAATACAGACGGCAGTTAACAAACTACAAGTCCAGATATCAAAAATGGACTCTATGTTAGCTAAGCTACATGAGCGAGACCAGCAAATCTTCAAACGAATAGTTACTGCAATGCAACAACATGATACCGGTACAAGCAAGGTATTATCTAATGAGCTTGCAGAAATTCGTAAAGTCATTAGAATGCTTGGTAATGCAAGAATGTCACTAGAACAAGTTCAACTCCGATTGACTACAATTCATGACCTCGGCGATGCTATGGTTGCAATAGGACCAGCAATGTCAACCATGAAGGGCTTGAAGTCTTCGTTAGGACGATTCATGCCAGAAGCAGATTCAGAATTGAATTCCATGACACAGACACTCAATGGACTAATGGTGGATTCATTCTCCGGAGACGCTTTCAACATGGAATCCGAAGTATCCAACGAAGAGACAGACAAGATTCTCCGAGAAGCTTCTGCAGTTGCAGAGCAACAAATTGGAGACAAATTCCCAACTGTGCCATCACTTGAAGGACTATCAAGTAAAACAACTTCATCAACCTCATCTACTTACGAATAAATCTCTAGTAGATGAAGGGTGACGAAAGTCCCTCCTTTTTTGTTTTTATTTTTTTAAAATAACTAGATACGATTCCTTAAAAGATTAATACACATTTTTGAAAATTGGATTAGTTCTCCTAAATTCATTTTAGATTTCCCAAGCTTTCTGTTAACAAATATTGTGGGAATTTCAATTCCGTGTAAACCTTTTCTTCTGAGATAACAAAGTAGTTCTACTTGAAAAGCAAACCCTTCTGATTTTATTTCAGAAAAGTTAACAGCATCAAGTACACTTTTTTTAAACATTCTAAATCCACTGGTAGGATCTGATATCTCTAATTGTGCACATCCTTTTGCAAAATTTCCTGCCATAGAATGTAGTAATTTTCGTCCTGTCCCCCAACCAATAATAGAAGAACCAGGCAGATGTCTGCTGGCAACCACATAGTCATGGTCTTTTATTTTGTCTGCCATCAAAGAAATTTCCTTGGGATCATGAGAATGGTCAGCATCCATTTGAACCACATAATCTGAGTCAAATCTATCTAATGCAATTCGAAATCCCTGTTTGTAAGCAGAACCTAGGCCTAGTTTTGTAGGTCTTTCAATAACTGTAATATTTTTATATTTTTTGTTAAGATTTTCTGCAATTTTTCCTGTTCCATCTGGTGATGCGTCATCCATAATGATGATAAAGAATTTTTCTGCGATTCTTTTTACCTCATTAGTGAGTTTAGCAATTAGGCTAGGAAGAGTATCTTTTTCATTATAGGTAGGAATTACTATTATGATGTTCATTTTAACCTTGGTTAGAGTTTTTTTTGCTTTTGTAAAAACGTTGTTCCATCGCTTTATACTAATTGCCCCACATTTAGCCTTATTTTATTTCATTAGTCCTAAATTTTTTCATTCTTGTGAAGTAAATTACAAGAAATATTGCCGGTACTAATGCAAGTATAGGTAGATCAAATTCTGGAATTGACTTGTCTGGGGATACCAAACTACCCCAATTACTTGGACTAGGTATATCAAATGTACCAACTGGATCAATACCTACAGGCCAAGAATAATATTGATTTCCACTTGCGTCATATACTAGAATATAAAAACCATAAACATCAGATCTTCCAAAAAGATTCAAAGGTATTTTAAATTCAAAACTTGTATGTGGTATCTGACTATACTTGTCATTTAGATCTGATTTACCTCCTACCCCTATGAATCCATCAGAGCTTGGAATTTTCTTAAAGTGTCCGTTTAGTGCTAAAGAAGATCCTCCTTGATAAACAAATCCTTGTTTACCATCTAGTGAAGCTTGAAAACAATAATCATCAACTTCTGCAGTTGAGGTTTTGTCATTAGACCCATCTATACAAACAACTGCTCTATCAGAGAGATGATCAATGCTTCTATCAGCAACTACATCTAGTAAAATATACATAAAATCACCTTGATGTGCTGATCTAATATGTACTGCATCTCCATTGGTTAGTGAAATTTTATCCCATGAAGACTGTTTCCATTCCACTTGATCCGTCCATTTTCCATCAAAAACAACTCTTTCAATTGTATCAGAATATGTGATGAGTATAGTTTCTGCTGCAAATGCAGCATTTAGAGAAGGTAATAATAATACAAATAAAATTGCTAAAAAGGCATTTCTCATGTAGAAAGAAAATATAGTAAATAGATGAATGATTTTTGTAAATTTTAATGACTTGTAAAAGCAAGTTTATAGACCAATTTGACTAGAAGACTATGTGAAAAAGTCTGTTAGAATTGGAATAATAGCAGCAGTTATTGTTGTTCTTTCAGTATTATCAATTGGTACTTTATCACAAATTGATTACTTCAAGAAAAGTGCGAGTGAATCTACCACAGAAGACATTGGAGATGAAATTAGGCAGGAATCCAAGCCCCTAGGAAAGGATCTTTCTGTTGAACTGGAGGAAAAAATGGGCCTTTCAGCCCCCTAATATAGCCAGAATGGAATCATTTGTTCAAAATAAATTCCATTATGCATAAATCCCGAGCGAAGATAACTCAATTAATGAAAAGAACAATGACCATAGGACTGTTAGGAGCAGTTCTAGCAGTAGCCGTTGGATTTATCAGTACTAATGCTATTTCTGCCACCCCATTTTTGATGGCAGGAAATGAATTTAGTCCTAATGAATCTGCATACATGATAGGCCATGTAGAATATACGGTTAGAGGCGCCGATGGACAGGTTAAACAATACGCCCAAGGAGATAATTTGATTGTAGAGAGAGGCAAGGACTGTGCTGCACAAATGATCTTTGATAATTCGTCAAGCACTGCCTGTACAATTACTTCTGGCACAACTGGATTTAACTTCATTGCCATCGGTAATGCAACAGGTGCTGTAAGCGGAGATGAACTACAATTGGATACCGGAGCCACTGTTGGTGAAATAGATAGAACCTCAGGTACAGTTACAATTGATATAACTGGTGCTGATACAATAGCTACAATTACAACCACAACTCCATTTGCTTTTACAAGTATTAGTTCAACTACTGTACAACAGTCTGGGTTGTTTGATAATGCAAGTCCAGCAAGCGGAAATATGTTTGCAATGAGAGATGCGTTAGCAATACCTGTAACTTCTGCAGACACATTAGCAGTTACTTGGAAAATTACTCTGCAATAAACAAAGCCTTATCTTTTTTCTTTTTTATTAAACTCGGAATGTTATTTACTATTTTTTGCCTTCCTATATCCATGGCTAAATTTCTTATCATACAGCCTAGAATATTCATAAGATGATGGTTTAATAATATCACCAATGATAACTATTGCAGTACGAGTTATTTTTTCATTCCAAACCTTTTTTGTAATATCATTAAGAGTTCCTATGATTATCTTCTGATCATCCCAGCTTGCACGATAAACAACTGCAGTAGGAGTTGATTTAAGATATCCGCCAGCAATTACCTCTTTTACTATATCAGAAAGAAGATGGACACTAAGATAGAAAATCATAGTTGCCTTGTGTTTAGCAAGCTCTGAAATTTTTTCACGTTTTGGAACTTTAGTGCGTTTTTCTGCTCGTGTAATAATTATAGTTTGAGTAACACCTGGTAGTGTAAGTTGTGTACCTAACGCAGCAGCTGACGCCAAAAAAGAAGTTACTCCAGGTATAATTTCTGATTTTATTCCTTCTTTTTCTAGATTATCAATCTGTTCTTTAATTGCTCCATAAATTGTAGGATCGCCATCATGTAGTCTTACAACTAGCTTGTTTTTTTTTGCATTATTTTTTAATAGATTAAAAATTTCCTCTCGTACTAATGTTGCAGCGTTATGTAATTTACCTTTTTTGCATAGGTGAAGTATTGCAGGAGGAATTAATGAGCCAGAATATACAACTACATCAGCTTTTTGAATTAGTTTTTTTGCTTTAATAGTAATTAATTCAGGATCACCAGGACCGCATCCTACAAAAAAAACTTTAGACACGCTTTACCACCATGATTGAAAAATATTTTGATGTAATGGTATCTTCAGTGACTTGACCTAGAGTTAGTTTTTTTACAATTTCTTTATCTGTATCTAGGTCTTGTCCAATGGCAAAAATAGAGTCTTTAGAGAATCCTGCTTCACGTAAGAGATTAATTACTTGATCAAAGTATCTTCCATCTTTTAGAAATACCATGGTGTCACAATTTTTTGCAATCTCTTTTACTTTGCTCAGATCATAGCATGATGGAATTACAGCCATTTTTTCTGCACCTTCAGCTAGACTAATTCCAATCTTTGATGCAAATGTAAACATGGAAACTATTCCTGG
>JBQTHA010000114.1:0-7210 GCA_052390375.1 Nitrosopumilaceae archaeon
ACTCTAAGGAACTGGCAAAGAGAAATCGGTAATTTTATGAAAAAAAAGAGCAGAAATGGACGATTGATGGAAAATGAAATTCCTTCATCAACTGTAATTAGAAAAGGCAAATCCCAAGAAATTGGTAAATTTGATTTTTATATAATAAATTATGAATTGTTAGAAAAACGACTAGCAGATTTATCCAAATTAAACATCAGATCAATTATCTGCGATGAAGTTCAGAATCTCCGCTCAAAATCTACCAAAAAATATGCTGCAGTAAAAAAACTTGCAGCCTTGGGCTCTGTAAAATATAGAATTGGTCTTTCTGGTACTCCAATTTATAATCGTGGTTCTGAAATATGGCCAATTGTTGACATCTTACGACCAGGAATGCTAGGAAGTTTTAAAGAATTTTGTGAATACTTTTGTTATGTAAATGATAAGGGAAAAGCAATTGTTTTAGAAAATAAACGTGAATCTTTACGATCTGAATTATGTAATCATGTAATGCTAAGACGAAAAAAATCTGATGTCCTAAAGGAACTTAAAGACAAAGTACGCTATAAAGAGGTAATAGATTCTGATTCAACTTATTATAATAAAGAGTTAGATAAAATTTGGAAGAAATTAGAAGAAGAACAAAAACAAGCTGAAACCGAATTTGACAAATCAGCTTCATATCACAGAGCAATACAAAGTGAAAGGCAAGCTGCAGGAGTGGCAAAGCTTCCCCATGTAATTAATTTTGTAAAAAATATTATGGAAATTGATGAAAGTGTAGTTGTATTTTGCCATCATAGAGCGATTCATGATTTATTACACAAGAGTCTAAGCGAATATAATCCATCTTCTATAATTGGAGGTCAATCAGATAATATCAGACAACTTCAAATCGACATGTTTCAGGAAGGGAAAACTAAACTAATGATTGCTGGATTAAGAGCTGGAAATGTTGGAATTAATTTAACACGTGCAAAATATGTCATCTTTGCTGAATTAGATTGGAGCCCTGCCATCCATAGACAAGCAGAAGACAGACTACACAGAATGGGACAAAAAAATACTGTCTTTGCTTACTATTTGATCGGTAATGGAACTTTAGATGATCATGTTGCAAAAATCTTAGTTGATAAGAGTTATGAAATAGACTCTGTAATGGATACGGTCAGTGAATCTTTTGAGAATAAGGAAAAGGCAGAATTGATACTTGCTCAAATCCAAGATAAATTAAATTCTGCCCAAAAAATTATCACAAACTAGTTTTTTAAATCTTTTTATCCAATTCTAAAATATATTCAATTATGGATGCAATGCTTGAAGAAGAAATGATTGACCTGATAACAGTCTGTCTCCAAAATCCATTTTCTGACGAAGTTGAGGGTAAAAAAAATCGGATTTCGGAAATCGGTAAAGAACTTTATTTGGATGGTGGGGTAGATTCTATGGAAAACATGTTTTTTGCCATTCAAAACAGAATCATTGGGGAGATAGGAAAAGACCCAAAACCATTTAGAGCATTATGGAATGAAAATTCTAAAGAATGGAAATACTGAACCCATAAATTTGATAAATTAAAAAAGTGAAGGTAAGCCCTTAGGCTTTCCCAATTCTAAACATCTTTGTGTTGCAGGTAGGACATTGACCTTTAGTGGCAGGTTTGCCATTTTTCAGGGTTACTGCCTGAGTTTTTTGCATTTCTCTTTTACTTCTGCATTTGACACAGTATCCAGTTGTCATGGTATCAGCAGGTGTGAGGTGATATTAGCGACATGCTGTAAAAATTATTTAACCACAGGGTAGTATCGATCTAATTTTTTTTATATATGAAAACGCAAATTTTGGAACAAAAATCTGATTTTTACTGACTTTCAGAAATTTTAATGACAAATCCTTCGACAACTTTATAATAAACTAAAAACAGGAGACGACAATCATTCTTTAGCAAAAATAATCAAAAATATTAGGTTATTTAATTGGGCAGAAAATATTCAAAACATTAACATGAGAATATTTACAATCATATAAAAGAAATAAGAAAAAATTTGCCAATTAATTTTACTACTTTCAAAAACATTTTGATTAGGCTTTTATCTGTCAATATACCGTTTGGTGGTCAATCTCATTCAATCAACCTTAATTACATTAGATGAAATGCTATGTACTAATTCTCCTTAATCCGGGTCTAGTGATAAAAAAGTAGTTACCAGATTAGTTGATGGTAATGTAGGGAATGATTCCTTATAGCACTAAAAACTAAAACCATTAGATGAAATCATAAATACAAATCAAGAATTCAAAACTGGAGATCAAAGATCTCCTTTTTTATCGCAAGTGTTCTCAAAAAATATAAAATTATTCCCTTGGGTGTCAAACCTCTAACATTATAAAGAAAACGAAAAATGATCCCAGCCAAAGACATGAAAAGAGGTATATCCTGATATAGTAAAAAATGATTTTGGAAGTAATATCGGGATCTACTTTCCTCTCCACCTTATCTATAATTGGATAATTTTCTTAGGTAGGTATTATAGCTCTATTCTGTAGTAATCCCATCGTTCTGGGTCAAACTGAGTAACAAACTTTGCTTCTTCGTGAGTTTTTGCCCGTTTAGAAATCACATCTCGGAGAGCAAAACTCGTTTGATATTTGTATCTTTTTGAATGTGCCTGCATTGTAAATAAATGACGTAATTCACTTCCTCCATGATGTCCCCAATAACCCATCTTTATTGCAAGTGGTTCTAAAAATATTGTATTTTTAGCACCAAAGTTTTCGTCATTTACTTTTTGGTGTAAAATTTCATAATTTTCTAGAGGACCTCCTTTTGCAAATCCAATTATTGGCCCCCCTGTATCCGTTAATCTTATGGTACTAAGGATTGTACTAGGATCTCTAACTGATTCTTCAAAATCATTTCTTGTCATTTGTAATGGTCTTGGTAACTCGTCATAAATTTCACGGAGAGTTTTTACAAAGTCATCTTGTGTTCTAGTTATGTTCTGCTCTATTGTTGGAACAATTTTTAGATTTTCATAAACAAAATCTGCATGAATTTGAATTTCTTGTTGACGAAGTTTCAAAAATGACAGAACATTATGCATAAAGTTTTTTCTCATATGTTTTGGAATAGAACTAAGTACACGCTCACACATTTCGGATTCATTATTTAGAAGATCTTCAAAATACGCAACCGATCTTTGAAATATGAGTGATGGATGCCATGCAAGCGCATGAGCATTCTTTTTTGCCATTTCCATTCCTTTAGTAAAATCGCCTAATGCATATCCACTTATTCTATCAACTACTGACAAAAACCAACCTAATCTCATATAATGATCTTGTTTTTGTGGATTATTTTTTATAATCTCACAATTCTCAAAACATTTTTTTATTTCTTTTTCAGCATTTTCTTTTAAATTTCCCTTCCATGGAAATGTAGTTCTTAATATGAGAGCTTTTATTATGTTGAGATCAATCTCTGCATCATTAAGAAATTTTTTTAATGTTTCACTCTCAGAGAGAAATTTTAAAACACTTTCTTCATGAGGTTTGTCTACACTCTTATCAGGATCAAAATCATGAAAAAGTGCTGCTGTGTAGAGATATTTGAGGTCCTCTTGATTTATGGGATTGAGACTACTTTTCCAGTTTGCAGCAACTAGGGTGATGTAGGTTACTTCTAATTCATGCTCTATATTGTGATAACCATAATAATCGATTCCAAGCCCTTGGGTTTCAAACAAGTCAATTGTAAAATCCAGCATTTCAGAGTAGCACGGTTTATCCAAACCCATTAAGACTGCTAAATTGTTAATTTCATCTCTAAGTGTTTGTGTATCTGAAACAAGTTGCACTAGATATTCATCTGCTTTCTGGTTTTTAAAGGTGTGTGTTATTATGAGGTTTTCAATCTCATTTTAGATTATCACTTAGATTTATGATGCAATATTTTCTAACTTGAAATCTGACCGTAAATTATTCCTAATTTTTTTATATAATTTCACTCTCAGACTTTTTATCAATTGATGACTGCAGTGAATTTTTTTTTGAAAGAGAAATTCTAAAAAATAGCAGAATTCCAAACAATTCTAAATATTCAACAAAGGCTACTGTGTAAAAATGTAGGATCCACCCATCAAGACTATCATTTAGAACAGCAAGAACTGCAGACAATTGTGGAAATGCAAAGAAAATTGCTAAAAACATACCAACAATTCCATATATCCAATCTTGAAATTGTAACTCATCTGTTTTTTTGAGAATTTCCTCTGGATTTGCAAATTCTGCATGTTCTTCCAATAGTTTGTTTTTCAAATCTACATGGACTGAATTTCCTTGTTCTATTGCAAAAATAGTTCCTCCTAAAATTAGCAGAAAAATTATAGATTGTCCATAAATTATTTTAGCCCGTTTTCCTTTTTGTAACTTATTCATTTGACGCTCAAACATTTTTCCAAATCGTCCAAGTTTTCCTTTTTTGGTTAGAATTATCATTAAAACCGAAATGATAGAAATTATGCCAAATGATCCAAACCAATCAGTGGAAATATACGTTACAAAAAAAAGTCTAACTGGTAATAACACCCCAGTCATCACAGAAAATACAATAAATCCTTCTAGAAAATTCTTATTTTTCATTAACATTAATCTTAAAATCTACGATTTGAGAGATAGCTTCACTAGATTGAACAGCACTTGGTGTATATTCTATTTATACATCTGAGAAGAAATCATTTACACTTTGACTTTAGATGAAAAAATTCTAATTGAAATTATTGAAGTTCAAAAATCTCATAAATTCGATTACATGCTTCATCTAGGAAAAGTCACTTATTTGCTGGATAATGTAGTAATTTCCAAATCTTCTACTCCAGTAAATAGACCTACAAACAGAGGGGGTGTCAATTTTTCCGATACTTTTGCTTTCAAAATTAAAGTCGTTGTATCTGATCTCTCTATAACAGAATTATTATCAAAGAGTATGTTGGGACCAAACCCTGAATTTCAAGAACTTGAAATTACTGCAAATGTGCCAATAAAAGATTCAATAAAAAAAGTAACATTTTTTGTAAATCTAACAAATAGCATGCAAAGTTTGTCTCACATTGAATTGAATATGACAATTATTAGACTAAAAGTTGGATAATCTGAATTTATGCGATATCAAAATATTTATCGTAATTTTTCCGTCGTTCTTTATCTGATAAAACTTCATACGCTTTGTTAATTTCTGCCATTTTTTCTTTAGTTGTGTGATCCGGATTTTTATCTGGATGCCATTCCTTTACCAACAATCTAAACTGATTTTTAATTTCTTCTTGTGTAGAATCTTTTGATATCTCGAGGATCTTATAGTAATTAGGTAAATTAGAATTTTGAATGGATTTTCTAAATTCATCATCATCTTGATTGAGACTCTTTTTACCAACAAACTCATCACTTGTCCAATCGGAATGATATTTTTCATAATCTCTATTCTTTTTCGATTCATAATCCCCTATATCATAAGAAAGTTTTTTTCGAAGAATTTGATTACGAGCTAAGTAAAGAAAAATTGCTATTATGGCCACAATAAAACTAGAAAAAATAATAATCAAATCCTCATTACTCACAATTAATTCATTTGGATTTTTTGTTGGTGGTTCATCCTGTGGAAACACAGGAACTATCAAAGAAAGAGAAAAAATGGTTAATAAAATAAAAGTTTGTAATTTCATATGTTCAATCTTTCTGAAAGTCTATAATTTATTTCCAAATCCCATTATTTATATTGCAATGTGAGCAAATTCTTTTTTTAGTCATGATTTTCAATAGGAAAAATGATTGTAATATTTTACAAACAAGGTATCATCTAGTACATAATGATATAGAAACTTGTATTGGAAATCCTATCATCTAGTAGGGTGATGTTTATTTTATCAATTGTACTAGTTAGCATGATTATCATTACTTCTCAATCCCAGGTAGCTTTTGGAGGTGTTGCATGTGGCCCAGATGATCCCGATTGTGATGGTGTATTTAGTAGTGATAACTGTCCTAATGTTTACAATCCAGGTCAGGAAGATGTAAACAATGATGGAATAGGTGATGTATGCATCAGTCAATCACAGCTTGTAGAAGACGTAATTCAGGTAATAGAAGAACTACTAGATGATGTTGCATATGATAATCTTAGTGAGGGACAAATTAATTCATTTATCAGCAAATTAGAAAGTGCTGCTGATAAAATAGATTCTGGAAAAATCAACGGAGCCATAGGTTCACTAGAGGCCTCTATTAATCAGATTAATGCTTTTATTAATTCCAATAAAATAACATATGAATCTGGGCAAGCATTGATTGTTCTCATACAGATGATAATAGATGTTCTTCGAGGGTAAATCATCATAAATAAAATAGTTTTTTCTTTTTAGACAATTTGATTTGTAACTTCTAATTCAATATTCATTTAAAATCTAATTTATCTATAAATCATATATTTAAGAATAGCATATTATACTTAATGTATTTCTTAAATTCAAACACATGGATCTGAAAATTTGATTGAAAAAGAATTCGAGTCAGATTTACTTTACAATAAGATTGTTCATTACTATGTAGACAAGAAACATTTTTCAAAGGAACAAGCAAACTCAATAGCTCAAAATATTATCAAAAGAGAAATTGAAAGACGAAAGTGTAAAAACCTTCAATGCAGACATTCATTAAATGATCATATTAGAAACTCTGAAACCCGCTTAGTTTTAGACTGTAACTGTATAAAATTCGTAAAATAATTGGTTTATGAATCTAATTTCCTAATTGTCTAACCAGCTTTGTCAATGAAAATGGTTTTTGTAAAAATTCTACGTTTTCCTTAAAATCTTCTGTTGTCTCTTTCTCACCACCCAAGACATATGCTGAGGCAAAAATTATCCTCTGGTTAGGCGTAGTTTTTAGGATTTCATTAGCTACTTCCTTTCCAGTTTTTTTTGGCATTGACTGATCCAAAACAACTACATCAAAAGGGCTTTCTTCAAGCATTTTGTACTCGTTTTTCTTCTTCTCTTCTTTGTATTTTTGTAGACACTCTTCACCATCTTTTGTAACGGTTACTTTGTGGCCATATTTTTCTAAGATTCTATTATACTGTAACGCAGTAAAGTCGTTGTCATCTTCAAAGAGGATGTTTAAAGTCATTTTAATTAAAAATATTTTCACATTTTTTGTATTTTAATACAAGTAT
>JBQTHA010000115.1:0-9787 GCA_052390375.1 Nitrosopumilaceae archaeon
ATTTCCTCAAGGATAATTAAAGAGGAAAGGCCTCAAGGGATTGTAAGTGATGAGGATTTTGCGTCTATTACAGTTGCACAAGAACAAAATCTATCTTCAGTGCTAATTACAGATGTTCTAGAAACCAGATTTACAAAAGGTATTGGAAGTATAATCGAGAGAAAAATGAATCGATCTATGAGAGATATTATGAAAAAATGTGATGTTATTATTTTGCCTGAAGAGGGAACAGATGAAGACAATATAAGACGAGTAGGTCCAATTGTAAGAACAACCAATTATTCAAGAGAGGAGCTAAGAAAGAAATTTTCTTTTAACAAAAAGACAATTGTTGTTAGTGTTGGTGGTACAGATGCAGGGAAATTTTTAATTGAAAAAACAATTGAGTCTTATACCAAAATAAGAGATGATGTTGAATTGGTAATAGTTTCAGGGCCATCATTGAAAAAAGTTTACGGGGAAAACATTCGAAATTTAGGGTTTGTAAACAATTTACATGAAATAATATTTGCTTCAGATCTAATTGTATCTCTTGGAGGAAAATCTACAATTGATGAATCAAAATCATATGGAACACCTGGTATTTTCATACCGATAAAAAATCATTTTGAACAAGAAGATAATGCTATGAGGGAGGGGTTCTCACATGAGGATGTAAATAAATTGGGGTCTTTGATTCCTGAAAAACTTGGAGAAAAACGAAAGCCCAAAAGTTATGATGGAGCCAAAAAAGCGGCCGAAATAATAAAAGATATCTTTCCAAAATGAAATTTAGATTTTATTAATTAATACCAAACCAATGATTAATACAGGATTATAATTTTTTATTATAATGTATTGACTAGACTGACAGTAGCAAAATTCGGGGGTAGTGCTATTGGTGCAGATGGACTTTCAATACCAATTATTATACAAAGAATCAATTCTTTAAAAAAAGATGCTAAGATAATCGCAGTTTTTTCTGCACCGCTCACAATACAAAATGGTATGGCTAGATCTTTGACTGACATAGTTCTAGAGCTTGGAAAAAAGGCAGAAAAAGGAGAAGTACCAAAACTTGATGATCTAAAAAACGCTTATGAAAAAATTCTTGAATTAGTTAGCTCAGATTATCAAGACAAATGTAAAAATGTAATTGATTCATTTTTAGAAAAATCAAGAATAGCCTTAGAAGATGCAAGACAAAAAGGAGTATTTGCTGATGAGATTCGTTCTAGTGCACTTGCAAGTTCAGGTGAACTTCTTATGTCTCAGGTAATGAATTATATTTTCAAAAGCCAAGGAATTAGGTCCGAAGTAGTGGATTTTGAAGCATGGCCTATTATTACCGATAATAACATCGAATCAACAAATTTCCTTTTATCAAAATCAATAGAAAAATTAGATGCATTAGAAAAATTACTAAAAGAAAATGATGTTGTAACGATTGGAGGTTTTATTGGAAAGACAATCGATGGAGTAATTACTACATATGAGAGAGGCGGGTCTGATAGAACTGCAGCAGATTTAGGAATACTTCTTCACAAAAAATATGAAATCAGTATTGATTTTGAAAAAGATAATTCAGTAGTCTCGGCAGATCCTAAAATTGTGACTGATGAGCTTAGTGAAATAGAACAGCTCTCATACAACGAAGCCAGATTGGCAGGTATGTTTGGGATGAAAATTTTAGATCCTATTGCGATTAAGGAAATTGTTGAATATGGAGTTGATATGCCCATCATAATTACTAATATGAAAAATCCATCAAAAATTACCATTATAAAACGAATTCCCGATAACAAAAATGGTCATCCATTAAAAATAGTTACAGGTAAGAAAAACTGTGCAATTTTAAGAATAGAAACAGAACATGTACAAAGATTATTGGCATCACTAAATAATGAAAAACGATATAATGAATTTGTTATCTTATCTCCTTTCATAAAAGATGGAATTGAATTTACAAGAATATTGTTTCTTGATGGAGATTATGTTAGACGTAATGAGAAATACATACTAGGATTTGATTCACTGGCTACAATTACATACAATCGAGGAGTAATTACTCTTATTGGTGACGAGATGTGGAGAGTTCAACAGATAGCTTCAAAATCAAGTGCAAGAATAGGAGAGGCTGGATTAAACATATTGAATATGGATGCACAAGAAGAAACTTCAAGAATAATTATAGTGATTGAAGATTCTGGTGACAATATTGAAAAAGCAATCAAAGCAGTACATAAAGAAAGAACAAAAATTCATTTTGTTTAAACAATAACTAGTTTGGCGCTACGGGTTTTCACCAGTAGTGCCAAAATGGGTTTGTTCTTGGACCGTCATCTAGAATCAGTCCGGCGTTACCCAAAACACGCTTACTTTGTATTAGAAATCCTAGTATTTAGAGCTGATCTATATAGTCTATCAAGGAAGACCACCAGTTGAGTACCAGAGAACAAAACCTGCGCCTATGAGAATATACCATTTGAAATTTCTTTTGTCCGTAAATATTCTAGGAGAGCCAAGTTCTTCATCACGTTTTAAAAAAACACGAATCTTTCTCATTTCAAAACCTTGACCAATTAATCCAAACATGACCAATCCAATAGCAAGAACTGGTATTATCCACTCTTCCATATAATTTAGAAACATATAAGATATTTAGTTCTAGTGAAATTTTCATTTTAAAAAATTATTCAAAGAACTTGTTTATTCTAAACGTGCAAACCCATCGAGATTACAAGCTAATTTTTAATTATATCAGTGACTAAGAGTCTCCCGTTAGAGCAAAAAATATTGGAAGAGAGCCTTGAAGATAAAAAGATGGTAAGTATAAAGGAAAACTTGCCAATTCTTTAAATTACTAGAATAGATTCATTTTCATATGAAGGAAGTAGGTAAAATTTGGATGAATGGAAAGCTTGTACCATTCAAAAATGCCAAAGTGCATGTCTTAACTCATGCATTACACTATTCAACAGCAATTTTTGAGGGCATAAGATGTTATAATACTCCAAGAGGTTCGGCAATTTTTCGCTTACCAGAACATGTTGATAGATTCTTCAATTCTGCTAAAATGTATTCTATGAAAATGCAATATAATAAAAAACAAATTACAGATGCAATTATCAAGACCGTAAAAAATAGTACTTTGAAGGAATGTTACATTCGACCCATAGCTTACTATGGGTATGGTGAAATGGGCCTCACACCTACACAGAACAAGGTAGATGTTGCTATAGCCTGCTGGTCATGGAAAATGGGTGAATCAAAAGCTGGAAAATTCGCTGGAGCTAGATGTAAAATTTCAAGTTGGATAAGAATTGATTCTGCTGCACAACCAATGAAAGCAAAGGCTGCATCAAACTATGCAAATGCTGCTCTGGCTCGGGTAGAAGCATTAAATGAAGGGTATGACGAAGCTATAATGCTAAACAATCAAGGAAAAATTGCCGAAGGTAGTGCAGAAAATATTTTTGTTTTAAAAAATGACCAAATAATTACGCCCCCATTAACTGCAGGAGTTTTAGAAGGTATAACCAGAGATAGCGTTATTCAAATTATTAAGGAAAATGATGGGCAAGTAATTGAAGCAGATTTGGACAGAGAGGACCTATATGTAGCTGATGAGGTTTTTATGACAGGAACTGCAGCAGAGGTAAAATCTGTTACCACAATAGATCAGACAATAATAGGAAATGGCAAACCTGGTAAGGTTACCAAGGCACTGCAAAAATCATTCACAGATGTAACTATGGGAAGGGATGAACGGTTCCTCCACTGGCTCAAATACATCTAGAACTAGGTTTTTTACTTAAAAAATACATAGACAAATGTTAATGGAATCTTGTTCTACTGGTGATTCAATCCAGGAAATATGCTGGTTTTGTAAGAAAGGAAGACATGAGGAATGTATGAGGCAGATACCAGTGGATGGAAAGTCAGAAGGTCCACATGACTGCACCTTTGATACAAAACTAGTTCCTTGCAAATGTACACATTAGTAACAAATACGAGAAGAATGAGATTGTTTTGATGGGATATGACACCAATTATTGGAACAAGTACACAAATGAGAACAAATCAAACAATAATGAAGAGTTTGCTAAATTCATCCGTGATTTAGCTACTTCTCTAAGAGCTAACAATGTTTTGGAGGTTGGATGTAATACTGGAAATGATTTGCAAGAATTTCCTGAGAATTTTGAGGTGCATGGTTTAGACCTGAATGAACATGCATTAGATATTGCTATACAAAGATTTCCTTCATTCAAATTTAAAAATGGTTCTATAACTGAGCTGCCATATGGGGATTCCTCGATAGGTTTTGTTTTTACACATAATGTTCTAAATTACATACCTGAGAAAGAAATGGATAGAGCAATAAATGAATTGTATAGAGTTTCAAGAAAATATATACTAAATTGCGAATTATTTGATGAAAATGAAAGTACGATAGATGATACTGGTATTTCATGGAAAAGAAATGTGTACAAAAGATGGTTGAATTTTAGAGTGAAAATAATCAGCGATGTTGATATGCATGAAGATATAGAACCTCATAAACCACGATTCACGTTAGTACGGAAGATTTCATAAAAGCGGGTCTAGAGGGATTCGAACCCTCGACAACCGGATTAAGAGTCCGGTGCGCTACCTGGCTGCGCCATAGACCCTAGAATAAACAAACGCTAGAGTCGTTATTAATCTTGAGATGATATAAATTAATTTAATTTTGAATTTTTGTCTCGATTTCGTTGTACTTTTCAAGAATTGCATTAAGTACAGCAGAGACTGGAACGTTGTTCATCTTTTTCTTTTCAGCAAGAAGTTTTTGATATGCATCAAGTGTAATGTAAACTGGGATGGAACCGTTTCCTTCCAATAAACCTCTGACCTTGTATAATGCAGTTTCCAATCCTCTTTCAGCAGATTTTGCAAACTTTGCTTTGTTTATTATTGCTCCTAATGGTCCAAATGGCATTTCATAAGCTACTGTCATTGTAACTTTTGTTAGGTTATCTGATAAAGATTTGAATTCAGTTTTAATTTTCCATTTCTTAAATGGTCCTTTAATCATTTTTGCAGAAATTCTTTCTTCTCGTTCAAATTCAGTTGTTTCACAATCCCATTCTAGTCTTTTACCACTAAAATCAGCAATAACTCGGAATGTTGTTCCAACTCCCATTCCATCTTTAATATCCATAGGAATAACAGTCATACCAACCCCTTTGTCAGTCATCTGATCAGAAACATGTTCTGGTCGTGCAAAATAGGTAAATACTGTATTAACTGGGACTTTGATATCAATAGATTTGCTAATGACAGTCAACGTTTGGTTGTTTTGTCGGTCTGAATTTAAAGCTTTTGTAAGTTTTCAGTTGAAAATTCTTTTTACAATATATTAGCTAAAAATATCTGAAGGATGAAAATGACACAGAGACGACTAATTTTTGTTTTTATTTTTTTGATTTTATTTTCTGTTTCTATAATTTATGAGGCTCATGCACATTCCATGTTTAACTCTGCAGAATCAACCATAGGAGATTTTAGAGTTCAGATCGCTACTCTTCCAGAAATTCCAAGTAATGGAGAGCCGATGCAGATTCTTTTTAGAGTTACTGATCTGGACTATGAGGAAGTAGATAGATTCACTATGGGTGTCAGAATTTTTTATAACGATATTCAGATTGATGCAATACCTCCCCAATCCCATCAAGGAGGTCATTGGGAGACTGATTATATCCTAGAAAGATCAGGTATTCATATTTTTAGAGTTGATTTGTATGATGTTGCAAAAGATGGTGGCGTTTTAACTTATATTTTTAATATCAGCACTCAAAATCCATTTGGATATGCCTTCATATTTTCAATAGCTGCCGGTTCCATCGGTCTTGGAGCAATTCTTTGTTATATTTATATACCAAGAATTCTAAAATCTAGAACTAAAGCTTAGTTTGAATTGTTGTCTTTCCTAATCTAAATGCAAACAGTGTAGTTAAAAGTACCATGGCAAATAGAAGTATTCCAATTCCTAAGTGAATAGCAACTAGTAGAGCCTGTAATTTTAGATCTATTACCAAAGCACCTAAAGTGATTTGGGTTATTACAAAAATACCAGCCAAAAGTCCTGTAAGTTTAATGTGTTTATTGGAATTTTTTGTAAACCAACAACCCACGGCTGTTGCAATAATTAATGCGCCAGCTGTAGCTGCAACTGTTCTATGTGTCCATTCAATTAGATATTGTTCAGTAGGAAACAAGCCACTTGGGCATAGTGGCCAATCAGGGCAGGTAAGACCTAACCCTGCTGAAGAGACATATCCACCAATAAACATTAACGAATACAAAACTATTAGCGATGTTAATGCCAGATATTTTAAAATCAAAATAATCTCTAGAACCTAACTCACTTGAATTTTTCCTGTCATCCATGGGTGAACCATACAAAAGTAGTTGTATTCACCGGCATTGTCAAAAGTGTGAGAGAATGTGGTATCTGCCATAAACAGACTACTATCAAATGTGCCATCAGGCCCATCAGTTGGAGTACCACTGGTAACAGTGTGAGCTGCTGAATCATCATTGCTCCATGTAACAGTATCACCAACATTTACTGTAACTTCAGCAGGAATGAAGCATTCGTTTGTCTCATCACATCCAGGAGTTGAAGAACCAGAGGGTACTGAGATTGTTCCGGTAAATAGTACCAGTGCTTCTGGCTCCATGGTTTGTTCAGGTTCTTCTTTTACTATCATTTCTGGCACATCTTCTAATCCTGGGGCTGGCATTGCAGAACCTGTTATAGGTTCTGTCTTCATATTCTCAGTTTCAGCAGATACATCACCTACAACGATTTGCCCTACCATTCCTTGTTCTCTGTGACCAGGAACTGTACAGATGTAATAGTAGGTACCTTCTGCGGCAGGAATAAATTCTGATTGTCCACCATCACCAGGTTTAAGAGGATTACTTGCACTTCCGATCTCCGTTCCAGGAATAATGCCAGAAAATCCTTCAGCTGCTTTTGTTACCCCAAGGGCATGAAATGATTTTCCAACATTTTTAACATTAAAGATAATTTTATCACCCACTTCTGCCTGTATTGTAGGATTATTATCAGGTTCTCCTGGTAAGGCGTTAAAGGCTAGTGTTCTAAAATCAGAAGACTCGATAAAATTCAAGGAAACTGGAATTTCTTTTCCTGTTACAACAGCTGGAGTTGCAGTTTCCACTGCACCACCTGCTGCAGGTGAGGTACCAGAAATCCAATAATCCCACATACCAAAGAAGATGATGCCACCAACTATGCAAATACCTAACATAATTGCCATCATCTTTGCAGCTCTTCTTGGAGAGGTTCTGTAAATTGGTGTTATGTGTTCTATGTGACTCATTTTAACCTCTAATCATGATGTGGATTCTTAGCTTGATATGGATAGTAGTATTTGCCTCCAAGTCCAAATGGATCGTCCATGTTGGCTTCTTTGCCTTTTGCAGAACTGTAAATCAGATTAACTAAAAATATTGTCATTCCTACACCAAGCAATACTGCACCAACAGCTTGAATCTGGTTCATTGCAATCCACTCAGGGATTGGTGGATAATCGAAAATTCTTCTAGGCATACCGTATAGTCCCAAAATATGTTGGGTAAAGAACACCAATACTGCTCCGATAAATATTAGAACAAAGTGTACCTTACCCCATAATTCGTTATACATTCTACCGGTAATGTAGGGGAACATGTAATACAAGAAACCGAAGGAACCAAATGCTATTGTTCCAAACACAAACAAGTGGAAGTGACCTACTACCCAGTAAGAGTCATGGGTGATAAAGTCTAATGGCATGGCAGTGTTGACCACTCCTCCCGCACCTGCTGAGAAGAATAATGCAATGCCACCAACTGACCACATCATAGGTGTGCTGTATTTAGCTCTCCCACCCCACATTGTAGCTAAAAAGTTGAAAACATGCATTGCGGATGCAGGTACCGCTGCAAGAGTACCTACCATAAAGACTGTTTTTTCGGTAAATGACATTCCTGTCGCATACATGTGATGAGCCCAAGATGCAAAACTAACTATCGATAATAAGATAAAAGCAAACATGCCAGAACTATGACTGAAAATTGGTTTTCTTGAAAACCTTGGAATAATTTCATACATCATTCCTATTGCAGGTATAACCAAGACATAGACTTCGGGGTGGAATGTAAACCAGAATAGATGTGAATACGCAATAGGATCTCCACCCATAGCAGGATTGAAAAATCCCGTAACACCCAATCTATCTGTCAATAACATTAGGAGAGCTGCTGCAAATGTCGGAATTGCCACAAGTACAATAAGGCTTGAACTAAGAAATGACCAAGCAAGCAAAGGCACCTTGCTAAGTGGTAAGTCTGGATGTTTACACTTCAATATTGTAACTATGAAATTAATTGCACCAAGAATTGAAGAGACTCCAAGAATTTTAAGACCAAAAATCCACATCTCTGCAGCAGGACTTGGTGCACTAATTGCGGAGTATGGAGGCTGAGCATACCAACCAAAGTCTGCAAATCCAAGCCAAATGAGTGCTGCCGCTGGAGGAATCATCCAAAATGCAATTGCGTTAAGTTTTGGATATGCCATATCTTTGTATCTGACCATAATTGGTACAAAGTAGTTTCCAACTCCAGATGCAAATGGAAGTATGAAAAGGAAAATCATATTGGTTCCATGAACGGTAAAAATTCTGTTATATGTCATAGAATCGGCAATAAATTGAGGGCCTGGAGAGAACATCTCGACTCGAATTGCAAGAGCTAATGCCCCACCCAGGAAAAGAAATGCTAGAGAAGATATCATGTAAAGTAAGCCAATATCTGTATGATGGGTTGAGAACATTATCTGCCATATGGGACGTGGTTTTTGAAGTTCTAATACCATGTTAGACTCTCCTTTTGCAATTTTATATGATGGGAAGTTATCAAGAGTTTATCTATCAAGCCCCATCCTCCACATACAAAGTTCCTCTCATGTTATAGTGAATCAAACCGCAGTATTCTCGGCATTGTATTGGAAATTCTCCTTCATCCACAGGAAGAAACCAAACGGTGTTTATTCTTCCAGGTACTGCATCCATTAGCACAAGATATTCTGGAATATTAAATGAATGAATAACATCTCTTGATGTTACTTCAAGTTTGTATGGTACGCCCTTTTTTACATGAAGTTCTCCAGTTTCTTTTGTTCCATCTTCATGTTCAAAAGTCCAAAACCATTGTTGTCCAGTAACTTTGATGACTTTGGCATCCTCTGGTACATGTTCAACTAATCTTTCGATATTCCATGCTTCTGCACCAACCCAAGCAAGTAATGCCACAACAACTCCAATGTAAACCCATTCTGCCCAGTTAGAATGTCCACTCATCTATCTAATTCACCAGTTCCCTCATATTTGGTAGGTGTTGCTTTGGGATTTGATTCTCTAAATCTCCAAATTAGCCAGACCATGGTGCCAGAGACAACGGCTCCAATTACGAAAGCTACTGTCATCATTCTAAAAAAGAGGTTCCAGATCTCTATCCTTCTATCAATATATTCACCCGCTTCGTCGCCTGCGGCAAATACTATTTGAATAGTTGGTAAAATTACAAAAATTGACAACACCATGAATAGCCCAATTATATTCCTCATGACCGGTTGTTCTGTCGTGACCTTAATTTTCTATTTAAGGGTTTTGAAGATTACTAGAGATTAAGATCGAATCTTTCTGCATCCATTACATTAATTGCAGATAAGGAGAGTTTTCCTTGATGT
>JBQTHA010000116.1:0-6321 GCA_052390375.1 Nitrosopumilaceae archaeon
TTGGAAAAACTTAGGTATATTCATTGACATATACCAAAATTTCTGTATTACTAGCCGTAGTTACTATAGCCCAGAAGACCTAGGTATAGTAACATACTATGTTTTCGTATAATCTTACTAGGATTACACGAGCCCCCATGAATTGTGGATTATTTTTTCATAATTTTGTGGTGTGTTCCATCTTGGTGATGGCATTCGTCCCCAATGTGCATTAGTCTGTCTTTAGGATGAGCGGGACATTCATTTTTACAATTACACAAATGAACTTCCTTCTTTGGATCTATTTCATCAGCCATAGCTTACGCTATGTCTTGCACTATGAGGAATCCTATTAGGCAGAGTCAGCTAAAGAGCTGATCTTTCTACATTTGCGTGAGATTGCTATAGATTATCTGGGTAATCTTACTATGATTACCTTAACAAAGGAAGTAGAAAAAAATAAAATTTGTAGGTTTTACCTACTTGTTTTGAAGGGTTGCTGATGCGACTAGAGATCCAGTAGGTCCAGTGACGGTAACCACATCGTTTGTACTAAATCCATCCAATGGGGGATTTATCCAACAATTGTTGTCAATTGGCCCATCTTTACATTGAGAATCTAGGTCCAATTCGAGGATACCGGCTGAAGCAGATCTAATTTCAGAAAAGGATGTTCCTTCTACTGCGATGGTATAGTCACCATCAGCTAGATTGGCATCAATGATTTCAACGCTGAATGTCATTCTGCCATCCTTTGATTCGAATTTTGCTTTTCCGTCATCTACTGAATTAAACTTGCCTTCAAGTTTTGTCTCATTTCCACCTGCTGCTGCAAATTGCATCATTCCCATTGCTAAAACAGCAATAGTAAATATTGCAGCAATTGTGGTTGAATTTTTGTTATTCATTGAGAAAAATTAGAAAATGGAGAATTAAAATGCATTTAGCATTCCCATGACATGAGTCTCACCATGTGGGATTAACTACCGTTACCAGTGTTTGTAAAAAATATTACTATCAATTTATTGCACAACAATTTGTTATATCATTAAAGCGATAACTATTAACTAATAAGTACCAAAAATCTTGTTAGGATATCATATTCTAAAGATGAACTTGTATGGAAATTAAAAATCAAAAATTTAAAAAAGCAATTTTGACTGCTCTTGCAGATGAAGAGATGTTGCAAATTCTGAATTTGGCAAAAGGAAAATTGGTTTCAGGAAATGAAGTAATAAAAAACTTAGACATTCCTCATAGCACTGCATACAGGAAAATAAAATGGATGTTAGATAATGAGTTGCTTGTAGTTGAAAAAATGGATTTCACACCTGATGGAAAGAAATTCAGCCTGTTTACAAGTACCATCGGGTCTGTTAATGTGAGATATGAAGGCGAACAGGTAACTATAGAGGCTGAAAGGAGCGCAAATGTTGTGGAGAATGTAACAAAACAATTCTTTTCTTTGGAGGATCCTGTATGAGCTATTTTGTAGAGATTAACATGGTAAATAGCATGATAGTTTTTTTTGCCGCAGCAATACCAATTTACTTGAGCTTTCATCTAAAAAATAAGCTAAGGATTCTAACAATATTGCTTTCAATATTTGCAGTTATTCATGCAATATATCATGCGACCGAAGTGTTTGGATATACAGACATAGCAGAAGGCATACTCGAACCCTTGTCGGTTGTATTGTTGATTTCATTTGGTTTGGTATACTTGAGAATGATTCGAGTAAGGAGGATTCACGCATGATTTCAGATTTTTCTCCTTTTCTAAGTGATATTACCCTTATTCTTCTCATGATATCAGTTGGAATTTTTGGAAGCCTTGCAGTACAGGCAAGGAGTCTTAAGAGTTTCCAATTCCATATTTCGTTAATTGTAATTGTATGGATTGTCGGGGAGATCATTGGAATTTCAAATCAAATAGGTCTAATTGAACTAGTTGAGTTTGAAAGCTTGCCTGAAATAATTCACCTCTTGGCAATGGTTTTGATTGGTTTAGTATTTTGGATGAGGTTTTATTTTGCAAAACGAAGTGGAAAGAAATTGATTGAAGAAATCTATGATTAGTATAATAAAATCTACTGATTGTATGTTTGACAGCAGAATATAACGTAAATTTCCTAAGAAATAATCATAATTGCACTGGGTAATCTCTACAGGATTACCCGAAACCCAATACATGATTAATCCAAATTTTATTTTATAATGAATTCTTGTTTAGTATCTCCAAAACTTGCTCGATGTTGATAATATGACGTACTTACTACATATTTCCCAGAATCAAGATGTGGAATAGGACTGTCTTCTGTATTGATACTAAAAGAAATTGGAACTGCCAAGTATTTCAAATGAGGATCATCATGAATTGAAACAAATTCCTGAGAATAAATTGGAGGCTGAGTCTCAACCTCTGTAAAAATTGTCACCCAAATGCTTGCATAGCCAGAGCCATCTCCAATTACAAGCACCTCAAAGTTCATTGGGCTGTCTTTGGAATATTCTAATTTTAATCCGTTTATCTTGATTCGTGGGTCATCTAATGCAATTGGGGGTCTTCTACCTCCCTTGTTTCTTTAATTATGATAAGATTTGGATTCGATCCTGCAAAGTCTTCCCAATATTGTTGCGCGCTTGATTTTTGATTTGGATCAAAAACATCGACACCTATACTGTTTTTGGGAGGATTTTTAATTACAAGAACTGAAATAATCAAAATTCCTATAACAAATGACGCAGTTAGAATCATAGAACTAGTTTTCATTTTCTTTTTCTCTAAGTAAAAGGCTCATAAGTTCTTCTATGATTTCATTCTCGGGTAATCATTAGAGGATTACCCAGACTAGAACGTAGAAGAATTTATGAACAAATATCAACCACGGACATTTGATGAAGTATTTTGTAATTTTCTTGATATTGATTGGATATTTTGGTTTAGCCTTTGCAGATGAGCCTCCAATGTTTCCAGGAAAACTTAACCCATCGCCTTATGACTTATGGGATGAAAATCAGATTATCCTTGATGGAACTATAATTGGTTCAATGCCTCACAAAACACATCCTGTGACTCTTCAATATGAGATCAAGGTTAATGAATACTTTAAACCGCAAGAGAAATCCTTCCAATTGATTACTGCAATAACCAATGATACATTTACCTACTTTGAGCCAAATACAAGAGCCCTGTTTTATCTCAAACAAGTAAAGGATACTTACAAAGTTTCAATATATTCTGTTAAAACAACTCCAAATTGTGGCGCACGAGATTTAATTCAGATATCTCCAGTGTTGCCAAATGACGATGCATTTGTAAGAGGACCATCAGCTGTTGCTTGGGATTATAGAGATCCATGTGTGCCAAATTATTATTCGTATGATCCTGACTTTTGGACATTTAGGGAATACAAACCTCCTCTAAGACAGTATAATGATCATTATCTTCCCATACACATGCAAAAATGCGGTGGGGAAAATGTGCCAGTAACTCCAAAATCCCATCCTAACAGAATTGCATGTGTAAAACCTTCAACTAGTGATAAATTAGTTAACATGGGTTGGGCAACGGTTCATAGCTGTGTTAATTCTTGGTTTGTACAACCTGGCAAGGACAGACTTACCTGTCTTTGTCGTGAAGATGAATTTAGAAAATTAGGGGGATATTATGTCCCAGAAGATTCACCATTAGAGCTAGGAATGATACAGACAATAGTTAGAAATGGTCAACATGGTGTTGAAGTAGAATTGAATAATCCTACAGAATTCTCACAATACGCCTACGTTTATGCGGATTGTGAACTGTAAGAGAAATTTCTAATATGTAATTTGATTATTCTGGGTAATCCTGTAGAGATTATACAGTTTAATTCGATTCCAATTTAGCTAAATCACTTTACAATCTAGAAATCTCTTGTGTCTGTAATTTGATACAAACAAGCATCTAATTCCTTGAATTTAACAGAAGCCAGCAATGACAAAAACAATACTTTTCTTAGCAATAACAGCAATTCTAGTTGGAGGATCTTTAACTCCAAACATTCAACAAGCTCATGCATCAACAATAGTACAGTTCAATGACCAGGCAACTTTTCTTGCATCAACAGGAGCAACATGTGCTACATGTCCTATGCCACCTTTAGGTGCTTTTGGGTCAGGAGTACCTGTAGTTGTTAACACTTTAACCTTTGCAAGTGTAGCTCCATCTACTACTCTTTACTTCGGTGCACTAGATTTCGTAGTCCAAGATTGGACCTCTGTAATTCCAGGACATGACATTGCAATTAGTTCTTCCGAAAACCTCGATGTATCTTTAGCGGTGCCTGTTTCCTCGTTTGGATTCCAATTTTATGAACCAACTTGTAACAACAGAAATCAAGGGAACGATTGCCCCATAGGTTCTCTAGGACTAGTTGACGTTGGAACTGATGTAAATATTGGCGAAGAGGTTGATTCGACTTTTACTGTAACGCTCAAGAATGGTGCAACAACAGTATCAACATTTCAATTCAATGCCCCTGATGATGTTCTTACTTTTGTTGGAGTTCAAAGTGATATGGTCTTTGACAAAGTAGAGATTCGTGAAACGATAGGAGGAATTGACGATGAAAACTTTGGAGAATTTTATACAGGTACTACCACATCAAACCAAGATCCTGATTGCTCAGGTGCGATTCCAAATCAAGCTTCGTTATTCCCACCAAATCATAAGATGAGTGATATAACTATCAGCGGCGTAACAGATGCTGATGGCGATACTGTAACTCTAACCATTGATGGAATAACACAAGATGAGCCAACAAATGGTTTAGGTGATGGCGATACGTCCCCAGATGGAAATGGACTAGGAACAGATACTGCACAGATAAGAGCAGAACGTTCTGGAACCGGCGATGGTAGAGTGTATGAAATCTCCTTTACTGCGGATGACGGTAACGGTGGAATGTGTACAGGTTCAGTTTCTGTAGACGTACCACACGACAAGAAATCAACTGCAGTAAATAGCGGACAAAACTTCGATTCTACACAATAGAATCCCTCTCTTTTTCTTTTTATAATCATAGTAAGATTACCCAATAATTCACTTCAATATTGTGGATTACTGTGGCTGATCAGAAATCGTAAGTGTTCTTACAATGCAAAATCCTTATCATTTGGATAGACTGATATCATATGAGCATTGTTGGGGAAAGCAAAATTTTCTGTTGTAGGAATCATAGTTTTAGGAACTATTCTACTTTCTGTAAGTGCATCTGCTCAAAATTCTATAATCCCGGATTGGGTGAAAAATAATGCAAAGTGGTGGTCGGAAGGCACAATTAGTGAAGATGATTATATTTCCTCTTTACAGTATCTAATATCTCAAAGAATAATAAAACTTCCAATAAAGGAAGTTATAGCTACAGATACTCCTGTAAGCGATGAAGGCTTTGCACATTCTTTTGTTGTTCGCATATTCTTTGACGAAGCAGAATACTCATTTTACTCATTTGCAAAAATCATAGAGTATGGACAAACTGTAGGTTCAACTAAGCCTCAATTACAATTAGAATCAATTCCTAGTAAAGATAAGGCACGCTTCTATAAATTAACAGAACAGATTTTTTCAAAGGCGCCTGATGTAGCCCCATTCAATATTGAAATTGACATTATTGCTGGTGATGGTTCAGTGATAGAAACATTGCAATACAAGAATTGTGATCTTACTGGTTATTGGGTATATGTCAATACATTAGAGGATGAATATCGATTTGGAAAATCAGATAAACCTGAACTTAGAGAAGTTTCAGATTTTAAATGTGGTGATTATGGGGTTAAAATCAAATCCTAAAAATTCTTAATTCCAAGATTCTCCCATGAACATAATAATGGATGACTGGAAAAATACAAAAGAAAAACTAAGAATGAAATCAGGTAGAAGCAAACGTTGTCTTGATTGTAAAAGACATAGGTGTCTTATTAGTTCATGCCAATGTGAATGTCATAGGTAAAATTCTTAATTCTGAAACGAGATGTGTTCTTCTCATCGATTTTTTGGGTTAATCTTAAACTTTCGAGTTCGGGTAATCTATGCAAGATATGCCGTGTAATCCTAGTAAGATTATACGAAAAAATAGTATAAGCTTACCCATAGCTTACTCTAGCTTACACTAGTATACAGAAATAATCTGAAATTGGCTAATATGCTGGCGATTATACCTTAGTTTTGCAAAAAACCGTATGCTGGGGTCATTTTATTCGTAAGCTGGACCATAGCTTACGACTAAGCTAAAAAAGGTATTTGCGTATATTTTAGCTTACAAAATGTAAGCTGTTGTTTTGTAAGCTGGATAAAGCAGTA
>JBQTHA010000117.1:0-5039 GCA_052390375.1 Nitrosopumilaceae archaeon
CCTAGCTTCGGACTCGACTTTGCAGGTGGTACTGTCGTACACATCACATCTGGATTCTCAGCACTCGCTGCAGCTTTAGTTCTAGGCAGACGACTAGGATATGGAAAGGTTCCAATGGAACCACACAACGTACCAATGGTGGTACTGGGTGCCTCTATGCTCTGGTTTGGCTGGTTTGGATTTAATGCAGGAAGTGAAGTGATGGTCGATGGAATTGCTGTCAGCGCCTGGGTAGTAACAAATACTGCAACTGGTATGGCATCCATTACTTGGTTATTGATGTCCTGGGCACATACAGGAAAGCCAAGTATCATAGGATCTGCATCAGGAGCTGTAGCAGGACTTGTAGCAATTACACCAGCCTCTGGTTGGGTAGGACCTATGGCAGCATTTATCATAGGAATTGCAGCAGGAACAATTTGTTACGGTTGTGTGGCATTCAAGAATGCACGAAAATGGGACGACGCACTCGATGTATGGGGAGTACACGGAATGGGTGGTCTTACAGGTGCAATCTTAACTGGTACACTAGCTAGTCCCCACATATGGGATACTGGTGCTGGTATCGGTGCTTGGACTGGAACTCCAGAAGGTTATGAACAACAAGCCATCAACATTGTTGGTGCTATCATGACTCTATCCTATGCCTTTGGTGTTACAATTGTAATACTAAAGATAATGGATGCAGTTTGGCCAGGTGGAATAAGAGTTACTCCAAAAGAAGAGGAGATTGGACTCGACTTAGCACAACACGGCGAAAGAGCATACGTCAACGAATAAAATATCAACACCTCTTTTTCTTTTTTATTTCTTCATAAAAAGACAAATGAATTTACATTCATGTGTAATACATCCATTATGTTAATTACTACGGCAGACCTTGAAAAGAATCTAAATAACCTAGAACTACTTTTGATAGACACAAGATCCTACAAAGAATACTCTGAAGGGCATATTCCAGGAGCTGTAAATCTGGATCTATTTGCCTTTCATTGGATTGATACTTCAAAACAAGGAATAGACGCATTCAATATTCAGACTCAAAAAATCCTCTCCTTTGTTGGAGTTACTTCTGAAAAAATGGTGGTTTTTTATGATGATATCTCAGGAATGCTTGCAGCACGTGGTGTGTGGTTATTGATGTATTTCTCTCATCCTCGAGTTTTGATGCTTGATGGAGGAATAAACAAATGGAAAAATGAAAATCTTCCACTTGAAACCAAATCAAACCATTACAAACCATCAAAATTTTCAGGCAAAATAAATCCTGAACTTATTGCTGGGTTTGAATTCATTAAAGAAAATCTGAATGACATCAAAATTATTGATGCCCGAACTAAAGAAGAGTATAACGGTTCGGTTGTGAGAGCAGCTAGAGGAGGACACATTCCAAATTCAATTAACATCGATTGGAATTACAACATAAAAGATGATGGAACAATGAAAAAAGACGAGGATCTTTTTAAATTATATAACATTCCAAAAGATGCTCCGATTGTTACTTATTGTCAGGGTGCATATAGAGCTGCTAACACATTTTTGATCTTGAAAAAAATTGGTTTTAAAAATGTCAAAGTCTATCTAGGTTCATGGGGAGAATGGGGAAATAATTTAGAACTACCTGTAGTCTAGAAAATAATAGTAAAAAATTAAGAACTGATTTTAATTAATGCAAAAGCTGCAAAACCCGCCATAATTAAGGCTGGTACAATAGTAATTATGAATTCTTTGGACATATGAATTCTAAATAATAGATGGTATTAATCGTTGATATTAATCTTGAAAAAATATTCACCAATTATTTTCTATTCTTCCAGGAAAATGAATTGTAAACCATTTCTGGAACTAATTGTTTGAATGGTTGAGAACCACCATCATACCACTTTGTAAAGTACTCGTACAAGTGAAGCCTCAATGACTGGATGTAAACAATTAATCCTTCAATCATCATAATGCCAAGTTGTCCCCCAACAATCAAGACAAGTGCGCCAGGAGCATCTAATCCTCCCATAGATTCAAAGGCATTATTGACTGTAAGTAAAAGTGCAGCATGTACCAACAGCATGATTCCTATTCGAGCATAGCTTATAGTATGCGAGAGACACTCTACAGTTTTTCCTAGTAACACCTCCATAATTACACTCACCATATCCCCTCCTTGATCAGGGTGTTTCTTGTTATGGAGTATTCCACCAATAATCATCAATACAACACATCCAATCACAACTAATATCGCAATTCTAACTACAAGCCAAACAACTGCCCAATCGCCAACAAGTACAGAAATCCATGGGACAGCTTCAGTGTGAACCCTAGAATACATGTTCATAACATCGTATCCTGAACCAATTGCTCCCATCATTACTGCAAATACTCCTAACCACATGAACAAATTCGGAATTGCTTCAAAGAACATTGTAGTTTTGTTACCAGTTCTCCAAAAATTATGAATTCGTAAAATAAATGCCCACCCTAGATGAATTACTCCAAGAAATATGGATACTTTGAGAATCATTATGACTTGATCAAAGCTTAATTCTGCTACGCTGATTGCTCCTACCAACCAAGATATTGAATGAAGTGGACCCCCTTCATGCAATAGAGATTCTAATGCAGCAAAATGTTCTAAATGAAAACCAAATATTTCTCCTTGGAATAATCCCGCAACGGCACCTGCTGCTCCAGACATTGCTAACAACATTCCCCATCTTGATAGATTTCCTTGACCTTTGAATTTGAATAACAAACCTAAACTCATTAACAATAATCCATGACCCATGTCTGCAAACATTATTCCATAAAAGATAGGCCACATCAAAGCAATCATCCAAGTCGGATCGAATTCTCCACGTCTAGGAATTCCCTGACTATCTGTAATTACTTCGTAGGTTTTGACCCATTTTGGATTTTGTAAATGAACAGGAAGATTTGATAAAACTTCTGGATCTTTTATTTCTTCAGTTACTGACATCCACTGACTTGTAATCTCTTTAAACTTCTTTTCCATTTTTTTTGGAATATATCCTTGGATTACTGCAAATCGTTTAGTTCCACCAGGTTTACGTAAGGTTTCAAGAACATCTTTAGCTACCATAGCTGTTTCATGTAAAGCAAGAATATCTGCACGAATTTTCTTAGTTATTACGGCAAGCTCTTTTGAGATAGATTTTTGCTTTGCTTTAAGCTCTTTAATTTTTGATTCTGCTAAGGAAAAAGCCTCGCTTGGAATTTGTGGAAAACCTTGAGGAATTGTGAAAGGATTTGTATTGAGCGCTCTCATAACCTTTAGAACTTTATCGGAGTCTTTAGCGTCACAAATAATTATTATAGCTGACTTGTCTTTACTTTCTAAATCATATTTGTAAATTGTAATTCCTTCTAAAGAACGAGCAATCTCACCATAATCAACTGAATTTATAACAAAAAGATTTGTGTAAAAATATCTCATTAATCCAAAGTTAGCAAGATTAATACTCAGTTTGCTTATTACTTGCAATGTATCTTTTAGATTGGTATATTCCTCTAGAGATCGTTTTGTTTCAGCATTCTCTTGCAAAAACTTGGCAGCCTTAGTAATCACAACAGGAGTCTTTTTTTCTAAATCATTAACCATATTCTCTATTTCATCAAGCTCAAACTTTCTTTTTTTAATCACAGTTCCTTTGAAAAGAATCTCCATTATCCCCACCCGCAATGGAATATTCAATCCTTTTAACACCTCATCAACAGATTGATACATTTTTTGAGCTCTTAAGAGAAGGTCATCAATTTCTGGCGTCATGGTTTCATTTTCTGTTTCTATTTTATGAAACCATTCAAATTCTGTAAGACGTGAAATGGCTGCAGGTGAATCTGTTCTGGGAAGAACAATGTTTCCTATCAGAAGTTCTGCAACAGTCAATAGTTACCAACGGTCATGAAGATGTTTTAAAATCTTTCTGAGAGTCAATTTTGTTAACAATTTTCTTGATTACAAAATGGGTTATCTACAAAATCATTTTCCACCTCTCCCAAACATTAAAATCCGATATCAGTAGAATCGCCTTCGTTGACTTCTGACCCTAAATTAGAAAGGACAATTGACAAAATTCTAAATCAAACAGAAGTTGAAAATCTATCCAGTCTAAAAAAATCTTTTAAAGAGTCATTAGAGATCCTATCAAAATCACAAACATCTCTGGAACAGGAATATGATAGAATAATAGATGAAGGAAAAAAAGAAGCTCAAAAAATTGAGAAGCAAATAATTGGTGGCTCAGATTTAGAATCTAGAAATAAACAAATTTTGCTTGTCGAGGATTCTGTTCAAAAAGTTTTTGAGAAGGCTATAGAAAAAATTAGATCTACTAACCGTGATGATAAATATTCCAAATTAATGGCATTCTTACTTGAAGAGTCCACTAATGCACTTGGAACTACAGATGTAATTGTTTATACAAATTCTAAAGATAAAGAAATCGTAAAGCCTCTATTATCAAAATTTTCTGGTGCAGAATTTTCAAATGATACAATTGATTGTCTTGGCGGAGTTGAAGTAAAGTCAAAAGATGGTACAATGACTTTTAACAATACCATTGATGCTAGAGTTGATCGCATGAAGCCTTTAATTAGGAAAGATATTGCTAAAAAATTCGGAATAGGTCATTGATATGGTTGCACAAGGTAGAATTGTTTGGGTTAGTGGACCTGCAGTTAGAGCAGATGGTATGTCTGAAGCAAAAATGTATGAAACTGTTTCCGTAGGAGATGCTAAATTAATTGGCGAAGTAATTCGTTTAACTGGAGATGTTGCTTTCATTCAAGTTTATGAATCTACAAGTGGCTTGAAGCCAGGAGAACCCGTAATAGGAACTGGTAATCCACTAAGTGTTCTTCTTGGACCTGGTATAATTGGTCAAATTTATGATGGTATTCAAAGACCACTAAAAGAACTTTCTAAAAAATCAGGTTCTTTCATTGGAAGAGGAATTACAACCACTCCAGTTGACATGACTAAAAAATATCATTTCATTCCAACCGTTAATGTTGGTGATAAGGTG
>JBQTHA010000118.1:0-4477 GCA_052390375.1 Nitrosopumilaceae archaeon
GTTGAATACAACAATCACGTAAAAATCCATTATCTATGAGTTAATTTTATTTCAGAAAATTAGGAGGATTATTTATAAATCCTAAATTGTTACAGGTAACATGGATAAATCATCCAATAAAGCAAACGTATCAAAGATCTATTGTGGAAAATGTAATGAAGTATTTAATTCCAAGCAAAAATATGACAAACATTCTTCTAGGCATTCATCTGGCGTATCATCCCAATCATGTCCAATAGACACAGTATTGGGGAAAATTGTTGATTTATTCAAAAAGCCAAAATAATACTCTCACACTAGCTTGAATGTAAAATTTGGAACAAGTTTTTTAAATTATTGGAAAAGACCTGTTTCATGAAAAAGAAAGGAATAATTTTTAGTGGAATTGCATCTATAGTCATTATCGCCATTATGGCATCCATTTCTGTATCTCCATCTGTAAATGAACCTCTAAATCTTGACATGGAGCAAACACATGAAACAGTTTCTACTGCAATGGGCTCTCCAATTTTAGGTTCAGATTCTGCTCCTATCACTATTATTGAATTTGGTGATTACCAATGTCATCAATGTTATAATTGGTTTCATAACAAAGACTCTGTGGTTGAAAATTATATTGAAACAGGAAAAGCCAATCTAGTTTTTGTTGACTTCGCTTTTCTTGGGCGTGATTCTCCAAAGGCTGCTGCTGCAACTTATTGTGCAGAGGAACAAGGAAAATACTGGGAATTTCATGATCTTTTGTATACTTCTCAAGAGGGAATTGATTCTGGTTGGGCAAATTCGGAACGCCTCAAGGCATTTGCATTTAGTTTAGGATTAGATATGGAATTATTTGATAGTTGCATTGATTCTGGTAAATTCAACAAGAGAGTGCAGTTTAACATTAATGAAGCAAAAAAACAAGGGGCTTCAGGTACACCTACATTTATCATTGTAAATTCTAATGGACAACAACAAAAATTAGTAGGCGCACAACCATATGAAGTATTCAAAGACGTAATAGATTCAATGATCTAAAATGACACATATGATAAAACTAGTATTTGCAAATTATCGGTATATCATTTTAGCAGTAGCAATCTTTGTTGGACTGTTAATTCCTCTTTCAATCATTTCTGAATTCATATTTTTTGAACCATATATCATTGCACATATTCCCAGTGGCGGTGAGATCAGCTTTTTCTTAATTCTGGTTGTTTCTGCACTGTCTGGATTAGTTCTTGCCATGAATGTGTATAGAATCAATGCATTTCGGAACAGTCAGAAAAAAAAGATGGGTGGGGGTCTATTTGGTTCATTAATTGGTGCAGCGGCTGGTGCATGTAGCTGTGGTCCAATAGGATTTGCAGTCATTTCGACATTTGGTGCAGCTGGAGGAATTGCTACTGCATTTTTGGCAAACTATGAAATACCAATAAGACTTGTCGCGATTGCAATTTTGGCATACACATACTATGCAACAGTAAAATCTCTTGCAGTTGAATGTAAAATTAACACTTAGTAAAATTATAATTTATTGGCGACTGAATCTCGTTTAAAACACCCGAGATAGGACGTGGGGGAAAAAGATCCAGTCGCCTTATGATTTCTATATAAAATTTTAGCATTTCACAAGGTGCTTGTTGAGTTTGAACAAGCTTGGAATAAACACTGAAATGAAATTCTTTTTTAACCGATCAAGATGTTTTGTGGGAGAATTACCCTGGTGGAGCCATGTAGTATTTTCCATCTTTTTTCTTACTTGATCTTCCAAAATGAATAAGTTCTAAAATAGAAAATTTTTCCATTTCAGTAAATTCATGTCCTGTTATTTTTTTCAAATACTCTATTAATTCATCAATATGGACTGGCGGCATTACCTTTCATCGATAAATTTCATAGTAAATAAAATTTTGTTGATTCTATTTGAAATTGGGTTTTTCCTCTTATTGTTTCAAAACCCTAAACGTGTAGAATCTAACCAAAGAGGCAATTTTTTGTAACCGGGAAGCCTATCACTGCCCTTCTTGAAATAATACTAGAAAATGTCAGTGATCTATATTCCGATAAGGCCAAGCAGAAGAGATTCTGAGGCTGATGAGCTAACCGAAACAGAAGAAGATTAAGTGCTTTAAGACTTGATCTGTTTGAAGGATACTTCTGGATTTTTTATTTTTTCAAATATCTCAGGGTGAATTATCTTTGCTAAAATTTCAATACCTGTGACCGTTCTAAGACTAGGTTTACTAAAATATGAGTTGGCATCAACTGCAAATACATTTTGCTGCCGTACTGCACGAATCTTGTTCCAGTCTAGATCATTTTGAAGAATTTTTTTATATTCTGAAACTGTGCGCTCTACATCAAAACCACATGGCATTAACACAATAATATCTGGATCAGACTGTACTATCTCCTCAATTTTCATTCTTCTTGATTGTTCTCCTTTAGAACTAATCTCATTTTTTCCTCCAGCAATTTCAATCATCTCTGGAACCCAATGACCAGAAGTGAAAAAGGGATCAAGCCATTCTAATGCTAAAACTCTAGGCCTGCTATCAAAATTTTTACTTTGAATAAAATCAATCCGTTTTTGAAGTGACTGTATTAACTCTCTTCCCCTTTCCTCCATGCCAATTTTTTTTGCAACATTATCAACACTGTCTAAAATTCCCTTAATGTCATGAGGATTCAATGGATGAATCTCTGGTTTTTTATCCAAAATTTCTAGCGCCCTGGTGACATGACTAGTATACGCTGAACATACCTCACATGTATCCTGAGAAATGATTAGATCTGGTCTAGCTTGTCTTAGATTTTCTTCATCAATCTTGTAGATTTCTTTACCATCTCTCATTAGCTCTACAATCTTATCATCGATTTCTCTGCTTGACATGGTATTAGGATTAAAAACGGAATTAATTACCCGAGGCTTAGATTTTGCATTTTCAGGATAAAGGCATTCATGGGTTACACCAAAAATTTTGTCTCCTACTCCAAGCTCATAAAGCAATTCTGTGGCACTAGGGAAAAAAGAAACAATTCGCTCCACTCCCATACTCTTTAAAAGTTGATTCAAATTAAAAAATGGTATCTTTACCCAAGGTCAAATTTCAAATTTAGTCAGATTAATAGGCTCAAAATATGTACGAAATTGGTGTCTCGTAGCTCAAAAGAGATTCGAAAATCAATTGAGGCTAATTGGAGAGAGTATCTATCAAGATATGGAAATCTATTTTCGTCAAATTCATTGAGTGGTTCTAGCCCTCCATCGGTTTTTGTTGGTACATACAATTATCCTAAGGTCAATGTTGGCCCAATGGTGCCACCAGTTCATGGTGATACTAGTCTTCTTGATATTCCCGAACGATGGTTAGGAAAAAGTCTTGAAGAAATCGTTAATTTTAGACTCAGTCTAGTAAGAGGAATTCAGAAGGTTTCTGTATTGGAGCCAGAGGGTCGTTTCATTGAAAATCTTCAAGAAGTTGCAATGTCATCTCGTCCAACTGACTCTGATATCGAATTTCATAAAAACACTGTCCCCATTACTACAATTGATGGCGAAAGTGCTCCCTTTGGACCCATAGGAGAAATAAAAAAAGCCATGTTCTCCGGTTCATCTGCTCAAAGAGCAATTGAAAATGCTTACTATGACAAAGATCTAAAGACAGAAGATGCGGTGTTAAAACTCTATAACACTGGCATAGATCTCTCACAAATTCAAAAATGTTTTAGCATTGGAATGTTTGGCAAAAAAAGAAAACTTGTTCCAACTAGATGGAGTATTACTGCAACTGACGATATTATTTCAAACTCACTTGTCACAGAGATTTTAGATTATCAATTAATTGACTGTTGCAAGGTTTTCTCATTTAATCATCTTGGTAACATGTTTTCAATTATTTTATTTCCTCATAGATGGTTGTTTGAAATGGTAGAAGCTTGGTATGACGAACAAGGACAGATTGGATTTGGTTCAGACTATGAGGATGCAAGAGGAATTGATCATCCTCCTGTCATTGCTGGAGCATACTTTGCTGCAAAACTTGGTGTTGTAGAGTATTTAGCAAAAAATAAAATACAATCTGCAGTTTTGGTGTTGCGTGAAATTAGGCCAGAGTATGCAATACCTGTAGGGGTATGGCAGGTACGTGAAGGAATAAGAGCTGCTATGAAAGAACAGCCTTTTGTCGCTTCAAGCCTCGATGATGGAATTAACCATGCCTGTAAATCAATGAGCATTAGTAAATTAGAATGGTTAGCAAAGGGTAATCTTTTCAAAAAAATGAAACAAAAATCAATAACTGACTTTTTTTGAATGGAGTTTTAATTCTATTCCAAAAATTTTACAATATCTGTTTTTGTTTTATTGGAGTAACACCATAATGCATTCCTAATTTATTCAAAGTAACTCTCTTGTTGTATAGAGCACCTGTATGTATAGGATCAATTGATATTATTTTATCATAACAAGAATTTGCTTCTTCATATTTTC
>JBQTHA010000119.1:0-16731 GCA_052390375.1 Nitrosopumilaceae archaeon
AGATTCTGTACTAGGTAATTGGAATGTATCCATAGAAGATACTAGTATGTTTACAGCAGCTGCAGCGATAGACGTACCAGTAAAGGTGAAGTACAGAGCAGAACGCAGTCCGTTAGTTACGGTGAGGAGTGAAGGATGAGGCTAGATTGGATAAATTAATCCTTTCATCAACAGATCGACTCCATTCTGTTTATTTTCCAAGAATAAACAATTACATTTGCCCATGAAAAAAGGGACTGGAATTGGTATGGGAGTAGCAGTTATTGTGGCAACTATATTTTTTGGAATAGCATCATTGCCTGACGAAGTTTTAATAGAATCTCCTACAGTTAATACATCTCAAAACCCACCTAGAGAAGAAAAAAACATTGTAGTGAAATCTGAATCAGTGACTTTCCCAGAACAGACCGAACCAGTTGAACAGACCGAACCAGTTGAACAGACCGAACCAGAAGAAGAGGAAGCTCAAGGAAAAGTAATAGAAGTCAAGATAAACGATGGAGTAGGCTCAAAGGACAAATAATCATATTAAATCATGACGATTAAAAAAAATCAATTTTGTAATAGACTCTATACGTCTAAAGGTTTTACCTAGTTTGTATAAATTGGACAAACGATGACTAAAAACCCTGAGATTTTATCCCTATTGTAATGAAATTCGTAACAACGAACACTCGAGTTCTGATGCTCGCCCTCGTCATAGCTTCTGTGGGTGGAACTTTTGCCATCATGCAAATTTTAGATCTTGATAATGTATCCACATCCCAAAATCAGGGAGCTCTTTTAACAGGAAACGTAAAAGTGACTCAATTTGACGGTGACGGAAATATCATTGCTTATAGACAATCTGATAACCATATCGTAAGGAGTGGTATGGAAATCATCATGGCTCAGGTATTTGGTGACATGAATAGCACTTCCAAGATGCCAAATTTGGATTCTTCATTGGTTCATCCAGTTCGATACATGCAGATTGGTACTGATGGTGAAAGACGTTTACTACACAATGATACCAGTATCCAGGCACCAATAGCTGGCTGTGTACGTCAACTTGCTACTATCACTAATTCATCGGCTCAAGGAGCACATGGAGCTCCAGCTGGCTGTAATGATATTGGTACCCTTTGTTCAGCTCAGATGAATGTTACTGCTACAGCAAGCTTCTTAGGTACTGCATCTTGTAATGTAGCTTCAATTGACGAAGCAGGAATCTTTGACAACTCCACAACCGATACTACTGCAGGAGACGCTCCAGGTAACGGTGGCGGATTGATGTTTGCTAGAAACACTTTTGGTAGTGTTACTTTGAACATGCTTGACACCCTACAACTAGACTGGGAATTTACTTTCACAGACTCTTAGAAGTAGATTTCAAAAAGGGGCAATACCCCAAACCCTCATTTTTATAATTTAATTATTAAAAAATAAGAAAATAATTCACCATGAAACTATCTCAATTTTTAAAAATTTTTTTCGCGATAGTACCAATTTAGTATATTGATATCATGAATATAACAATCAAGAAATTTTAATCATGTTAATTAGATTTTAAAATCGATATTTAGAAGTTTTAATAGATAATGGTCCCAATATTTCTTATGGCCTTTTATTCCTTTGAGATGATCCTTGTTGGAATTATTTTATTGGGTGGAATGACAGTTGGGGGAATTAAAATTTGGTTAAAGCAAAGACAAAACGCTTTAGAACAATTGGACCTAAAAGACGACTCTGAACAGAAACAAAACCCTTGATTATTAAGGTAAAGACTACCAAAGGTATGATTAAAGATAAGCAATTCCTTCAATTTTTGGATGCATACAAATCTCAAAATATTGTGTATTTTCAGCCTTTGAACAGTCTTTCTCTTTTTCTTCGTCACTGTCGTATCTTAGATTTATCCAATATCCTAAACCATCATAACATTCTTCTTTGAACTGTTCTGGTACTAGAGG
This sequence comes from Nitrosopumilaceae archaeon, assembly GCA_052390375.1. Lineage (GTDB taxonomy): Archaea > Thermoproteota > Nitrososphaeria > Nitrososphaerales > Nitrosopumilaceae > CSP1-1. The sequence continues at coordinate 1,953 of JBQTHA010000119.1, forward strand.
ACAAAATCCAAACCCATTATCCAGATATACCATAGAGGTTTTCATCAGCATTCCTCTAAAACAGAATTTATGGTAACTGGAAATATTGCCTGCCTGACAATAAAGCAAAGCTAGTTCCATCTTTCCCCCTGCATCACTTTCTAACTCTGCTCCAATTCCATAATAACAATATTTTATGAATTCTTGATTTATCTGGTCACATTCTCTAAAGCTTGAATAGACTTCAAAGTCACGTTGTTTTAGAATGTACGCTCCTTGCCATATGTAACAAGTTGGCACAAATTGCGATATCATTTCATTACATGGATATAGTATATCGTCTTGCTCAAAATCTCCTTCTCCTGTTTCGAAATATCTTAAAACATTTTGCATGAAAACACCATTTGCACAAGAATCTTGTTCAAGATTTGAATTAAAATCCTCACAGCGTTTGACTGCATTAAAAACATCATAATCATATAGAAGCATCAAGCCATGACCAATACCGTGAAAACAATGTGCCATATCTAATGAATAGTAATCACCCTCAATTGCATTACAAAGCTGTTTTATTTCCACCTGTTCTGGTACTGCTCCATCAAAGTTTAAAATAGAAAAATAATTTTCAAAAACTCCGTGATATATACCTCCCCCACATGACAATGGGTCGGCGTATTGAAGAGACTCTTCTATATTTTGCGTATACCCATATACCCACTCCCCAAGATGATGAGCTATGCTATGACAACGCGAATTTACCTGTTTTTTATGATAAAGTGATTTTAGCTCCTCAAAAGTAGCCATTGCCATAGTTTTATCCATTTCTCTTGATTTATTACTCAAGAGTTCTACAACACAGTGCATGTCATATTCGCAACTATCAAAAATTTGCTGAGAATACATAATTGCAGGTGAAATATTTTGTGTTTCTAAATTTTCCCTCTCTTCTGGTTTATCCATTTTTAGTATCTCAGTAACAAATAGATGAGCTATAAAAAAACCTGATACTATGACCCCCACTAAAATTATTACAACAAACACGATTTTATTATATACAAAAATCTTCAACCTACATTAGCGTAGTAGGATCTTTTAAAGTCTATTTGGATAAACGGTTCATAATATTTTATCAATTTTTTTCTAGTGACTATAATTATTCCAAAAAACAGCTCTTAACTAAAATAGTGTAAATGTCAATATATTACAGGAAATAATTTTGAAACTAATTGTTGGTATAACCGGCAGCACTGGAGTGATTTATGGAGTAAGATTGCTTCAGGCATTAAAAGAGAAAAAAGTCCAAACTCATCTAATCCTCACAGAATGGGCAAAAAAATGCCTTGCAATGGAGACTGATTTTACTCCTGATGAGGTAAAATCCCTTGCCACCACTATATCTGATGAAGCAAATATGGCAGCAAGCGTCTCAAGTGGTACACACAAAATTGATGGCATGATTGTAATTCCATGCACAATGAAAACCCTCTCCAGTATAGCAGTAGGATACGATGAAACCCTAATTGCACGTGCAGCAGGAGTTACTCTAAAAGAATCTCGTAAATTAGTTCTTGTACCAAGAGAAACTCCTCTAACTGCAATTAATCTAGAAAACATGTTAAAGCTTGCAAGACTAGGAATTGTTATCCTTCCACCAGTTCCTGGATTTTATACAAAACCAAAAACCATTGATGAGATAGTTAATCATACGGTTGGAAAATGTTTAGATCAGTTTGACATTGAACATAATTTGTATAAAAGATGGGGCGAATAACTCTATGGATTTTTATCAAAATAATCTCTTATATCTCCTCTGAAAAATGTAGTAAAAGATTGACTAATTGACGTATCACCATCATCCACTGTCACAATAACATTATATTTTCCTGGAATGTCAATATTTTCACGTACCACATAGCTTCCTCTAAATAACCCATTGACATCTGTTTTATCACCAAATGAAGTTACATACTTGTCAAATTGATTGGTAATAGTCACATTTACAAACACATTTTTAAGCACTCCATTTACTTGTTCAAACTTTGCTTGTGGATTTTTTTCAGCATCAAAAACCTTCACTGAAATTGTAAAAGGATACCTAGCATAGGTATACTGAGGAAGTTTAGTAGTTATAATTAATTGTGTTTCAGACTCAACTGGAATTTCTGGTTCAAAGATTTTCACTTTATATTTAATAGGAACAAAAACCTCATTCACTAAAATTTTGCCTTTAACAATAATTTTATTATCTATTATTTTTTGATAGAGATAGTAAGCTTCACCCGTTGTAGTAATCCCGCTCAATCTCATTATTTTTCCATCCTGCATGCTTCTAGACTCAAAATTCTTGGAAATTGCATAATCTTGATTGTCAGCTGAAATTATGCCAGTTTGAAAAACTACAAAATTTTCTTCAAACCCAAATGCATTTTGAGAATATGACTGTGGAAAAAAAATTAAAGAACAAATAGAAATTGATATTAAAATTACAATTAATGGTATTTTCTTATCTAACAGACTTTGCACATACACCAGTTTTTCTACATCGAAATTAAGATTACCATTAAACTATTTGACTAGTAGGTGACTATCCTTTTATATCAAAAATCAAGCAAATCGAATGTCATTGCCTAAAATCAATTTCGAAAAAATCGTCAAAGCAGAACGAAATAAAGTCTTTGATATTTTAGCAAACTATGAGCAATTTCAAAAAATATTGCCAAAATACTTTCCTTCAATCAGAGTACTTTCTGTTCGAGGCAACACATCGGTAGTTGAAGAGCACATCAAAGTAACAGGTCGTGAGTTTGTAATGATGACAAAACATGTAACAAAATATCCAGAACTCCATGAAGTTTTTGTTATAGGTGGAGATGCTAAAGGAAGTCATATCATTGAAAGATATGAATCAATTACAGATGGCACAAAAATTACCGTTGAAGCCGATCTTAATCTAAGTGGACCATTAAAACTAATAGCATTTTTTGGCAAAGCTAAGTTCAAAAAAGAATTTACAAAGATTATTGATGAATTTGCAAAAATTGCAGAACAATAATTCTGTTATTTGGAATCTTGTTTTTCTTTAAATTCTTTAAGGTCCTTTTCTGCCTCTATTTTTCCTTTCTCAAAATCGCCTTTAGCCCTTCCAAGTGTTTTTGCAAGTTCAGGAATTTTTTTGGCACCGAAAATCAGTACTCCGATAATAATAACTATCCAAATCCATTCTGCACCACCTGGCAATTGTAGGCTTATTGATTCAAACATTGCTTGTGACTTATTATTCTATTTTAGATTTAAGTGTTCAGAAATAATTTCTGCCTGGGATTAAATTACTCTCGTTTTTCTAAAGCATTATAGAGCCTCATAAAGCGGGATTGCTCTATTCATACAGACATCTGCTATTAGTCGTATGAATCTATATCACTATTGATGAAATTGGGAAAAATATTCCTGATGATTTTCATAGTATTATCCTCAGCCATAGGCTTAGCTGTAATGCAGGATTTTGCTTCTGATGAAAGCCAATCTGTAAGCATTGACAATTTTTTCTCTCAGACAACAACGAAAAATATTAAACTTTCTGACGGCGTTGGTACAGATAGCAAAGGTTAGAAAAAAATTATAAAATTATATATTTTCCTTTTTACTTGTGGATTTTTTTTTTCGCTCCACAAAAAACATGCCGGCAAAATATAATGCAATCATAGGACCTGCAATAAACCACATTGTAATACCACTACCGTCAGGGGTAACCACTGCACCAAAAATCACAATAATAACTATTGCATATCTGATATTTTTTCTCCAAAATGATGTATCAATAACTCCAGAGGCTGTAGCAGCATACATTACCAAAGGTAACTGAAATGATATTCCAAAGGCCAAGAGAAATTGTAAAACGAATGAAAGAAAGTCCATAATATTCAAAAAGGTCACTAATCCTGCAGACTCTCCATATTTGTAAAGAAAATCAAGAATGTATGGAATTACTAGAAAGTATGAGAATAAACATCCAGCTATGAAAAGTCCTAGGGCAGGAAGAGCAATACTACGACTCACGTTAATTTCTCGTTCTTTTAAAGCAGGTTTGATAAACCCAGTCATCTCTCTTATGATTAAAGGCATTCCAAAAATAATTCCACCTATTGCTGCAATGTAAATTTGTGCAAAGAATGCTTGACCAGGAGCTGTTTGAATTAATTGAACCTGATCAGGTACTAGCTGCTGTTTCATATGATTGGTAATTTGTGCAGCAATGTTGTTAAGCGGCTCTGGTGTCGGGTAATAAAATACGATTCCATTAACTTCAATTGGTGTTAAATGAAAAGTTAGAATAAAAACAATGATAAATCCAATCACAATTACGATTCTCAAAATACGAGCTCTTAGCTCATCTAGATGTTCACTGATTTCTTGAATCTTAGACATCTTAATCATATATTCTAAATAGAACTATACATATTTTGTTGATTTTACAAGCATCAAAGATTTAGTCAGAAATTTTCCTAATACTCTTTAATTGTCTTTAAGAGTCTCTTGTCTTGAAAAATAATGTTTTCAGGATAACAATTCAGCATTATACCATTATCAATCTGAATAAATTTCCAGTCTTCACATTTAGTATCATATTCAAATGGATGTGTATTATCAAATTTCCAATCAAACCCATTTTGAATTTCAGAGGTTGGATAATTATGACCGCGCACCAGCGTAATGGTATCTTTTTCATAATCGACTTCTATCTCTGCATAAAGAGCATTGGGATGTAAATATATGACCTTAGGATGTTTAGTGATAGATTCAAACTCTGACTTTGTTACATATTCACTATGTAACAATATTACTTTGTCAAATAGATTTAGTATATTGGGATTTTTATCTATTTCAATATCTGTAACGTAAGGATATCCTAGCAACCTCAAAACCTTAATTGTGTTGGCACTACTTTCAAAAGTAGGTCGTAATTCATATCTAATCGGTATATTGCTCAAACATTTTGTACTACATTCTCCTCTAAAATAATTATAAAATCCAGGTTCCCCATAGGCAGACATAGTAAAAATTGGAACAACAAATACTGAATTATGTTGTTCAAAAGCTACTCCGATTTCATGATATATGTTAGTATTCTCAGGTTTTAATAAAAAATGGCGTTGTTTGAATGAAGTTGATGGAAGACCTTCATCAGTGTATTCCCGATCTCCAGAATAAACAAATGTCTCAAAAATTGAATCGCCTGTAGCAAGCATAATATCTCCTGTTCCTTGCTGAGAGATGTTTATTGGAGTAATGTCTGACAAAATCTCCAATGCTTTAGTTCTATCAATAAAGTTAGATTCGTTATTACGTGTAATAAATAATGAAGCAATAATCAAAATTGCTATTACAGCAATTACTATTACACTAATTATTAATTTTAAATTCAACATTTGTTCTAAAAAGAAATTCTATTTATTTACTTGGTCGGAATTGGTAGGAGCTTCTCTTCTGGTAACCCTGCCTCTTTTTGTTCTTTTTCTGTGATATTTAGGAATTCAATTGTAATTGCTGCCTTTGTATTGAATTTGGATTCTAATTCCTTTGCAAGATCTGCAATTTCTTTTCCAGAATAGATCTCTTTTGAATCTTGAAGAAAAACACGTTCTCCTTTTTCCATGTCTTTTCCACCAAATTTCTTTTTTAGAAATTTTATAATTTCAGGCACCTCTTTTCGTTCTATATTGTTATAGTAAAATGTAATTCCCTTAACTGGATTGTAATCAAAAGGTGTTCCATTTCTATAAAGAAATACGCCAATAAAAATAGCATCTTCTTCTGGTTCTCTGGTACACTTTATCTCCCAAAGTAGAACTTTATTTGTATCATAAGTTAGCTTTTCAACTTCATTAATTGTTAATTTCCAATATCTACATCTAGTCATACAAATCCAACGATTTTACTGTTATAAATTGCTTAAAAATTTAATTAATTTTTCCTACCTAACATACGCCATGAAGGTATTTGTTAGTGTGCTATTAGGACACTTTAATCCGAGGAAAGAATAGTGAAAGTTTTTCCGATAAACTCTTTAGTTGGAATTACAATGCCTTCGTTTCTATCGTTTGTAATTATGATATGTAATGTACCTACTGAAGTTATTGTACCTGTGACATCACCAATTTTTATTTTCTGACCAACTTTGAAGATTGAGCGATGATTAGCTGCCCCTGCTATTGCTGCTGGGAGCACATCTTTTAGAGTAAATCCCAAACCAACTGCAATTGCTGCACCAATAGCAACTGCAATGCTCCAAGCAAATGCAGATACTAGTATTGGTATTATTGATTCTCCGATGCCTAACTGAGTAATAGCTACTGCAAAGATTATTCCATACATTACAACTTTGATGCCTGTAATGACGTACCTTGCATTTCCAAAGCCATGGCTTACGATTTCTTGATCAACCCATTTAATGACAAATTTAACAATAATTGAGCCAATTATTAAAATTAAAACAAATGCCAACAAATTTGGAATCCATAGCCACAAGTCAGTCAAAGCTGAACTTAGTTCTACAAATTGAAGTGCGTTTATGGCTGCAACGATAAAGAATATGTAAACAAACCATTTGATCGTAGCTGCAATAAGCTTGGAAGAGTTTAATTTATTAGAAGAAAGATCAAGTATTTGCGAGTCAGCATTTTTTTGAAAGTCAACTTTTTGTAATATTTTAGTTGCTGCTTTTTCTACACCTCTTCCAACAAGCTTTCCTGCTACTAGCCCAATTATCAATAAGATAACAGCTGCAACTATTTTTGGAACAGACTCTGCTACATTATTAGCAAATGTAGTTAGCCCCTCAGTAGCAGGCGTATAAAATTGATTTGTACCTTCTTGGCCATATGCAAAGCCTGCGCCAGAGATCACTAAAATAAATACTGCCGATAATACCGCTGTGTTGATTCTTAATTTTTGCATTTTTGCTAATCCTTAAATCGGCGTTGTTGGATCCTCTTATTTATACTCATCGAAACATTTGTTCTACTATGAGATCTTATTATCTATGAGTGGACCTGGATCATTTCTAGCTTAATTTTTGTGGACACAAAGTAAATTGGAATGTTTGTAAATTAAACATAGTCGATTAGTTTTCTGTTGTAAATTTAATTCTACATCGTTAACCTATTTGAAAAAATTATATACAAAAATATCTCACAAAATCCAATCTATAAATGAAATTTAAGAACATCTTATAACTCAGTATGACGTACATATTTTAAGATGGGAATAAGAGTGACAGTTGTACTTGATCAAAGTAATGTGGAAAAGCTACGTGGAATTCAAGCCAAACTAATCAAAAACTCCACGAAATCTGTTAGCTTTTCAAATGTACTAAATCAAGTTGTAGAGGAAGGCCTAAGAAAATTTAAACCATAATTATTTAGATTCGTTATCCCACTAATTTTCTAGTTGAATCTAATTGAAAATTTCCAATAGATATAATATGCTTTAACTTAACAGCAAAATCATGTCATTATATACAGTTCATGTTATAATTGAAAATAAACCCGGCATTAGTGATCCAGAAGGTGACACTATATTAAAGGATCTTGTTCTCAAAGGTAGTTATTCTTCTGTAAAAAAAATACGGTCTGCAAAGATGTTAAAATTTAAGATAAATGAAAAAAACAAGGTACTAGCAGAAAAAAAAATTCAAAAACTATGCGATGACCTTCGAATTTATAATCCAATGGTAAGCAAAATTACAATAGAGGCTTTTGAGAATTAGGATTCATCTGGTAGGATATTTTCTACCGTACCTTCAATTAACAATCTACTACGTAGAAATCCTACCAAATCAGTCTGAGTGATTACTCCTACAAGACTCTCATTTTCTAGAACTAAAAGCCGACGTATATTGTTATTTAGCATTTTTTGTACAGCATCCTCAATATCAGTTGATGGTTCAACCCATCTGAATTTATAAGACATTATATCCTCGAGAGGAATTTTTGAGGCTTGCTTATCCTCTGATGTTATCTTTAGAAGAAAATCCTTTTCTGTTACCACGCCGATCGGCTTTCCCTCTTTTACGATTACTAAGAAACTAATACCATTTTTAGAAATTAACTGTGCTGCTTCAAGAGCCGTTTTATTATACTCTATAGTAATTACTTTTTTTTGCATAATATCTCGTACTTGTACCATGCCAATTGATGTTATTTATTCAAATAAAAATGGTTTTACGTGCTTTGATTTTAATAACGCATATCACTTAAGAAAACTGTGAAAGTCGGGGTCGTTGTTTTTCCTGGCAGTAATTGTGATCGCGATATGTATCACGTTCTTAGCGATGTTTTTAAAATTGACACTCAATTTTTTTGGCATGAAAAAAAACTCCCAAAAAACCTAGATGCAATTATACTTCCTGGAGGGTTTTCATATGGCGACAGACTTCGAGCAGGGGCTATTGCTGCTCATAGTCCTGTAATATCTGATGTCAAAAAATTTGCTTCTCATGGTATGCCAATATTGGGCGTATGCAATGGATTCCAAATTTTAGTAGAAGCCGAGTTATTGCCTGGTGTTTTATTGAAAAACAATTCGCTAAATTTTATGTGCAAATGGACAAATCTCATAGTTGAAAATAATAGTACTCCATTTACTAACAAATTAAAAATACACCAAAAAATCCCAATACCTATTGCAAACGGTGAAGGAAGATATTATGCAGATGAAAAAACCATAAATCTACTGAAAAAAAATCACCAAATTGTTTTTAGATACGCTGATGTTGTAAATGGTTCTACATTAAGGATAGCAGGAATATGTAACAAAGAAGGAAATGTAGTTGGAATGATGCCTCATCCAGAGCGTGCAACAGAACCTGAAATTAACCCAATAGACTCTAAACCAGCATCATTAATTTTTGAATCTCTTCTAAATGCCATTGGTGTAACCCAATGAGCCTAGCAAAACAAGAATCTCTTTATCTTGAAAAAAAAATTGGTCGTAAACCCACTTTAACTGAATTTCAAATAGTAGCAGCCGAATGGTCTGAGCACTGTTCTTACAAATCATCAAAAAAACACCTCAAGATGCTACCAATGAGTGGATCTCATGTTATTTGTGAAAAGGGCTATGACTCTGGAGTCCTAGATGTTGGTGAAAATTACGTTGTAACAGTGCATATTGAAAGTCATAACCACCCATCAGCCGTTGAACCATTTGGCGGGGCAGCAACTGGTGTTGGTGGTGTAATAAGAGATATTCTATCAGCTGGGACTAGACCAATTGCAATACTTGATGGTCTGCGTTTTGGGGATATAGAAAAAGACCCTCATGCAAGATGGCTTTTCAAAAATGCAGTATCCGGCATTGCCGATTATGGGAATTGTTTAGGCATTCCAACAATTGGAGGGGAAGTAGAATTTGATAACTGTTATGCAAACTATGCATTAGTTGACGTTGCTGCTATAGGATTTGGCAAAAAGGATAAACTGATAAAAAATAGAGCAATCAAAGGAGATCTCGTTGTCTTAATTGGCGGTCCTACTGGAAGAGATGGAATAGGTGGTTCTCAATTTGCTTCAGATTCATTAGAATCAGAAAATAGATCTGCAGTCCAAATACCTGATCCTTTCATTGAAAAATTAATTATTGAAGCAATTTTGGAAGCAAGAGATCAAAAATGTATCAAAACAATGAAGGACCTTGGCGGAGGTGGTTTGTCTTGTGCTGTTTCTGAGACTGCAGATTCCCTTGGTGTAGGAATAGAATTAGACGTAAATCAAATTCATACAAGAGAGTCTAATATGAAACCCGATGAAATTATGGTTTCTGAATCTCAAGAAAGAATGCTGATAATTACAGATAAGAAAAAACTAAATACGCTCAAAACCATTTGCAAAAAATTTCGTATTCAATGTTCTGTAATAGGCAAAGTAAAAATCGATAATTTAATGCAAGTGAAAAAAGGGGCAAAAGTTTTGGCTGTCTTACCTACCAAGATTGTTGCAAACGCTCCACTACTTGATAGACCATCATCTATTCCTAAATATCTTAATAAATTACAAAAAGAGCCATTTCTAAAAACACCCACAAATTTTTCCAACATTTTACTGAAAATGATTTCTAGCCCAAACATTGCAAATAAAAGATGGGTCTACAGTCAGTATGATCACGAAGTTGGAATTCGGACAGTAATCAAACCAGGTAACGATGCTTCTGTCCTAAGACTTGATAATGGAAAATTTCTCGCAGCAAAAATTGATGGAAATCCTAAACACTGCTATATCGACCCAAGACAAGGCGCAATAGGGTGCTTTGAGGAAGCCTGCAGAAATGTAGTATGTACAGGTGCTACTCCAATTGGCATGGTTGACCATCTACAATTTGGGAATCCTGAAGATCCTGAAATTTTTTGGACTTTTTTGGAATCCCTGAAAGGCATAACTGATTTTGCAAAAAGTTTCAAAATCCCATGTGTTGGCGGTAAGGTTAGTTTTTACAATGAAACTCCTAAAGGTCCCATCAAACCAACTCCGTTAATTGGGGTATTAGGTATTATCGAAAAACAACCTCTTCGTCCACTCCAAATATCCAATGATGACGTTCTTGTAATTGTCGGACAAACAAAAAATGAGTTGGGAGGCTCCGAATACCTTGAATACATACATGGATTAATCGGAGGCAAATGCCCCGAGGTTGATTTTAAGGCCTCAAAGCAAAATATGTGGACGATCCTCGAGGTAATTAGAAAAGATATTGCAAAATGCGTTCACGATTGCTCAAAAGGTGGTTTTGCAATTGCAGTTTCAGAACTATGCATGATTAATAGTATTGGGTGCAAGATTTCTTTAGAAAAAATCCCCTCTGAAAAACTACAAACTGATCAATTACTATTCTCAGAAAGTCATTCAAGATATCTTGTTGTTGTAGAGAAAAAAAATCTAAAGAACGTTCAGAACATTTTATCTAAAAAAAAGGTGCAATATAATGTGATAGGAAATTTTGGGGGATCAAAAATCATAATTGACAGAAATTCGAAAAAGATTGTAAATCTAAGAGTTGATAAGGCTCGATTAAAGTGGATGAACTCATTAGAGGAATTGGTATTACATGGTTAAGGAAAATTGTGGAGTTGTAGGGGTATTCAGCTTGGATGGTTCAAATGTAATACCTATGGTAATTGACTCCCTTCGTGCTTTACAACATAGGGGTCAAGAAGCCTGGGGTATAGCAATTCCAAAAAAAGATCCCATGAAAAAAATTGGCCTTGTGTCAGCATCTGCTTCAGAATTTAAAAAAATCTCAGAAGAATATGCCTCCCCCGCAGCAATAGGTCATGTAAGATATTCTACAATTGGAAAAAGCAATTTAGAGAACGCACAACCTCTTAAAGTCAAAGATCTCTGTGTGGCACATAATGGAACAATCTCAAATGTAGAAGAACTATCAAATCTTGTAGGGGGTTGTACTTTTACTCCCCAAAATGCAAGTGATACCCTTGTGGCAGCTCAGCGTCTGGTATCTTTGATTTCAGAAAAAGGAAAACTTTCAAGCGCTCTTTCAATACTCAAAAATGAAATGATTGGATCGTATTGCTTTACTTTCCTATCAGATGATAGTTCTGTTTATGCTGCACGAGACCCGCAAGGCTTTAGACCTATGGTTTTGGGACAAAAAGAAGAAAATAACTCTTACATTGTGGCATCTGAGTCCTCAGCTTTGTCAGCTGTTAGTGCAAAATTGATTAGGGATGTAAAACCAGGTGAACTAATCAAATTCAGTAAAAATGGAATGGAGACAGAAATGTTTTCAGATGCTAATACTAGGTGTCATTGTTCATTTGAATTTACTTATTTTGCTCATCCAACAAGTAAAATGGAAGGAACAAATGTGTACATGGCAAGAAAGAGAATAGGTCAATTTCTGGCACGAAAATTTCCAATCAAAGATGCAGACATGGTTATCCCCGTTCCAGATTCTGCTAGGCCAGCAGCATTAGGTTATGCTCAAGAACTAGGTATTCCATTTGATGAGGGTCTCTTAAAAGATCGTTATAGTAAAAAGGGGCCTCTTAGAAGTTTTATCGAACCCCACCAAAGTGATAGAATTGAAATTAATCGCTGGATTTTTCCTATAACTGAGATTATTGATGGAAAACATGTTGTCGTCATAGACGACAGTCTAGTACGTGGTACTAGCTCCAAAGCAATTATCAAAGCATTAAGAAGAGCTGGAGCAAAAAAAATTAGCATGGTAATTACATATCCACCGATTAGATTTCCTTGTTATGCAGGAATTGATTTTCCATCTCAAGAAGAATTGGCAACTTATGTAGACGGCAAGGATGTTACTCTGGAGCAGATCACTGAAAAGGTACGCTCCGACATTGGCGCTGATTTTCTTGGATACAATGATTCTGAAAATCTTGCAAATGCAATAGGTATTCCTCATGACTCAATGTGTTTTACATGTTCTACTGGAAATTATGACTCATTAGGAATAAAACCTTCATTTAAAACAAGAATTGAGATGAAGGGCGAATAAAATGGAAATTGCGTATGTTTTAGTTAAAAGTGAGATCGCACATGAAATGGAGGTATTAAATGAAATCCTAAAACTCGATGGAGTAAAAGAGGTAAAAGGAACATTTGGGCTCTATGACATTTTCGTAAAAATTGAAGCATCTTCAAGCACTGTCATTCAAAATATAATCACCAAAAAAATTCGACATCTTAAACACGTAATTTCTACTACCACTCTTTCAGTAATCCCAGAACAGGGTGGCACCTAACTCGAACCTTTTTGTTTACCCCTTTTCTGTAAAAATATCATTATAATTCATATTAGCATATAATATTTTTATAATATCTTTATCATTTTATTTTAAATATTTTAGTAAATTACCACTTTGGAACTAAAATTTTACAATTTGATCCAGATTCGATATAAGAATCACCGATCTATAACGATCTATGAATGAAGGCGAAAAATCAATCAATATTCTCAATTCTAGTCATGATTCTAAATTATATGAATACAAATTAGGAATTGAAAGAATTACTATGGAATTAGTAAAATTTGGTTTAACAAAAACACAAGCAAAGGTTTTCATATATTTGGGCAAATACGGTTCAAAATCTTCTCCTGAAGTATGCAAAGATCTCAAATTGCCACGAACTGAAACATATCATGTACTTAATGAGTTGACCAATCGTGGGATTGTAGTTAGCGAATTTTCTTATCCAACTAAATTTTCAGCCATACCTATGGAGAAAGCAATCGCTACTATGGTAAAAACTGAACAAACAAAGATTGGCATGTTGGCAGAAAAAGAAAAAGAGATTACACAATTATGGCATAAGATTCCATGCTTTTTTATTAAATCTAATGAACCAGAATTTGAAAAGTTCCAAATGCTTCAAGGCTCATCAAGAATTCATAGTAAAATGCAGAATATGATTTCAAATTCTAAAATTGGTTGTAAATTACTATGCGGTGCAAAAGATCTTTCAAGATTTTATTATTCAAATTTGATTGAAATATTTGAGGCTTCCTCCTCTAATATGAAATTATTAATTTCATCAGATGCACTTGTTCCTCATTTAATCCAAAACCTGAATAAATCAAGTATAAGATCTTGGCCAAAAAATATGGCAAAAAATCAATGCTTTCTTTTAAAAGATGATGATGAATTACTAATTTTTTTGAGAAATGCCAACTTTCCAACTAGAAACATTTTTGCTTTTTGGACTAATTCCAAATCCCTGATTGATTCGATTTGCCTTCTTTTCGATTATTCTTGGGAAAACTCAAAACCAATTAAACAAGCAAATTTAATAATTTCTGAGTTAGGTAACTAATCCTTTTCTTTTTTTAGATATTCATTAAGAGCTTCTTTAATTACACTAGTAAGGGTAACCGATCTGGTTGTCCCCATTAACAATTTTGCCTGTCGCTTTCGAAGTTTTTTTACTATATCATCATCTAGTATTATGGTAATCCGCTGACCATCCATTTTTGATTCTAACATCCCCGATTTCAATTACTCCTAATCCTCAATAACCTAATCAAAACACTAACTTTTTACTATTTTTGATAATAATTAAGGTAAAGACTGTTCTTGCTTTCATTACCTGATTAAGAAATTATGAAGTAAATATAATATGTGGATTAAGTAATCCACGTTTTAAGACACCAACTACTATTACAAGTAATTTTAAAAGTCATACCCTACTCTTAGTTTTAGTGGCAGCATATAAGATGCTTATAGGATTAGGAGTAGGTGTAATAGCTGTTTTAGGTCTAGTTGTAGGCCTATCTTTATCGAAGGGCGCCATTACCTCTCAAGAATATGAAATTTCTGTGGACCCATTTAAGGATGAACAAGACCTCTTTGTCATGGCTAGAGTAACAATTCAAAACACGGGAAATAGTCCATTAACCAATGTCAGAGCAAATTTTGGTGGTGGTGATATTCAAGAACTTGGAACATTAAAACCAGGTCAAAAAATCATTATATCCCCACCCACTGAAAATGATATGGAATTTGTGATGGTGACTTCTGATGAAGGAATTTTTGTCAGCAAGGCCTACAGGACACCTGTTAAAATGCCTGGAATGATGGGTTCTTAAACAAATCCCATGAACTCATGATAATATTGGTATATGTCTATGAATATTTTGGTGAAATGTGAAAAACAGGCAATCATATCTACAAGGTTTAGGTTATTAAAGAAATGAAAGAAATATGCAAACGCTGTAAGAAGAAAAAAGAGTTAGCAACCTCAAAACCAAGACTATGCCATGATTGTGT
>JBQTHA010000120.1:0-4026 GCA_052390375.1 Nitrosopumilaceae archaeon
AATTTAGAAAAAACAAAAAAGAATAACGTGGTATTCACACGTTTACTTTCTCATTGCGTCGATTTGACCTGAGGTTACCCAGTCCAATAACTCCGCAGAGGTTGGATTGAGATTAGCTTTTTTATCCATAAGATTCTTGACCCAAATCCAATTAATTTGGTTCAGTAGTGGCTTATTTCCTTCGTCTCCGGCACGAACCTTTGCCACAACTGACTGGTCCTGTGAATTTAGCCAATCTTTAAAACTTCTACCCATGGGGATCCGATCTTAGCTGGCGCTAATTAAAGCTTTTGAAGATTACATCAAAAAAAGAATCATATTCTAAAAAGTAACAAGGTTTTAAGGGAGATTCCAAAGCATTTGATTTCTTGAATGTAAAAGTTCTAGGAGCAGCTAGAGAAGTAGGTAGATCGGGCTTTCTGGTAAATTGTGATGGAGCAAACTTCCTTTTAGATTATGGAGTCATGTTTGGAAGGCGTGGTACACCCCCTCAGTATCCCGAGCATGTGAAACCAAAAGAAATTGACGGAATTATAATTACTCATGCTCATTTGGATCATTCAGGTTATGTTCCTTCATTATTTGTAAGTGGTCATAGTAGAGTTTATGCTACTCCACCTACTCTTGAATTAAGCAGACTGTTAATTGAGGATATGTTAAAGATAGAAAAAAATTATCATCCTTTTGATATTCCAGAAGTATACAATATGTTACGTAATTCAAAGGAGATAGGTTTCCGTGAGAAAGTTCAGAAAGGAAATTCATCGTTTGAGCTTCGTTCTTCTGGGCATGTTTTAGGTGGAGGTACAGTTTTAGTGGAGTCAGATAAAAAACGTCTTTTCTATACTGGGGATATTAATCCAAAAGGTTCACGTATGCTTCCTGAGGCTGATCTAGATATTGGCGAAATTGACTTACTAATTACTGAAAGTACTTACTCTCAAACCGAACAAAAACCTAGGAAGGAATCCGAAGAAGGTTTGATTGATTTTGCAAATGAGATAATGGATAGAAAAGGAATTCTGTTTGTTCCAGCATTTTCTGTTGAACGTTCTCAAGAAATTGCCTGTGTTTTTAGGAATGCCAAATTCAAACATAAAATCATAATGGATGGAATGGCACTTAAGGTAAATGAGATAATGTTTCAATTCCCAGAATATCTTAGAGACCCAAAAATTTTCGCTGATGCTATCAATCACTCAGTTGCAATTAGAAATGAGCGTGAAAGAAAAAATGCATTAACTGAACCTTGTGTAGTAATTTCACCAGCAGGCATGTTAGTTGGGGGAAATGCCGTTTTTTACTTGCAACACTTGGCTTTTGATAGTAAAAATGGCATCGCTCTAGTTTCGTATCAAGGTGACGGAACTCCTGGAAAGAAGATTCTTGAGACTGGTAAGGTTTCTTCACGTGGACATGATATGAAGGTAACAGCTCAAGTTAGACAATTTGAATTTTCAGGACATGCTGATAGAAATGATCTTTTTGAAATGATAAAAAATCTAAAAGGAAATCCAAAAGTGTTAACAGTTCATGGCGATAATGAATCTTGCATAAAGTTTGCAGAGGAGATTCATGAAAGATTTGGATTAGAAGCATATTCGCCTCAAGTAAATGAGACAATTTCTGTATAAAATGAATAAATTTTCTGAAATTAATTTAGATTATAGTATTAACAGTGGTCAAGTTTTCTTATGGGAAAAAGATGTTAATGCATGGTATGGAATCAATGGTTCTGACGTTTTAGCTATTACTCCTAAATCTAATCAAATAAGATCTTTTTCAGAAAATCCTATGGATATATTCAGGCAGGGAGATAATTCAAAAAAAATCATTCAAAGTATAACTAAAGATAAAGTTGTCAAAAACGCTGTTAAACACTTTCCTGGCCTTAGATTATTAAGACAGGATCCATTTCAATGTTATATTTCATTTATTGCCTCCTCTAATTCTAATATTCAAAAAATAAGACTTGTACTACAAAATTTGTGTAGAAAATTTGGAACAAAAGTAAGATTTGATGGAAGGGAGTTTTACTTATTTCCTGAACCTAGAATTCTTGCAAAAGCAGAAAAGAATGGTTTATTGGCTTGTGGATTGGGATATAGAGCAAAGTTTGTAAAAGAAGCTGCAATCGCGGTAAGATCAGGCAGTATTGATTTTGAATACTTGAAAAAAACTAATTATCAAACAACAAAAGAGTCGCTTGTAAAAATTTTTGGTATTGGTAATAAAATTGCAGATTGTATTATGTTATTTTCACTTGAAAAACTTGATGCGTTTCCTTTAGACAGATGGATGATAAGAGTTTTACAAAAATATTATTCGAAAAAATTTCCAATTTCAAGCAAAACAATTACAGAAAAAACATATGAAAAACTACACAACGAAATTGTCCATCATTTTGGTCCTTATGCTGGATATTCACAACAATTTCTTTTCAAGATGGAACGTGAGCTTAATGAAAAAAAATGGTTGTAAAAACCCTTAATATGGTAAATAATTGCCAAATTCTTGGGCCTGTAGCTCAGCTTGGACAGAGTGTTGGACTTCTAATCCATTGGTCGAGGGATCGAAGCCCTCCGGGCCCGTTTTTATCTCACAAATTATTTATTTTCATCTAATTGTGAATCTATTGTGAAAGACATTGAATTAAAATTAGATGATACAAGTATTTCACCGCATTCTGAAATCAGAGGTCGCATTACAGTAAATTATCTTGGTAGATATGATGGAGTTGTAATTAATACTCAGATCATAGGTACAAATGAACTTGTGGTGTATAGATCATATAATGGGAAAAAAATTTCTCAAAATGTTTCTCGTCTTTTCATAAGCAAAGAGGACATGCCAGATAACAAGGCTGAGTTTACTGCATCAGTTGAGTTTAAACCAAAAGAACCACATGAGATAAAATTTCGAGTCTCTATAATAGAACAGCATAAGGAAATAGAGAGTGATGTAGTTTTTGGTAAGCTATATGCCTAGAATCGTTGTTTTGTTATTATTATCTTACCCTTCATCCACGGATGAGGAGTACAATGATAGTCAATTTCATGATCTTCTGTAAAAAGAAATTCATAAGATTCTCCTGGTAAAACAACTCCTGTGGAGCCAAATTCTCCACTATAGCTGTCCTCTAAACGATGATCTGGAGTTACCGTATGTGGAACATCATCATCATTTATCCAGATTAAATGATTATCAATCCCTAACTGAATGTTAAGGAGTTTTGGAACAAAATTATCTTGTTGTGCTTCTAATGCAGAGCCTGGAATCATTTTGATAACAGTTTCTAAATCAGGATGCAAAATATGTTCTGAAACTGCAGGTTTTGCACTCTGTTCTGGAATATAAAACATCTGATAATACCCAATACCAACTGAAAGACCAACAACTAGTGTAATAATTGTAATTCCATAAGCATGACTTGATGTAGTCTGGCTCAACAGTTTGATGGCTTTGTAAAAGTCTTATAAAGCTTGTTTAGGTTTCTGCAATACTTTAGAGCTTCTTAACATCAGAGGTTCCAAGATTAGATTCTAGTTTAAGATTATGACCTGAAGATTCTGCTTTAATTTGTGGGGCAATCTCCTTTGGAGCATTCTTAGGTAATTCCTTTTGCGATTTTGCTGCTGTAGAATCAGGAAGTTCCTTCATTTGTGTACTTGCTGGTTGCTCTGCTAGCGCCTTGAGTTTTTCTTGTTGTAATGGAGCTGGAGGGGGTGGTGGATTGTTTGCCTGATTCATTCCATATCTGTATACATGAAAGAGTCCTGCAAAAACAATTAAAATTAGTCCGATAAAGAATAATGATAGGTTATTCATTCCGGTAAGAGCTGCATTGTAAGCTGCAATATTTAGAAATACCATAAATGCAATCAGTGCTACAATTACCCAGTTTATCCATTTTTCAGAAAGTTCAATTTTTGCAACTTTTTTTGGTCCTTTGTCTTTTGCAAGCTTTGCCTTACGTTCTGCATCCTTTGCAAGATGTATCATCATATAGCTAAAGCCAAAGCTCAT
>JBQTHA010000121.1:0-11867 GCA_052390375.1 Nitrosopumilaceae archaeon
TTGCAGTAGTTACTACAGGAGCTGGGTTTTCGGTTAATTGTAGTGGTTGTGTTGTAGATAAAATTGGCTATACTGTAAAACAACCAAGAGGAGTGGCTACAACAGTTTCAGATATTTACACCAGAAACGCAGTAAATACTATTGATTTCGGAGCTAGATCAATGTTTACAACATCAAACCATGTAACAATTGACGGGGTACTAGTTACTAGTGGTACAGGAGGTACATTGATAGTTAGAGGTATTTCAGAACTTCCAGCAACACCCGTGACAGTTAAATCAGGCTCTAATGGATTACTACATACATTTCCATAATTTGATATAATATGGAAAAATCTAATTTTTTAAAACAGATATCAAAATTTCGCGTAATCACATTATTTGGAATTTTTGTATTGACAGTTGTTCAATCAGAGGCATATGCAGACATTACCCTAGAAGGGATAATAGTTAATCTTGATAAGGCTACTTGGAATTTTCCAAACTCTATCACATTATCAAATATTTTCGTACAAGATAATGGAATGATACTCAAACTTGATGATACATCTGAACAAAGAATTTACAATTTTTTTAGATCCGGCTCTTTGGTTCCATATGACATTAGTTTAGTTGGCTTTACCTCAGAAAAAATAGATTTTACAGTTGATTCTCTTGGATTGACTGATGTAATCCTTAACGTTAGTGGAACAGAGATAGATGGTGTTACACTTGATAATGTTGTATCTGGTTTCACTTATGACGGAACAATAAATACAATCAACATTAATTCTGCTACTCTAGTTTCAATCTATTTCTCAAATGCACCACAAGTTCCTCAAACAGGTGGAGGAAGTAGTGGAGACCATACCGCTCCTACATTTAATACATTTTCAGTTACTGGAGCAAAAACTCTGCAAGAAGACGGAACTATTGGTTTTGGTGGAATCCTAAGCCAAGAAATACAGTTGACAAATAAAATGCCTACTGCAATAGTAGAAACTGGTAATGAAATCCAATTACGAATACTCTTGTATGAAAACTCTGGCACTTCGGCATTACAACACATTGGACTTTACACTAACTTGCACGATAATAAAGGCCAGATTGATAAAAGTGATACCTATGTAGAGTATGATAAAGGAAAACCAATCAAAATAGTAAATAAAAATGGATACCTATCAGATGCTGACGTATCATTTGTACAGCGAAATAATAATCTAGAGGCAGTCTTTTCGCTGACATTTGCAAAACCAATGGATGTCTCAAACATTGTTGTGAGAGCATGGGATGCAAATAGAAACTCTAGAGATGCGATATTTCTAAATGCAATCAAAGTTGAGCAAGTCGAATCTACACTAGTTCCAAGTAATATACCAGAGTTACAGCCTGAAGTTAAACCAGAATCAGATTTAGTAAAAATGGATCCAGAGCCTCTATTGTCAGTTCCGTTGTTAAAACAGTGGGCAGGTTTTTCTGAAGGCTCTGTTTCTGATGAAGAATTTTTAAAAAATCTAGGACTAGAGGGAACTAAAATGCCATCTTGGTTTAAGAAAAGTCAGGTTTCAAAATGGGTCATAGAAGAAACCATCTCACATAGAGAACTACTTGACACGCTCAAATTTTTTGAGAAAAATGGAATTTTAAATTAAATATACGATAAGAATCCCCCTGAGGACTAAAACCACATCATCATTAGTTAAACTAGTTTGATATCTGGTTTCAAATGAACTTTATAGGATTTGAGATAAACATATGATTCACATTATAGATAAAATACTAGAAGGGTTTTCAGACTTTATAAAACCAGTAATAGAATTATTCAGTAACTAGGTAGTAACATAGAAGAAATCCGATAAGACTCGCCTACACTAATGTAATATTTTTGGGATTTTATTGGGTTTAAGGGAGTTTTTCATGTTTGATAATTTACCATCTACTTTATTCACATAAACAAGTACTAGAAAATATGGCACGTAAATTATCTGAGGAGAAAAAAGAGGAGCAACGTAAAGAAGGAAAAATTAGAATTGAAAATCCTTCAAAATTAAGAAAAAACTCTTCTAAAAGAATGCAAAATACAAAAAAACCTAGTCAGAGAGGAAAAGTAGCAAAATCACATAAAGCAATACAGTAAAATTTTGTTAATTCTAGTTTTTTCTTAATTAGTAATGCACAATATGCAAGGAGAAAAATTCTTGCTTTTTGCATTTTCTAAAGTATCTGGATCAAAGTATTGTTTGTCATTTATTTTCACATTAATGATTTTACAGTCTTTTTTCATGTTGGCTAGATGATGTACCACATTGGTTTGTTTGTCGCCAAGAAAACCAGGCATTCTAAGTTACCTGGATTTTCTTTTTGTGTGTCTTTTCATGGACACGTACCTTATCAAAAGTATTAACAGTTCCTTCCCATTGAAAATTACATTCTGGGCATTTCCACTTCATTACTTTTTTTACTCGGATTTCTTGTTTTCTGATTCTTTAAACGCGTTGACGTTTTCAGATTTCTTTTCGTCTTTTTGTATCAGTTTTGCAATTAGTTTTTTGAACATGCTGAGGCATACTTTTGCCCACATATAAAGACAGGAATGGAGGGTTAATTGAGTTATCAGACGTAGCTGAGCGGTTAATTAGGATAAAGATACTAATGATATCATGAGCTCTGAATTCTTTAGGCATAAAAAAGTCTGTTCAGACTGTAAAAGAATGAAATGTCAGAAAGGATGCAACTGCGATTGCCATTGGAATCCTTGACAGAGAATTATTTTTAGTTGAAATTTAAGAACTAAGGTTTTCAATAAACTCCATTATATGGCCACATGTATAGCATGGATACAATTTTTTGGTAATTATAGTTCCATCATCTAATGCAGCAGTTTCAAGTTTTGATTTCATAAAAGTGCCTTTGCCGCAATAGATACATGACAGCGACTTGAGCCTATCTGTTTTAGACTCTAAGAGTTTTTTGTTAAGATCCGGTATACTGGAATCTTGGTTGTTTGTTTGCTCTGGTGTTTTTTCTTTGCAGTACTCATGAATCCAAATGCCACTTGCCACTCTCACTATCTCATCACCAATGTGTATTTTCTGTCTGCACATCTGGCATTGGGCCTCTAAGCTTGACTGCATTAGTTTTTGTGTAGTGTAAAATTATGTATAAAGTGGTGTGTGTAGATTTAGAAAAATTGTATATAAGAAAAATAATCAATTTTTTGCCCTAAACTGTTAAACATGGAAAAAAGGTTTATCTATTTGAATACAAACTATCGATCGTGAGATTTGAAATCTTAATTATTGCAATTCTTGGTTTTACTATAATCGTAAGCACCTCGTCTCAAGCATTTGCTGCAGTTGATTATTTTCTAAAGATTGACGGAATTGATGGCGAATCAAAAGATGACAAGCATAAAGGCGAAATCGATATACAATCATGGAGCTTTGGTGCATCACAATCTGGCTCTATGGCAGCAGGAGGTGGAGGTGGTGCAGGAAAGGTTTCCTTCCAGGAACTTTCCATAACAAAATCCATGGACAAATCATCTCCAAAATTATTTGAGGCTCTAGCAACAGGCAAGCATCTCAAGGAAGTAAAACTAGTCCTTCGAGGAAGCTCCTCAGTAGAATATCTAACCATCACTCTGGCTGATGTTCTGATTTCAAGCTATTCAACTGGTGGATCTAGTGGAGATGACAGACCAACAGAATCTGTCTCACTTAATTTTGCACAGATAAAGATGAGCTATGTAGAGCAGGATGCAAGTGGACGTGCTGGTGCTGCTACAGAATTTGGATGGGATCTTAAAGCAAACAAGAAGGTCTAACCAAACTCGCTGAGGCAAAAATTGTCAAACAAAATTATTTTACTTTCAATTTCTCTATTTACTATACTAGTAGGATTTTCATTTCAAGATGCATTTGCAGCTGTAGACATGTTTCTAAAAATTGAAGGAGTGGAAGGCGAATCTAAAGACAAGGCCCATGGAAAGGAAATCGATGTTTTATTTTTGAACTGGTCTAGTGCAATGCAGTCTTCTAGGGCAGGAGCTGCTGGTACGGTCAAGGCAAGTGGAGAGGATGTTTCTGTGACAAAATATATCGATAAAGCCACTCCAAAATTGTTTGAGGCTCTAGCAACTGGCAAACACATTGCAGAAGCAAAGATTGTTGTACGAAGTGCTGGGGGCAACCCAGTAGAATATCTCAAGTATACTCTACGAGACATTATGGTTTCAAGCTATTCTACTGGCGCTAGTGGTGAGGACAGACCAACAGAAAGTATTTCGTTTAACTATGGAAAAATCGAGGTACAGTATACTGAGCTAAACCCTGACGGAACACCAGGAAAGGTTACTGTTCAAGGATGGGATCCTGTAAAAAAACAAACGTACTGTCCTGATGTAGCTGGAACATGTGGCGATGTTCCTGCAGAAGCATTTACACCACTTGAAAAAGATACAGATACATCAAAACCAGAAGAGCCAGCTAAAACAGAGACCAAAGTCGAAACAAAAGAGATGAGAAAGCTAACTGTACCTAAAGACAAGCCAGCATCAATTCCTCTTTCTGGCGAGATTGTATACAAACAAGGCGTTCCACTTGAGATAATTGTAGAAAGGCCTGATGGTACAACAGAATCATTTAACATAATGCCAGAATCAAGTGGGGCATATGATACTGATATTCCAATTCTAGGAGATGACTCATCTGGACTCTATAAAGTCAGGGTAAAGTATGACACAGAAGAGGTCGAATCATTTTCTATATCAATTCTAAAAGAAATGGTTCCATCGTGGATTAAAAATAATGCAAAGTGGTGGTCAGAAAAACAAATCGGCGACTCTGATTTTATCAGTGGAATACAATTCATGATTCAGCAAAAAATAATTCTAGTTAGCGGCACTCCTGGAGAATCATCTCAAGGTGATGTTCCAGTACCAGAGTGGGTTAGAAATAATGCAGGATGGTGGGCAGATGATCAAATTTCTGAAGAAGAGTTTGTAAAGGCGCTAGAATTTTTAATACAAAATGGCATAATTAGAATCTCATAGAATACATATATTGTAAACGAGAATTTTTCTTTTTCTACGTGTTCGAACAGATGAACAAAATCAGACATTTTAGTCATTTCTAATAATTTGAGATAGCATTGCATGATAACACTTCAGCTATAATTTCCAAAATAAAATCTATTGAGATAGATGAAAGTGGTGAGTGGGGTAATGTGTCCAGACAAAAACCAATGAATGTTCTAAATTATATCACAATGTCTTTAATTCTTCAAATTCGGGATTTGGTATGTCCACCAAAGAAAGTCTTAAGCGAAGTAGAAATCACCCCTGGAATCTGTGTACTCGACTTTGGATGTGGCATAGGGAGTTATTCTATTGAAACAGCAGAACTGCTTGCAAGATCGGGTAAGGTTTTTGCTTTAGATATACATCCTCTGGCAATTGAAGATGTTAGTAAAACTGCATTGAAAAAAAAACTGACAAATCTTGAAACTATACTTTCTGATTGTGAAACTAAATTGCCGTCAAACAGTGTAGATATTATCTTGCTATACTATGTATTTAATGACTTAAAAAATCCCGATAAAGTCTTACGCGAATTACATCGAGTGATTAAACCACAAGGCATTCTTTCTTTTTCAGAATTCAGAGTTGAAAAAATCTCGCCAGGAATAGCAAAAACTGGCCTATTCCAACTCCAATGCAAGGGAAATAGAACTCATACCTTTATGAAGATGCAATAATTTGTTTTGTGTCAAACCATAATGATTTAACGAAAAAGCAGTCTACTTTAATTCGTCGTCTAATCTTTGTAGTTCTTTTTTCATAAATTCTTCAAGTGCTTGAGCAAATTCTGGATAAGAGCGTCTAAGGTCTCGCATAAAAATATCGGTCGCATTAATTTCTCCATCAAACTCTTGATGGTTATTTGATTCCTTAATTGCCGATTTTCCCATATTCACAACTACGCTAGACTGCAAATAAGTTTAGAGGAAAACATCCTTTAGTGAATTATCTTTTCATTCCTACTTTACACATGCCGATCTTGCAATTATGACACACAAAGTCATCTGCAGGGTTTTGGCATCCGCAAGAGCAGGTACAGGTATAATCATTCATTTCGAATCAAGTTGCTGGGAAAGACTCGCTTTTCATTTCCTTATCCAATATTTTTTTTCTAATTTTTTCTCTGTCGACTTCTTTAGACATGTATAATATAGTACGTTATAATATTAAAAGAAAAACTAGGGCTAGGCTCAGATTGTATGGTCGGAAGAAAAATCTAGCCTGATTTACAAAATAAAATACCATCGTGCCAAAGAAAGTTTGACGTGAAACTACAATAAGAAACGGTAAAAACAAAACTCAGAAAAGAATTGGTAGCAGGAATAGAGCTAATCGGTGATTTAGGATATTTGTTTCTTATTTCGGCAGCTGTCGGAATTATTGCATACATTCTAAGGCAGCCTTTAATTCTTGGATTTTTGGTAGCAGGAATATTAATTGGTCCCTTTGGCCCCTTTAGTCTGATAAAAGATGTCTCTTTTTTGAATAACTTTTCAGACATTGCAATTGTACTGCTATTATTTGGAGTAGGGCTTGCCTTTCCATTATCACAGCTTAGGGCAATTGGAAAAATTGGCGCTGCAATTGCAATAATTGAAGTCCTTGTGATGCTTGGAATTGGGCTAGGAGTTGCCTTTGCATTTGGCTGGTCAACAACAGATGCAATGTTTTTGGCAGCTGCACTATCAATTAGCTCCACTGCAATAATTGTCAAGGTACTAGAAGATATGGATGTCATACAAGAGCCATCATCAGTTTTGATTATTGGGATATTGATAATTGAGGACTTGATTGCAGCAATACTGATCTCTACACTTCATTCATCAGTTTTGTTAGGTGCATTTAGCTTTGATGATATGCTATGGAAAATAGCGGAAATCGGTATGTTCATTGGTGGAACTGTAGTACTTGGCTGTTTTGGAATGCCAAAGATATTTGCAGCTCTTGCAAACTTTGAGCGATACGAGTTTACAATACTTGTAGCCCTTGGGTTAGCATTTGGATTGTCATTTTTGTCATATTCACTTGGGTTTTCTGCAGCAACTGGAGCATTTTTGGCAGGCGTGATACTTGCGGGATCGAGATTCTCAGGAGACATTACAACTCTCATTACACCGACTCGCGAAATTTTTGTTGCAATATTTTTTGTAACAATTGGAGCTTTAATGGATGTCAATATTATTGCCCAGTATTGGATACCAATTGTTGTAATTACAATTGTTACTATAATTGGAAAAATAGTTGCAACGTATGCAGGAGTTAGACTGTTTAGGCTTGGACATTTTAATGCACTAGGAATTGGTTTTTCCATGGCTCAGTTAGGTGAGTTTTCTTTTATTGTGTTAAAGGTAGGACAAGACCTTGGTGCAACAAGTGCATTTTTGTTCCCAATTGTTGGCATGGTAGTTGTTCTTACTACAATCTTTGCTCCTATTCTGATAAAGAAGGGAACAAAGATGATGATGGAGATATTTTAGCTGTATATTGTAGAATCTATACAGGATTACATCAAGTATAATTAAACTAAAAAATTGAAAAAATGTTTTGGAGATTATTGTTTTCCCATATTGCAGAAGAACTCTTCTCCTGCTTTTCTCATCTCTTCGGGCGACATATCCTTTTTGTGAGTAGCAATTGCCCACGAGTGACCATCTGGATCTGCAACTAGTCCGTATCTGTCACCCCAAAACGCATCCATTATTGGCATAATCACTTTAGCACCTGCATTGACTGCCTGATTGAATATCTTATCAGCATTCTCAACATATAGGTGAATTGTAATTGGAGTGCCACCTATTGATTTAGGTGATTTTGCCCCCATATCTGGAAATTCATCAGACATCATGATAATTGAATCTCCAATCTGTATCATTGCATGCATGATTTTTCCATTTGGTCCTGGAAACTGGTAAATCTCTTTTGCTCCAAATGCTTTTTTGTAAAATTCAATTGCCTTTTTTGAATCACTTACCACCAACGAAGGAGTGGCAGAATGAAACCCATCAGGTATTGGCTTTGTCATCAAATAATATTGTGAAATTCTGTTACATAAATCTGATCTAAATATTCTCTGTATGTAGGGTAATCTCTACAGGGTTATCACGAATCAGTTTAGCTCTGCTTGAGCAAAATAGGCACCAAATGGCTGGCAGTAAATAACTACCGTATTGTAAACTTTAATGTCAATATTTTCCAAAAGATAATTTTGATCACCACGACTTCCCTTTAGCTTATCTAAATGAATTCCATCGTGCACATTACCATTTTGAGTTATGTACACTCTGAGATCTGGCCCATTAGTTACCTCAAATTCTTCAAATCTAAGAAATGTCATATCGTTTGCTTGAATGATATTTGCAATGCCTTTTGCCTTGTGCCCTGCTAATCCTTCAAATTCACCAGTATTGGTAATCACAACTGAATTTTCTTTGCTGGAATCTTTGTCCATCATATCGTCTATCTCTTCAGAAACGGCTGTGGGCAAAGTAGCAGATTCTTCCATAATCATATCCTTTACCTTTTGAGGCATCTTTGCAACTATAATTTGCCGTTGTTGTTCTTCCATTTCTGAGAATTTTTCCAAAGTCAAACCTTCTTCAATATTGTTTAATGCTACAGGTAATGGTTCATCAACTTCTGTTTCATAAAACAATGGGCTAGCCAAGAAACTGCCTACCGCAATAACACCAACAATAATTGCAGTCAGTATCCCTTTATTCATAATGAAAAAATCATCGAGTTACTAATATGCATTTTACCAAGTTTTGATTTTCAAATAATTTGGATGTTATTTGGAAAAAGCGTTAAATGGTACAAGATAAATTCATTCGTAAATGAAAAGTTTCAACAGACTCTTTGTTCTTGCCTTTACCATCTCTGTGCTGGTTGCAGTAACATATCTCAATGCCAGTGCAATGGAAATGAAAGATTCCATGATGCAAGACCTGACCAATACCAATGTGCCAGTAACTATCCCCCTTACTAAGGGATATGTAAAAGGATCTGAAGTATTTTACATATCTACTGAAGCTTCAGATAAAGACCTTGCAGACTCGCTAACCAAATTAACAGGCTTTAGAGTTGCATATACTCCAGCATTGCAAAAAACTCCTGCTGATGCCCTAGCACAAATTTACGCATTTAAAAACGGAATAGAAGGCGTAGGTCCTTTGGGATTTCAGCCAAATATCGCTGACTCTCAACCAGGTGATGTAAACTATAGTCCAATATGGGCAGTTAACATTGTGGAATGGAACGAAGGAGTAGTACCACGAGAACTAAAATCTCAAATTGAAGTTCTTGATGCACAAGCAAGTAATGAGCTTACAGTAACTGCATCCGGATTGATAGTAAACTGTCCGTTTGTACAATGGGATGGTGGAAGTCTGAAAATACGAGATGATAAAACTCTTACTGATTCAACTCCATATGGAGGAGGACAAGTTCTTGACATTGACACAGAAAACATGCAAGTTACATTTGTTGCACACAAAGGATTTGGGCCTGATGGTTCTACCATTTACTATATCGCAACAGATGCTTCAAAACAAGATGTAGCAGATATGCTTGGCGTCTTGTTTGTTGAAAAGACTGGAGCCACTCTACTATCAGGCGCTTCTTCTGATCTTTACGTTTTTACAAACGGAATAGAAGGTACAGGGCCTATGGGGTTCCAGGCAAGCATTGGTTCTACAAATGTGGGCGATGAATTTTACAGCCCGCTATGGAGAATACAAGCAGCAACTTGGAAAGATTCATCCTCTGCTGATTTTCTAACTACCGCTAGTGGAATCACAACTGCAGGATCCAAAGGTTACATTACTACTGAAGTAGCTGGTGTGATAGTCAACTGTCCATTTGTTAAAGTAGATGAGAAATTCATGATGGAAGAAAAAGAAAGTACAATGATGGAAAAAGAGGATACAATGATGAAAATGGAACATATGGATTCACCACTAAAGCAAATGAAGTCTGGCGTTGATGCCTCTGACGTAACATGCAAAGAAGGACTAGAACTCATCTTCAAAGTAGCTGACGGTTCAGCAAAATGTGTTAGCTCTAACACCGCATCACAACTTGTTGCTAAGGGTTGGGCAACTCAGTAAACACAAATCCTATTTTTTTTTATTTTTTACTCAAGATCTATTATTAATAATCCTGTAGAGATTCCCCAAAATACTAAGAAGATTAATTTTCAGTTGTAAGGACTTACCCTTTGACTAAAACTTTGAATCCACCGTAGACCATTCGCTTTGGGTCAAATGGCATTGGCATGTCCTTAAACTTGGGATCGTTCATAAATTCTTTCATCACCTTGGCGTTTATGCGATTACGATCCGCTCGGGACTTGAACACTATAAAAGAAAACACTACTTTCTCACCAGGCTTTGCTCTTACTGTTTTTGGAAACTTGATCCCGGCCCACTTTGGATTAAGGTCATCACCAACACACTCAAAGTACTGGATGGCACCGTGCTTTTTCCACATCTTGCCACCATTTTGAGCCATGCGTCGATATACTTGCAGATTTTTTTTCGGTACTGGCAGTACATATCCATCTACGTAGACCATAGTTATTCTAAACTTGGAAAGAATTATGGATTATTATTTTTTCCTGATGTTTGGATAATCTATACAGGATAATACAAAAAGAGTAAAAATTGATCATAGAATTAAAAAAATTAGAAAATGCGTGATCACATTCCGGCAAACTGTGTGCCTAAAAATGACTCAAGCAGATTCGTTATCTCTGGGTTTTGTCCTACGTATAGGACAATGATTTTGCCTTTTGTGTAAAAGTGTGGCGTGTCCATCCAGCGAATTATGCTGGTTCCAATCTCTGTTCCATCTTCTGAAATCGTCAGGCTTGATACTTGCGCATCTGATTCACTTTGGAATTCATATACCTGAATGTCTGCTCCGCCAACTGAGATCACTTTGATAGGTACAGAAAATGATGAGCCTTCGGCCGCAATTTCTTCAATGTATTTTACCAAAACACCACGTGACTTGATAGCATCAATTAATGATGGGTAATCAGTCACAATTCCATCTGATGAAGTAATTGGTTCATCACTGGATGGCAGTTTTTGCTGTGGCTTTTTTAGCACATATTGATGGTTCATCTCGTCCCAAACTTCATCAGTTACTGCAGAAAGTACCTCTCCTTCTGACACTATAATGTCTACTTTATGAGGGGTGATGACCTGAGTTAGGATCTGACCTTCTCTGTTTCCAAATCCACCATGAGAAGAATCAAAGGCTACTTTGATTTGGTATTGTACAGGATAGGATTCCATAATAGAAACATCTTCTACATCAAGTGTCGCAGGTAGTCCATCAAATACAAATGTAGGACTGGTAACTATGTATTTTTTGGCCACGTCCATCGCATCGTATCTTTGTTGTTCTTCTTGTGTGGTTGGAATTTGGGTCAGCGTGGTTTGGGCTGAAACAAAGTAGGTTCCAATTACACCTGCAGCAATAACTCCAATTATTGCGGCAGTTATGGCAAATTTTTTGTGTTTTACTTGTTGTGACATTTTTTGTCTAATACGTAATTATATCTTGCAAGTATAACCTTTGATTAAATTTGATTTTAACCATAAATTTATGTAACAATACAAAATTGGCTTTAAATCTTAACAAACTGGCATTTTTGTATAATCTTACTAGGATTACACGAGCCCCCATGAATTGTGGATTATTTTTTCATAATTTTGTGGTATGTTCCATCTTGGTGATGGCATTCGTCCCCAATGTGCATTAGTCTGTCTTTAGGATGAGCGGGACATTCATTTTTACAATTA
>JBQTHA010000122.1:0-1943 GCA_052390375.1 Nitrosopumilaceae archaeon
TACCACGATTTTTTGCTAATACATTTGAACCCATATCTCCGTCATTTATTACGAGATCAAACTTTTCCTTGTTGTAGAGTTTTCTCTCTTCTTTAAGATAATTTGAAATCTGTTTTAGTAAAGGAGGATTTTTTGAAATAGGTAAAAGAAGATTTAGCATAGACAAGGTAACACTAGGACCCATCTTTCCATCAATAGGAATTGGCATCAATATCTCATGAATCAAGTGATGTTGTGCTGGAAACTTTTTTAGTAATTTTTGATAAATTTCTGCTTTGCTAGAATAATGGATTTCATATTCATCTTTGATATATTCTGTGAGATGATTGTTTAATGCCATCATTCTTGAAAAATGACCACTTCCCCAAGGATAGATAAATTCTCCTATTTTTTTCACATACTCAAATCAAATGATGGTGTTTAAATTTTCAATGATTTGATTCCAACCCATCAAGAATATCATGAACATTGTTTGGGCCTACAGTAATAGTAACAACTCTTTTTGTTTTAAGTATCTGCTGGGCAATTTTTTGTGCGTTGTTTTTACTCCCAATAACTGAACTATACTTCATTTTTCCTAATCTTTCTATTCGTGTTAAGTATTTTTCTAAACCAATTTTTTTGGCACAATCAAGAATGTTTTCATCAATCCCTGAAAGTGGAATATGTGGAATTATGTTTTTTTGATAAACTCTACTAGAAATCCTATCTATAAAAAACTGAGGGAACACTAAGGGAGAAACTGCCAAAGATACCCTTTTTAATTTATTTAAGAGAGCAATCGACAAAACAAGTTCTGTTACTGTTTCCACTAATAACAAATAATTTTGTGCACTAGTTCCATTAATTAAAATTTGAAAAAACTCTAATTCAATCTTTGATTTAAGCGTACGAGGAATTAAACTATTCACAATTTTTACTAAATTGAGTAAATCAGATTCTTTACGGAAGCAGACAATAATTTTTACATCAAATCCTTCTCTAATGGTTTCTAGGCAAGAAACAGCTGATAATTCATCGTAAATACAACAAACTGATTTTTCTTTTTGAGAATTATTTGGTATTCCACCATTTCCTTTATCTGTGAAAATACATACATAGGCATTTAATTTAGTCAAGTAAGTATAGAGCAGTTTATCATACTTGTCTTCTGTTCCAGGTTTAGCTCCAAGCTTGACAGTTTTTTCTATAAGTGAAGACGTTGCGGTAATTTCTATGTCTTTTGGGAGATACCCTTTTGCACGTCCCTCTACTTTAACATAAAACCGATCTCCTTTTAACAAAAGATTAGAACCAATTTTTGTAATTGTTGAAACTATAGTATCATATTCATTTTTGACTTGTTTAGCAATTGCAACCCTTTCTATCCCAAAAAGCAAATTTATCGCAGACGAAGCAAAAACTGGATCATTTGCCTCAACTACAATAACTGAATTATCTTTTCTTATTTTTTGAAATTTCTGATTCTGTATTTCAAGAATTTTTTTAATATTAGATACAAGTAAATCAAGCTTATTATGCGCAAATACTGCTGGGAAAATAACTACTGAAGCGTTATCACTCATCTCATTTTGTTATCTCAAGAGGTTTATAATTTTAGAATGATTTTCCCTGATAAGATCTCGTAATGATTATAAAACAACCCAAATCCTCATTTAACATGAGCAAATTTACAGCAGAGCACATAGCAGATCTTAATAATAAACTAAAAACACCCGAAGAGGTTCTAAAATGGGGTTTAGAAAATTTACATCCTAAATTAGCTCTAGCCTCTAGTTTTGGAGCAGAGGATGTGGCAGTTATCAGTATGCTAATGAAAATAAATCCAAAAGCCAGAATATTTACTCTTGATACTGGAAGACTAAATCAAGAGACATATGACGTAATGGATGAAATTCGTAAAAAATACAGTACTGACATTGAAATTACATTTCCAGATGCTA
>JBQTHA010000123.1:0-6275 GCA_052390375.1 Nitrosopumilaceae archaeon
TGATGCAGTTTTGACTAGATCTGTTGCCTCTACTTCACCTGTAGAAATGGCATAGAGATATGCAATAAAATAAACTAATTTTTCATCACTTTTTTTAAGATCAGATAATGAAAGTGACTTTAGAAGAGATAATTGCATTACAGCGAATCTAGCTCCTTCAAAAATGCTTCTAATCCAATCTCTCTACAGTGAGAAATAGAGTCAAAGACATCATAAAAGTTAAAGATCTTTTTTTCTACCATCTTTTCAAGAATTTTTGCTCTTAATGCTAATTCCTCATATAAAATAGCCTCATCTCTTTTGCTCATACCTCGCAATTGTAATAGCTTAGAAGCAAATAGTGCACTACTTCCCTTTCCTCTAAATTTAGTAGTGTCAGTACCAGGATCCCAATTAAACACAGGTATGAACATGATGTTGCCACCTTCTGGGTTGTATCCAAGAATTTCATTAATTGAAAGAACCCTTCTTACTCTTTTTCCTCCTGGTCCTTGTACTGCTCCTTGGAATACAGCAAGGTTCAGGTTATCCATGTGGGTTTTTGGAACGTTAATTGGATCGTTTGAAAGCCTTTGAACAAGTGAGGTCATGTTTGCAGCGTGGAATGTACTAATTACTGGGTGACCTGTCTGCATTGCTTGAAACGCAATATTTCCTTCAGCACCCCTAATCTCACCGACTATGATGTAGTTTGGTCTCTGTCTCAAGGCTGCTTTTAATAGATCAAACATTGTTACACTCGACCAATCATTTCCAGTATACCTTGTTGCTTCTGTAATCCAGTTTGCATGTGGTAAAGTAAGTTCTGGTGTATCTTCTATTGAAACAATCTTCCAGTTAGATGGAATAAACGCAGTAAGTGCCATTGCAGTAGTAGTTTTACCGGATGCTGTTTCTCCACAGATAAAACAACTCATTCCTTCATTAAACATCATCCACATGTAAGCAGCTTCATTATAGTCAAAGGCCTTAGAAGTTAACACCTGAGTGATTGAAAGTGGAGTACTAGCAAATTTTCTGATAGTAGTGTTTGTTCCCTTTCTGCTAATGTCTTTGCCATATACTATGTTAATTCTGGAACCATCAGGAAGACTAGCATCAATTACAGGTTTGGCATGAGATATTGTTTTTCCAAATTGCTCTGACATGCTTATCATTAGTTCATCAATTTCTTCTTGACCAAGAAACAGTGGAGATTTTAGAGCACCAAAAGACTTGTGAATTACGTAAACATTTCCTGCTCCAATAATTGATATATCTTCCAAGTTAGAATCGGCAAGAAAGGGATCTAAAATTCCAGTACCTGCTCGTTTTTGTAGAAAGTGATATTTGAATCCTGGATAGTCCTTTTTGGAAATAGGTAGAGTTTCAAGTCTATATGCATCTCCTAGTTTTGAATAATCAATTGGAATATCGGTAACCGTAATATTTTTGTCAATATAGCTTTCTACCATGTTGAATCTTTCTGTGATTTCAACAGGAGGATCTAGATTCCCAGACTTTGCTGCAAACATCCTGTCTGCCATGTCCATAATTTTACGTTCGGGAAGATCAGGCTCGATGATCACATATTCCATGTAACCATCATCTGATGTTGTATGTGGATTAATATGGATAAAAGATTGTTCTGAGACTGGATATATTACATTTGGTTCTTTTAGTTTTTTGTGTTCTGGCTTGAGTTGATCTGTAAAAATTGGCAGTGGGTTTCCTTGAGTAGTATAAGTCTCTAAGTACCGTAGTAGGTGAGGAGTTTTTTTTAAAACTTCAACCAAGTGTACATCTTTTACTTGTGAGAAATCAAAAGGCACAGCCTGTTTCCTCCTCTACGCATTTGCCATTGCGATTGGTACAACTTTGATTCCAAAAACTTGATCAACCTCAAATGCAAATCCAGATTCAGGCTTTACTTCTGCTCCAATTAATTTTTGAATTTTACATGTTTTTACATCCCTTCCGCCAACATTAGTAGCTCCAAGCTGTAAAAATACGTCAACACTTCCAGTAACTCTTTGTGCAATGTCAGGTGGAATGTCATTTGGGTGAATGGTAATTATTACGGTCATGCCACTAGCTACAAGATATTTACATTGGGTAAAAAAGTCTAAAATTTTTGTTGCATCAGAAAATACTGTTAATAATGAAAGAGAATCTATTATCACAGCATTTGCTTCCTTGAAACTATTACTCATGTATTTACTAATAACTGGAAGAAGATACGCAGATTGTTCTCTGTTCCACTTTATGCCATATACATGAAGTGGCATTATGGTTAATTTATTTTGTAAAAATGCATGTGAAAAATTATAAGTGATTGCCTTCATGTTTTCGATATATTCTTTAACAGTATTTTCTGTAATGCAAAGAACTTTTTTGCCGCTATCAAGTAGACCCTTCATAAATAGTGCAACCATTGCACTTTTTCCAGTTCCGTGACCTCCCTCAATTAGCATAAGTGTTGGAATTGGAATGGAATCACCAAACTGTCTATCAACTTCTTCGTTTCCAGTTTGAAAGCTCTGTACCATCTCAAACTACCTCCAATAATGGTTTTAGTATAATACTAACTAGATCTAATACAGAGTCCAACATTGGATCAACATTGAAAAATCGATATAAGGTGGTGTTTGCCTTTTTTGAACGAATATCAGAAATCCAAGGTTTTAGAAGTAAATCTCACAAAATTTAAGATGGGAAGGTTTCCTTCAAGTCCATTATTGTATCCAAGGAACCTAAACCTAATTGATGAGAACATTTGGTTCTCAATTTTATCATGGGTTTACATCAATTGTATACCACGATCCTAATTCCGTAGTTACTGTAGTTCCCCCAGTTTCTGATTGAAATTCAATTAGAAGGTTTGTAGGTGTTGCATCTGCTCTTACTACACAGTCAATTGTATTCACAAAAGGTATGTTCACTACAGGATGATTTCCAACACCTGCCTCTGTTGGAGCAACTGCTACTGCACGATAAAAAGGTGACATTATAGTTGCAGTATTTGCTAATATAAAAGAACAACCACCAGTTTGAGCAACGCTTACTGCGCCCCTACTTTGAACTCCTGTAGCTACTGCAGGGGACCTCTGTATTAATTCTACATGGACCATGTTTGTTTTAGAAGTGGTTAATGGAATTGTGAATATTGTAGTATAAGCAACAGCATTACTAGTTGATAAATCACTTCCCAAATAGATTTTATTTCCTGGTTGTCCTGAGGAAAAGGTAACACCATTATCTGTTACAATTGTAACAATAGCAGTTGAAGTTACCAAGTTTTGGTTAACTCTGGTCCAGATAGTAGCCTTTTCATCTGTATTTATTATTCCAGGATCTTTAACATCGAGTGTAATTGATTGAATACACCAATTTCCAGCCAGGGGGAATATACCCAGACAGTTACCACTAAAGGTTAGTTCTTCCGTTAATTTTCCAGGTGTTACATCATCATATTCTATAAATAAATCAAAGTCTTCAAAATTCCAAAGTTTTTCTGACCCATCGTTATTTAGTGTAAAATTAACTGTACTCGAACCAACTAATACAGAAATCTCATCCACGTTTATCTCTGTGTTAGAAATTTCTTGTTCATGTTGTGTAACTTGTGAGGTAATATCACCTATTGAGAACAACTTGTCTGCTAATCCTGGCAAACTGAAAAGTATTAACACGAATACGGTAAGAATTATTCCTCCTGAAATTGCAACACTTAGACCCATTTAATCACCTCTGAAAACTCAAGATTAGCTAGGCAATGAAAATATGTGTTCATCAGAAACTCCATTTGATGTGATAACTGTTACTTGGTATGTAACTCCTTTTTGTAAATCATTATCAGTAATGTTAAGACTAACAGTATCCATGATTTGCCATACAGGACTAGGGACATTATCATATTTCCAGGTATCATCTGGACATGGAGGAGCGCAAATTTGATCTCGTGGTATATTCTGTACTTGATCTATTTCCCCAAAGTACACATCTACCTTATCTACAGAACTAATAGGATTTTGTCCTACGTTTTTTATCCAAATTGAAACATTATCGTCAGTTGTATTTGTTGCCATGACTATTTTGAAATTAGTTAATAGAGTATCTTTTTGTCCTTCTGTGGTAGCAGTAAATGTAGATTCAAAAACTCCGACCTGAGACATTACAACTCCAGCAACAGATGTAGCAATAACTACTGAGGCAATAATTAAAATGGCTTCTGACATTATTCCTGATGCCATGTTTATTCACCTTTTCCGAACTTTTTCCTATTGCGATTAGATAACAACTTGGAATAGTGTGAGTCTGCTTCTCTGTCGGTTAAACCGACAATTTTTGAAAATTTGTAAAGTTGGATAAGAGAGTCTTCTACGTTCATTCCAGAATTTTTTAACATGTCTATAATGTTGTATATGGTGTTTTCATCTTCTGGTTTTAATCCCATCAATTTGCACTGTTCTATTAGCAAATCAATACAGTCATCACCTTGTTCCTTTAACATGTCTCCTGCAAGCTCTATAATTGACATCATTTTCCCAACGCTTAGGTTACCACTAAAGAGAGGTTTCATAACAGAGTCCATTGGATTGCTAGAATCAGCTGAGTGGGATTCACTTCCAGACTTGTCATCACTTTTTGTCAGTGATAGTTGACTAGGATCTGCTTGAACGCTTTGACCACTTAGGGATCCAGTTGGAATTAATATGGTTTCTCTCTCATTTGTTACTTCTCTGGTTGGCACCGAATCATCTGCTAACTGCTGCCGTAAAGGTAAAGATGGATCTTGTAAAATTTTAAGGTCAAGTGATTCAAAATATTTTCTCATAAAATTAAGTGGGTTAGAAATTTCTGCTTGGAATGCCTTCATATCAGTTAATGTGCCCTCAAATGATTCAGTTAGAGTATCTACACTGTCTTTTGTCACCTTCATGTCTTCTTTTATTTTGTTAAGATCCTTTTTGAATGAGGCTAGATCTTTTTCGACAGGCTCGAATTTCTGATCAACTAAATCTCTTATTCCCCCTGTTCCTAAACCACTATGACTGCCTTCAGCCAGACTTGTTGGATCAATGCCCACAGTATTTGGGTCAAATCGTTCCTTTTGTACTGCACCAGAAATTATATCATCAAGTTCTTT
The DNA here is from genome assembly GCA_052390375.1 of Nitrosopumilaceae archaeon. Lineage (GTDB taxonomy): Archaea > Thermoproteota > Nitrososphaeria > Nitrososphaerales > Nitrosopumilaceae > CSP1-1. The sequence goes on from JBQTHA010000123.1 coordinate 5,129, forward strand.
ATTGCCAATTTCTGGTAAACTGCCAGATTCTCCACCAACCAGATAACTAGAACCTGGTTGTAAGAGTTGTTGGGATGAACCTTCGGTTACTAATTCATTTAAAATGTCATCTGTTTGTTCAGGTTCAGTTAGATAAGAAGACTTTGTCATTGGTTTTTTGAAAATTTTTTCCATGATTATTGGCATATATCTTGGTAGACCTATTCCAATTCCTGCTAGAGCTGCTGTTGGTATAATAAAATATGAAACTGCATTATTGATATCAAAAATAAGTTCTGGAAATAACTCGTATAATATTAAGCCATATACGCTAATTATACTAGTTATAACAAATATTCTAAGGCTTTCTGGAAGTTGTATTAATAGACTTAAAAAAGAAAAAGAAATGCGTGGAGGGTTCAAAGTTACCCCACCGTTTATCCTAGGTCCACAACCTCAGTTGTAATATTTGGTATTTGTCGTTCTATAGTCAATGATGCGCCTGAAGGAGGAATTATTTCTACTCTAATTGTATCTAATTCCTGTGGTCTATCACTAGCAGCAAAAACAATTGCAAGATTTGCATGTTCGCCAGCCTCTAGAATATCATTTGTATTACCTTGTACTGTCCAATAGATGAATGCGGTAGTTGATGAGGGCCAATCATTAGAGTCAGGATCTGCTCCTCCTGCATATGGATCGTTATCAAGGAAATTTCCGATGCCAGTATCTGCCTTACCTACAGCAAGTTCTAATTGACTATAGGTAGAAGGAGTTTCTGAATTTAGTGTACCTGCATAAATATCATCATATGTTATTGTGTTACTTAGATATTTGATTGCTGTAAGAGTTGGGGTCAGATTAACAGAATCTCCACTTCCTGCAATTTTGATTGGAAATGAAGTTACGTTAAGTGAAGATGATACTCCTCCACCTGGTTGATAGGATGAGCCAATTACTTTACCTTCAATCTCTAGGCTACTACCCGCTTCTGCTAGGGTAGAAACTATTGTCGTCTTTGCTTTTTGAGTTGTAGTAAAACCCATGTTAAGAACTACAAAGGCCAAAGCTGCAGCTACAATTACAAATGCAATTAGTACGATAGCAGACTCTACGCCAATTATTCCACGATGGGTATGTCTATGTCCTTTTTGAATAAGGTTCATTA
>JBQTHA010000124.1:0-2207 GCA_052390375.1 Nitrosopumilaceae archaeon
TGCCCTGAAATGAAATATCCAATTGTTACAGCTGGATTAAAGTGAGCCATGGAATATTTCCCAAATGCGTAAACTACTATTGTCAAACCTACAAAATGTATTGCAGCAACAAAAATTGGCCCCAAAGTCATCCCAAGACTTGTATCATAAACAATTGAACCTGTTGCGGCTACTAATAATCCAAAAGTTCCTACTAGTTCTGCAAAAAATATTATTAAGTTTGAATTGTGCATTAGGATTCTGCCGTTAAGCTTAAAACAAGTTCTTTTACTTTAGAATCTATCTGATTACGGATTTTTCTAATTTCTTCAATAGATTGCCCTTTTGGATCAGGTATTTGCCAATCAATTACATTATTAGAAAATAAAGCTGGACAAGACTCTTTGTCTATACACCCCATGTTAACAGTTTTTTTGTTTGCAGACATCATTTTTTTTGAGAGAATCTGTGGTTTTTTTAGGCTTATATCAATTCCAACTTCTTTCATTGCTTGAACTACTAATGGATTTACCTGTGATGCTGGTTTTGTTCCAGCACTAATTGGTTGAAAATTTTTTGGTGCGTATTTTTTGAAAAAAGCTTCTGCCATTATACTACGACCTGCATTTTCTACACATACAAAGAGAATTTTGTCAGACATGAAAAGAGCATTGAAAAAATATGATTAAAAGTTGTTCTAAATAGTCTATATTGTATAGGTATGTAGTCCTATGTAAATTACGGGAAATAGTGTCGTGATACTTATCAGTTAAGCATGATATAGTATAATGTCTTGATGGCCTCGTTAAGTCTTGAGCGAAGTTTGAATGTGGCAAAAGTATGTAATAAGATAATATCCTTCATACCTGGAATTCATTTTGTCTCAGTTATCAACAAAAATGGCAGAATGGTTTACACCAAACTAAGCGATGATAGCAATACTAAAAATTTAACTCAGCAGGAATTAGAAATATTATACATACAACGTGCCTTGCAAACTTGTATGAATAAAGAACTTGATAAAAAATTAGGTTCACTACATTATACTATTTCAGGTAGAGATTCTATGTTAGAATTCATTTTTCCATTTAATAATGAAATCATTTTCATTGCTACCAATAATGATCTTTCCATTCAAGATACAGTAAGGCAAATTGTGGAGTTGTTCAAAGAATTAGAATTAAAAACAACAATTGAGATAGGTGATGAAATTGCCTGATGAGAGTTGTAGAAAATGTGGCGGAATATTAACAGAATATTCAATTTGTGCAAAGTGTAGAATCTCAAATCAGTTGATTTGCAGAATATGTGGAATGTTAACATTACAACAATATCATATTCGATGTTTCGATGAAACAAATCCAATTGAAGGATTACTAGTAATAGGAGCCTGAAACCAAATGTCAGAGCTGGGTATAAAGAAAAAAACCATAAAAAATTACTTCCTTTTAGGAATTCAATTTTTACGAAAAGAGAATGGCATGTTAATTCTCAAGTTTGTTAATCCAATGACTTTAGACTAGATAATGGGAATAGTATTCTGAATCAGTTGAATATATATTCAATTTAAAAATACCTGAATGTCAGATTTAGTTAGCCACGGTGATTAATATTAAAAATTTGAAGTTTCTAGAATGCTTCTTGAGATAATGACAATTTGTAGTCTTATTTCTGTTTCCCCATATTATGATTGTTCAGATAAATGGGAAATCCGGCTTTACGATGAACCTCCTGCAATACAATGTAATAATCTTGATAATTTTTATGTGAAATTGGGATGTGCAAATATTAATCGTGGGGTAATCCATTTGATAGACTTTCCAGAACATAGGGATCAGTTTGGTCAGACAATTTTACAACATGAACTAAAACATATGATTTGTGAATGTGACTTTCATTAGTTCTTTAAGATACTAGTTTAATTAAAATAGTAATGGCATAACCAACAGCAGCACTTGCAGGAATTGTAATTATCCAAGCCCAAACTATTCGCTTACCAATACCCCAACGAACAGCTGACATTCTTCTAATTGAACCAGCTCCCATTATTGCCCCTGATATTGCATGGGTGGTACTAGCTGGGATTCCTGCCCACGCAAGACCTGCTAAGACAGTGGCACCACCTGTCTCTGCTGCAAATCCTTGATAGGGTTTAAGTTGAGTGATTCTAACCGCCATTGTTTTGACAATTCTCCAGCCACCAAAAAAGGTTCCAAGACTAATCGCAA
>JBQTHA010000125.1:0-16349 GCA_052390375.1 Nitrosopumilaceae archaeon
AGGATCAATACCTGAAAACTTGATTGAAATCTCTCTAATCGCACCTAATTTTTCTTTGATAAGAGAATCACCCAAATGTCTCAGATCTAATTTCATACACTTTACACCAGTTTCGTTATCAAAACCACGACCTTCATTAATCTCAGTCATCATTGCTCTAGAAACAATATCACGAGGTGCAAGCTCCATTTTACCTGCGGCATATTTTTTCATAAATCTCTCCCCGATATTATTGAGAAGATAACCACCTTCACCACGAGCTCCTTCTGTAATTAAAATTCCAGAAGGCAATATTCCAGTTGGATGAAATTGTACAAACTCCATATCCTTAAGAGCCATACCTGCTCGATATGCCATATCTATCCCATCAGGAGTTGATGAAAGAGCATAAGTTGTAAAGCTGTAAATTCTTCCAGCACCTCCTGCAGCTATTATCAAAGCCTTTGCTTTGATAGTATAGAATGTTCCACTAGAAAGTTCAATTGCGGTAATTCCCAAAAATCGTTGCCCATCATGAATAATTGATGTAGCAAACCATTCATTTAGAAATTCAATATTATCAAACTTTTGACAGGTATCATATAGTGTTTGCATTTCAAAAAATCCTACTTTGTCTGAGGCATATGTTGCTCGAGGATAGCTATACCCTCCAAAGTTTCGTTGTCCTAGTCGTCCATCTTCTCTTCTTGACCAAGGCATTCCCCAATGTTCGAGCTGATATATTTCGTGAGGTATTTCGCGACAAAGTCTTTCTGCCACATCTTGGTCAGCTAAAAAGTCACTACCTTTTATTGTGTCGTATATGTGTGACTCGATTGAATCACCTTCGTCCTCAAATAGAACAGCTGCAGTACCACCTTCTGCAGAAACAGAATGTGAACGCATTACTTGAACTTTAGAAATTATTGCGATCTTAATCTTTGAGCTTTTTTTTGCTGCAGCAATTGCAGCTCTTAGACCAGCAAGTCCAGATCCAACAATAAGCAAGTCATATTCAATAGAATCAACCATTTACAGTCAACTAAGCTCTAAAGTTCGGTTAAATATGTATTCTACAAGATCGGCTTCGAATAAAGTATTTAGAATTATTAATATATATCGCTAGTGATATCACTAGTGATGATTTCAGAATGGTTTCAAAGAGTTGGAAGCTCAATTCCTAGAGGTTTTTCAAGATATTTTATTTTAGAATTATTAAAAAAGACACCACATACTGGAAAGGAGATCATTGATGCAGGCGTAAAACAAAGTCAAGGAATATGGAAACCGTCTCCAGGATTGATTTATCCTCTTCTTGGCAGGTTATTAGATGAAGGATTGATTGAGGAAACTAAATCTGGAAAATATCAGATTACTCGTAAAGGTAAATCTACTGCAGACGATCTTGATTCAGTAAACGATATTGTAAAAAAGCAACTAGATGTTCTGTTTAGAATAGGAAATGTTGGACGATTTGTAGCCTTGGATATTTTAGAAAGAGTATCTTCTATGGGAGCATTGTTAAGCTCAAATGTATCTAATATGACAAAGGAAGAAACTACAAAATACAAAAAATTCTTAGAATCTGAGCTTCGAAAGATGGAAAAGCAGACAGATAAGAGAAAGGAAAAAGAGATCAAAATCGATTAAATCATAAATAATTCACATAAACTATGTCTTACATTGAATACTCTTAGACAATTGCTGAAAAGCAAAAAACCACTAGTTATTCCAGGAGTGTTTGATGCAATTGGTGCTAAAATTGCCCAAAAGGCAGGGTTTGAAGCAATGTTTCAAACAGGGTATGGAACGTCTGCGACACTTTTTGGGATGCCAGATTATGGCTTTATTGGTTCTACTGAAACTGTAGAAAATGCTCGTCGAATTTGTCGGGCAGTAAATGTACCTGTAATAGTTGATGCAGATACAGGATATGGTAATGCTCTATCAGTATGGAAATTAGTTAGAGAGTTAGAGGCAGCAGGGGCATCAGGAATGTTTCTAGAAGATCAAAGATGGCCAAAAAGATGTGGTCATATGAAAGGAAAAGAAGTGATAAGAAAAGAAGAGTATGCAGAAAAACTACAGGCTGCACTTGACGCAAGGAAGAGTAAGGATTTCATAATAGTATCAAGAACAGATGCAAGAGCCACAGAAGGTTTAGACAAAGCAATTGAACGTGGATTATATTATAGAGAAATTGGAGCAGATGTAATTTTTGTAGAGGCACCAGAAACAATTGGAGAAATGAAAAAGATTGGTAAATCAATCAAGGCACCACTTGTTGCCAATATGATTGAAGGTGGGGCTACTCCAATTAGTTCAGCATCTACGTTACAAAAGATGGGATTTAAAATCATATTATATCCATTGTCAGTTCTCTTTGCAAATACATTTGCATCACTTCAGCTTTTAAAAGAGCTTAAAAAATCAGGTACAACTACCAAACTCAACAAAAAACTGGTTAGTTTCGATGAATTCAATGATATTGTTGAATTATCAAAATTTAGAAAATTAGAAAAGAGATATGGTACTTTAAACAAAAAGAAAAAATCCAGGTAAAGAGTTTATTTTCTCTTTACTTCGATTTCAATTGTGGATACGTTTCTTGTTTTACCGTCTTGTGATTCTAATGCTTCAGAGCCTATTTTGATTTCTCCGATTAGATAACCAGCATTTTCTGTCTTTCTGGAGATGATTTGGGAGACATCTACTGCTCGTCCAATGCTCATTCCTCTTGCCTTAATGCGAACGGCTGGTGAGTTTGCCAACTGAATTAGCGTAGAAGTAACATACGCCATTAGTGGTTTCTTACCAATGAATACTGTGTCCCTGCTGACAGGAGACTGTTTGCTTTCTGTGGTCATGCGAGATTGACAGATTTACGATAATTTAAATCTAAGATCTCCCAAATGGCTCAAAACATGGATTTAATGAAAATTTTTACTCTCAAGACTCATTATTGATTGAATATGTCAGATGAGAAAATTAGTAAGATTTTTGAATCAGGTACAAAGGAAGAAAAAATTTATGTTTTAGAATCTTTTGCAAATACCAATGATCCTCTAACAATAAACAAGATAATTTCTAAATTAGATGACTCTGATATTGAGGTAAGAGGAGAAGCATTTAGCTCCCTTATTCTTAATGAAAATAATATCTCAAAACTGTTGATTCAAAATCTAAATTCAGAAAGTAAAAATATCAGGGGATATGCTGCACTTGTTCTTGCCAATCGCAGAAACTCTGATGCCATTTCTGCGATAACCAATCTTACAAAAGATCAAAGTGGAATGGTAAGAGCGTGCGCGTTAGGAGCTTTAGGATATCTTAAAGCAAAACAATCCAGCAAAGAGATTCATGAGTGTTTTTTAGATTCGAATTTAGAAGTAAAAAAATGTGCCTTAAAGGCTGCAATTGACATTGGAGATAAAATATCTAGTAAGGAAATCAAAGAGTTGTCAGTGGAAAATGATCCTGAAATAGAAAAATTGCTAGATCAAGCAAGAGTGAATTCTTAACGTTTAACCGTATGATTCATACTTTACTTCAAAGCTTCCGTCTTCACGCTTATCATGTTGTGTGACAAAGCCTCTTGGTTTCATAAAGTCCATTACCCCGTCAATTGTTCCTTGCCAACCACATACATAAAAAATTGTATTGTCTTTGGTAATTTTATCTCCTATTAGCTCCTCCAGTGGTGAAAAGCCTCCGTCTTTAGGTCTCAAAAATGTCTCTACTCTTCCTGTTTGACCTCCCCAAGATCTGTTAAACCATTCTTGTGGACGACTGATAGAAGCTCTGTATTTAAAATTCCATTTATCTTTTCCTCTATCAAGGCTATCATATTCTAAATCAGTAAGCAGGTCCTTGTAACTGAGCTCATCTACATAACTTGCGCCGTGAAGAACTATAATTTCTCTTTTATCGCCTACAGCATGTAGGTGTTGGGCAAAGCTAACAAATGGGGCAAGTCCTGTACCACCACCTATACAGACAATTCTTCTTTCATCTTTACTTCCATCTGGTAATTTTTCATTTATTGAAAGAGCTGAACCTGTGGGTTTTATCCAACTAATCTCATCTCCTACTTTTGCATTGAATAATTGTGTTGTTAAACGACCAGGAATAGGTTTTCGTACCCACCTAATGACAAGTTCGATATACTTTCGGTTTTCAGGATGTGAAGCGATAGAATAGGCCCTTCTAACTATTTTGTTGTCTTCAGTTGGATTTGGCAAACCAATTGTAATGAATTGCCCTGCTTGGTATTCTGGTACAAAGCCATCATTTGGAACTAGCCTCATTATAACCAAGTCTTCTTTGAGTAATTGAACATAAGTAATGGTAGCTTTGTTATCTACGACCACTCGATAAGTGGAGCCAGTAGTGGTTAAATATCTTCTGTTAAATGTTTAACGAATATTTTCAAACATCCGCTAAACGTTAATAGCCATTTGTAAAAGTCTTAAGCGGTCAGAATTTAGTTCTGAAAAACTTGGGCCGGTCGTCTAGACTGGTAGGATACGCCCTTGGCATGGGTGAGATCGAGGGTTCAAATCCCTCCCGGTCCATTTTCTTATTTCTAAAAAAATAATACCAAACACTTCTGCCATACATTGGGGACGTAGGTTAGCTTGGTGGACTGCCAGCCTCGGGTGCTGGATGTCATGGGTTCAAATCCCATCGTCCCCACATTAAATTTGAGTTAATTGAAATAGGACAAATTAATGAGATATTTCAATTGACAGTTTCTATTTATCTTGCACACCTTAATCCAGTTACAAATGCACATGTAGAAATTATTGAAGAATTAAAAAAAGAATCTAATGTTATGGTAATGCCTGTAATATTTCTCAAAAATGACATTGAAATTAACAGTAGCAGCTTTCCATTTAGGTTTGAAACCAGAAAGAAAATGCTTGAAGCTGTATTTGGAAATTCAATTGAAGTTTCTAAAAATTATACATTCCGAGCACCTTTTTGGAGATATCTTCCACCACTATTATCACCAGTATCTTGGAAACTAAGAAAACAAATTCTAGAAGGCGTTCCAAAAGACTATTTTACATATACAGGTGACAAAGCAGAAGGCATTATGCTCAAAATTTATCGTCTTAATCCAAAAATAGGTGTACGAAAAAGTGTTTCAGCTTCCTCAGTGAAAAATAAATTGTATGACGCAGCTAGAGGAAAAAACACAATATGGAAAGATGATGTACCATCCAAAGTGGTAGAGATAATAATGCAACATTGGGATGTGGTTGAAAAATATGCAAATGTAGAAGATGAGACTACGAGAATTGCTGGCATGAAGTTTCCTAAAGATGGTTATTGGTCCAAATAGATAATTAGTGAACTGTTTTTTGATACTATAATTAGTTGAAAGTGATTTTTTAGGAATGTAAGTGATTAGTTAGTTAAAGTTTTGTTGTTTCTCTTTTTTTATTTTTGATTACCAATTCAATAATCAACCCTGCAACAATAACAAGTAAAACGATTACAAGAGACCATAGAATATCAAATGATGGGTCACCTGTAGTAATAGTTGTAGTTTCTGATGTTTCCAAAGATTCAGGGACAGGAACTGCTTTTTGCATCATAGATGTTTCTTCTGATCCCGATGTCGCTAATTCTTCTTCCATTGTTATAGGAATCTGTGAATTTTTTTGAATAAACTGAGAAGAAAACCATGCTGCAACACAAACTGCTCCTAATGTTGCTAATCTATGAATTCTTGAAAATGAATTAAATAATGATTTGCTTGTTTTAGCTGATTTTGACATTTCAGAAGGCAAAATTACAATTGCAAATTTGTCAACAGTATAAAATTTCATATCGTGAGACTTGGTGTTTTTTCCAACATTTGTAATTTTTATCACATCAGATTCTTGCATCTTTTTTAGATGATAAATAACAAGCGGTAGAGACACCCCTATTTTTTGTGAGATTTGGTTTGCTGTTAGGGATTGATTGAATAATAGTTTCAGAATTTTTCTACTCGGATCAGAACTAAGGATCTCACCGACAGCTTTTATTTTTTCATCTTCTGTAGATAAAATTTCTACTTTATCAGATATTGCAAGAGTTTCGTCTTCATTTTTACTCATGAAATAGGTCTTTGATCAGATTGTATTATTAAGATTACTGGTTAAATCGTAATTTAATCAAAACTTATTTTCAAATCCCACTATCATCATGACAATGAAAAGTTCAAAACTATTCATAATTGCTGTACTTGCAGTAATTGCAATTTCAGTAACTGTTGTATCTGTCTTTTCAGAAGCTGAGGCACAAGAGGTAACTTCGCCTTTATCTGAAAATACGATACCAGTGACTGGTACAGCAACAACAAAAACAGAGCCTGATCTACTTCATATCCAATTTGGAGTAGAAATACAAGAAAAGACGGCAAAGGAAGCACTTGAGGCAAATTCACAACTAATGAATTCAATAGTTGAAGCTATCAAGAAAGTAGGAATTGAAGACTCGGAAATCAGTACGTCCTCTCTGAACATATATCCCATATACGACCAGTATGAAGATCCACTGACAAAAAGATATACACAAGAGCTAATAGGTTACCAAGTTTCCAACATTCTAAGTGTAGAAACCAAAAAACTTGATCTTGCAGCATCAATAATCGATAATGCAGTAGGTGCTGGAGTAAATAGAGTTGACAATGTGTACTTTACACTTTCTCCAGAAACACATCTTAAAATCAAAGATGAATTACTGGCAGATGCAATAAAGAATGCAAAATCAAAAGCAGAAAAAGCACTATTGCCACTTGACCACTCTATAATAGGCGTAAAAACTGTGTCATTATCAGAGTTTTCAATGCCATACCCAACTCCTGTATTTCGAGCCGAATCTGCAATGTATGAAGAATCATTTGCCATTAAAGCCCAAACACCAATATTTACTTCTGATCAAGATGTAAGCGCTACTGTAAGTGTAGTGTTCATCATTGGAAGTAAATAACTCCCTTTTTATTTTTAGACACGGATTTAACTATAATCTTAATTATAGATGATTTATCATCACTTGCTGTGAAATTTCCTCTTTCAAAGTTTGTTTGGCTTGATGGCAAATATGTTACATTAGATAAAGCAAAAGTTCCCGTTACAACCCATGCAATTCATTATGGAACGTCGGTTTTTGAAGGAATTCGGGCTTACTGGAATTCAAAAAATCTCTTCGTGTTCAGACTAGAAGATCATATGAAGAGGTTTAGAAATTCTGGAAAATTTTACTCTATTTCTTTGAATTTTACAAACAAGCAGATTGAAAATGCGATTATTAATTTATGCAAAAAAAATAATATAAAAAAATCCTGCTATATTAGACCATTTTATTTTGTTGGAGATTATGGAATTAATCTTCATGTGACTGAAAAAGCGCCAACTCATGTTGCAATCTTTATGTTTCCTTTTGGGGATCTATTTAACAAAAAGGGGATAACTGCTGGAGTATCATCATGGAGAAAATTCAGCGTTTTATCAACTCCACCTCAGGCAAAAATGGGCGGCAACTACCTAAATTCAATATTGGCTACACAAGAAGCAAAACGAAATGGATACGATGAAGCAATTCTATTAGATAAACTGGGAAATGTAAGTGAAGCGCCAGGAGAAAATATTTTCATTGTCAAAGATGATGAGATAATCACTCCGCCTCTTAGCTCCTCAGCATTAGCCGGAATTACAAGAGATTCCATATTCGAATTAGCCAAAGATAGAGGCTATAAGGTAGTGATAAGAGAAATTACAAGAAGTGAATTATACATAGCCGATGAAGTTTTTCTTTCAGGAACTGCTGCAGAAATAATTTCAATAGTTAGAATTGATCAAAATATCATAGGAAATGGAAAGGTAGGAATCATAACAAGTGAGTTAATAGCAGATTATACAGATGTTGTTATGAACAGAAACAAAAAATATTCAGAATGGTTAACGCCGGTGTATTAGTATGAAAGTTGCTCAGATAGGAACAGGGGGTTGGGGTAAAAATCATACGAGAATTCTATCACAGTTAGGAGTACTCGTAGCTGTCTGCGATATAAACAAAGAAAGGAGTAAAGAATATGCTGAGAAATACTCTGTTAGCAGTTATGACTCTGTTGATGGATTATTAGATTCAGAGAAGTTTGATGCAGCATTTATCTGTACCCCAACGTCTACTCATTCACAAATTGCAACGCAACTTATTCAAAAAAAGAAAAATGTGTTTATTGAAAAACCTCTAACTTATAATTCTGAAGAAGGGGAAGATCTACTTGAGCTTGCAAAGAAAAACAACGTACTAATGACATGTGGATATATTGAGAGGTTTAATCCAGCAGTAGGCTTGGTAAAAGATTATGTGAAATCAAAAAAATATGGTGAACTTGTGATGCTTGAATTTCACCGCGAAAATAGAATGCCACTTCACATTAAAGATGTTGGAATAATTTATGATACATCAGTTCATGATATAGATACTGCAATGTGGCTTTTTGATGATACGCCTCAGGTGGTTTTTGCAAGAGCTGGAAGTATCAAGCACAAATACGAAGATTTTGCAACCATAATGTTAGGCTTTCAGGATAATAAAGTAGCTATAATTTCCTCAAACTGGATCACACCAACAAGAGTAAGAAACTTTAATGCAGTTTGTACAGAGGGAATAATATCGGCAGATTTTATTTCACAGGGGATAAGAATTGAAACTGATAAGGATACTGAAATCCCTAGAAATGAAAAACAAGAGCCTTTACTATTAGAAATACAGAATTTTCTTGGCGCCATAGAAGGAAAAAATGAGTTAAGAGTAAAACCAGAACAAGCAGTAAATGTTACAAAGATTGCTGAAGCATCACTTTTATCTAGCCAAAAGGGTACACCAATTTATCTCGAGTTACAATGAATAAAAAAATGATGGATATTCTTGCGTGTCCTATTGACAAACATTTTCCACTTGAAATTTTTGAATCTAAGACGAAAGATGATGTAGTAGTTGAGGGTGCGTTATATTGTACTGATTGTTCTAGGTTTTATCCAATAATTGAAGAAATTCCAATAATGCTTCCTGATGAATTAAGAGATAAAAAACAAGATATAGATTTTCTGAATAACAATCAAGAAAAATTACCTGAAAAAATAATTAAACAAGCTTCTCCATGGCATTTATGAGACATTTTGGTTACTAATTTTATATCCAATAAAGCAAAGATTGGTAAAAATGTAAAGATATGGCATTTTACATATGTTGGAGATAATACTGAAATTGGAGATAATGTAAAAATTGGTTCGCTTGTTCATATTGATTACAATGTAAAGATTGGTGATAACTCTATGATAGAAGGAGCAGTTTACATTCCACCATTATCCAGAATAGGTAAAAATGTCTTCATTGGTCCTGCAGCTGCTCTGACAAATGACCCTTATCCCCCCAGCGGAAAAATGATTGGAATTACTATTGAGGATGGAGCAATTATTGGATCACGTGCTGTCATAAAAGCTGGGGTCACTGTAGGCAAAAACAGTGTGGTAGCGATGGGAGCTGTAGTTACAAAAAATGTTCGGGCTAACACAGTTGTAGTAGGTGTTCCAGCTAAAGAAAAATACTCTAGAGACGAATATGACAAAAAACAAAAACAGTGGATTGATATCTAAACCTTAAGCTGAGAACGGAAGATCCAGTTCTTAACCTTTGATAAAATAAAAATCCATGCTATTACCAATCCAATTGATACTACAGCCTTTATTACAGAAGAAATTATTAAATCAAATTCACCATATCCAGATATTTCAATAGGTGCTAGAATGAGTATAGATATTCCTCCACCAATGATAATTAAAATCCACATTGCAAAAATAAATACAAAAATCGATGAACCACTCAAAGTGAAATCTCCATCATAAAGGCCGTAATTATTGCCAAAATGCCTGAAAAAATTGTGAGTCTAAAAATAACATAACCTATCTCTTTTTCGGTTAGTGGTCTACCGCCAGCAAGAATTAATCTTACCAAGGTAACACTTGCATCTTTATCTGAGGTTGCTTTAAGCTTAAAATCTTCAGTTAATGAAACTGGTTTTGCTTTAATTTCTCTGTGTTCAACGATTCGTTTCATGCTTGAAAGAAATAAGAAAGAGTTGATAATTGCAGGACCAAGTGCAATTGCTGCAACAACTTCTACTTGACCCACTATTGCTATAGCACCATACATTGCACCAAGAGTAAGTGCACCAGAATCTCCTGGAAAAATCTTACTAGGGAATTTATGGTATTTGTAAAAAGCCAATGATGTAAAAACTAGCATGAGACTTGCTATAGCTACTTCATAATTCTGTAAAATGATTAATGAAATTGTAAGCGCAGAACCCGCAATTACCATAAAACCACTTGCAACACCATTTAAAACATCAATTGAATTGATAGTGTTACCAGTAATTGATATCATGATGACGACAACTCCAAGGTAAAGAAGAGGAATCTTAACATCTCCAAATAAAGGAAAGGAAAGATCAGAATCATATACGCCAAGTAAGAGTATTGGGATCGCCGTTGCAGCTAGTGCTAATGGTTTGAACCATCCTCCCATGACTTTTTTGTCATCAACTAGTCCTACGAAAAATGCTAATACAGTAGTGGTTAGAATTGCAATTACTTCCGTCTTAGGAAAAAAAGCATATAGTACAATTCCAGAAATCAATATTCCTGCTATAATGGATGGTCCACCAGGTCTAGCAACCATTGCACCTCCTTTTCGATGATAATCTTTAACAACACTATTTCGTTTTTCTAATACTTTGATCAAAAAGGGAGTAATTACAAATACTGAAAAAAATGCAATAGATGAGACAATTATGGCTGCTATGATTTGGGGTTGCAATTATCTACCTTTTCGTAATTGAGACTTGATGTTATCTGCAAGTGTCGAACCAATTTTATCAATTTCTGCTAATTTTTTAACTGGAATTTTTGAAAGATCTTCAAGGGTTTTAATCTCGTTATTATACAATTTTCGGGCACGAATTCTGCCTATTCCCTTGATTTTTACAAGATCTGCTAGTTCCTCTCGTATGCCGTAGATTATCCTTTTTCTTAGAATATCCAGTTCCTCAAGAAGTTCTACACAATCTGCTTGTTTTGCCAATTCACGGAGGCAGTATGCCAGCCATTCTGCAGTTTGTATCATTCTGTGCATATCCCCAGATTCAATTTTTAGATTATCGGAAAGTGAAATTTCTGATGATTCTGTAATCCATGATTGTAAAGCCATTAAACTTCGTGAACAGTCATATTCTGAAATGGGTTTAATTAGTTCGTTTGAATGGTTCTCAAGCATAATACCAAGACTTTCATGGTCTTTAATTCGCAACGAAAACTTGGGGAAAAATTCTTCACAATTAGTAATCAAATGTAAGAATCCGAAGGTGTGTTTTCTTCCTTTTGTAACAACATCAAGTGCATCTCTGAAATAAGTTGCTGTTATAGGATCAATGTATAGCTTGGATACTTTTTTACCAAAATCTGTTGCGACAAATCTTTCTACTTTTTTTATGATAAATTTTTCAGTCAAAAGAAATTTTGTTGCAATATCAATTCCAAATTTTATTGTGTACTTACTTGATTGTAGTCCTCCCAAAGTTTTTAAAAAGAAATCTAAGATCTCATCTTTTTTTATTCCTGGACTAGTAACAATTAGACTCAGTACATGAATTCTAAGGGACTTGTCATCGGTTATCTTTGATTCAATTGGTTCAGGTTCACCATTAACATAATAATCAATTAATTCTGAACTATTGTAATTTCCAACAATAATCGCTTCACCATAATCATCGTATTGAGGTCTGCCAGCTCTTCCACAAAGTTGTTTGTATTCTAATACGCTTATTGGTCGGTTAGCTCCTACACGCGAGTTATACCTACTTACGCTGGAAATAACAACTCTTCTTGCTGGAAGATTAACACCAGCTGCTAGTGTAGGTGTTGCAGCAAGAAGTTTAATTTTGCCATTTCTGAATTCGGTTTCTACTGTTTGTCTACAATTTGGATTAAGACCTGCATGATGAAAAGCTACTCCTTTTTTTACTAATGTTGCAAGTGTTTTTACTAGTTCTGTGTGTTCGTTATGATCAAGGATTTTTTTTGATATTTTTTCAAGTTCCTCTATTTCTGATTTCTGAAGAGAGTTTAAGATAGCATCTGCTGCTTTTATGGCAAGGGAAGACGATCTAGTTCTAGTTTCAGCAAATAGTAACGATTGGCCTCCATCCTTTACTGATTCGACTCCTAAATCAACAGGTTTACCTCTAAGGCTTGTTTCAACTTCAAATTCTCTGCCATCATTCATTATCACGGAACCTCCATCATAAACTCCTTCATAGAGTGGAACCGGTCTCCATTGACTTTCTACAGTTTTACAGTCCAGCCATTCCGATAGTTCGTCTACATTTGTTATTGTAGCGCTAAGTGCTAAAATCTGTGGTTTGCTTTTAAGTAGTTTTAATTTGGTTAAAACAACTTCCAGAGTTTGACCTCTGTCTTCATCACCAATGAGATGAATTTCATCTGCAATTACTAGTCCAATATCTTCAATCCATTCAGGACCATGACGAATAATTGAGTCCATTTTTTCATTTGTTAAAAT
Organism: Nitrosopumilaceae archaeon; assembly: GCA_052390375.1. Taxonomy (GTDB): domain Archaea; phylum Thermoproteota; class Nitrososphaeria; order Nitrososphaerales; family Nitrosopumilaceae; genus CSP1-1. Next base: position 12,619 of record JBQTHA010000125.1, read on the forward strand.
GAGAACATCACTATTTTCTAATCCCTTATCTAGAGATTCAAAATCTCCTGTAGAAATTTGTACTTTGATCTTTTTCCCAAAATCTAATGATTCAAACTTTTTAAGCTCTGAAAATTTTTCCGCGGCCAAAGCTCGTAGGGGACTAAGATAAATTACTTTTCCATTATTTTTTGAAAGATAGTTTATCATAGCAAGAATTGCAATTAGTGTTTTACCGCTAGCTGTTGGGGCAGAAACTAGAATATTTTCTCCGTCTAATAATCCTGCAGTAATGCTATCTTGCTGTGGCGGATAAAGTTCTGAATAGCCCTCGTTTTTTAGAAAATCAATTGCTGGTTTAGAGAGTTTTAATTCAGATATCTTCATACTCGGTTATAATGACCGGGTTTTGATTCATAAATAGATGCCTCACGAAGCATTCTTCTAAGGTAGTTTCTAGCCTCTTCTTCTGTGAATTTACCTGATTTTACAAGTTCTTTAATGAATAATCTCTCTTCTACTGCCATCTTGTTGTCACCTTCTAGGGACTTTAGAACATCCATGAAGAGCTGCATCTTTGAGACTTCACTGTGAGCTCTTCCTTGAAGAACTCCAAGATCCACTTTGCCTGTATTTACATCAACGCCAGCATCTCGAAGCATACTCTCAATTAAGAATATTGCCCGTTCTGCGTCTTCTGCTTCTACTTGATCTTTCATCAAAAGACGTGCTCGTGCAGTTGCAAGTCTGATTAGACCTTCCAATTGTCTTGGGGTCACAGTAATCATTTCTTCAGACTCTACATTTCGCATTTTCATATAGTAGGCTAGGATCTTATCCTCAGCTTCTTTGGTAAGTACTGGATTAATTCTCTTAGAGTATGACAGATATTTTGTAAGAATATCTGAATCAATTAGAGAGCGTGTATCGTTTCCACCAGGAGTATACAAATTAATGATATGTTTTGCAATTCTAGAGTCTTTTTCCTTTGAAGGAATATCTCTTACAACAAAAATTAAATCAAATCGTGTTAATAGAGGAATTGGAAGATTTACGTTTTCTGTAATATTTTTGAAAGGATCATATTTTCCATACATTGGGTTTGCTGCAGCAAGAATAGATGTTCTAGCATTAAGTGTAGCAACGATTCCTCCCTTTGCAATGCTAGCTGACTGTTGCTCCATAACTTCGTGAAGTGCACTTCTATCTTCTGGCTTCATTTTATCAAATTCGTCAATGCATACTAGACCTTGGTCACCAAGAACTACAGCTCCTGCTTCTAGCATCATAATTCCAGATTTATCGCGAACAACTGCTGCAGTAAGACCAGCTGCTGTTGAACCTCTACCAGATGTGTATAATCCTCTTGGTGCAATTCGTGCACAAAACTTTAGCATCTCACTTTTTGCAGTACCTGGATCTCCTACCAAAAAGATGTTAATGTCACCTCTAATCTTGGTACCATCTTGGAGTAACCTTTGTGTCGAGCCTGCTATTAACAACAAAATTGCTTCTTTTATCAGAGTATGACCTTGTATGTGAGGAGCAAATGAATCAACTAGTCTATTGTAAATATCAGGATTTCCAGATAGTGACTTGATTATCTTTTCTTCTTCAGGTGAGACTTCTTCTCTTTCGGTTTTCCTGGAAGTTTTAGATCCTCGTCCCCCAAGAAATTCTATATTATTTCCATCAATTCGTAATCTGTAAAGCCCACTTGTGGATCTAGCACCAACAAAGTATTCCTGCTCAATTCTGACTATACCTGTTAGAATTATTCTGTCTCCGGGTCTTGCGTTATCAACTAGATCTTGTTTTATTGTGACATCTACATAGTGAGGTAATTGTCCTGGAGGTAAATCCTCAGGTAACTCTTGTAATCTAGCAATTTGAAAATCGATAAATCTGCTTTTGTCAGGTTGAATTGCAAAGTCTTTACTTGTACATTTGGGATCTATACCACATCTGTATAGAGGAGGTACAGTCATTCCTTTTTCTAAAGTAATATGAAATTCATGATCATTACTACATTTGTAAGTGATTTCTTTTGCCAATGGTTTTACTTCTGATGATCGGACAACCATTCCAGAAACACTAGTCATCTTATTGATGATTTCAGCATTAATTTGACGAAGACTCCGCTGAACTGGATAGTTTACAATTCTGGCTCTAATTTCCTCTTTAATTTTTGTAGCATATTGTGGGAATCTTTCTTGTAAGATTTCTTTGATTGCTCGTGCAAAGGCTGCTAGAATTTCGTCTGGATTTGCATTAAATTTTGATTCTATTTGAGGATGTGAAACTAGGTCGTTATAGTCTACTACAATATATCGAGCACTTTTTGGCATCATCTGGTCGATTTGCTCGACGTAATTGAATGAGCCTTGTTTATCCTTATGCTGTTTCAGGAATTCTTTTACCTCATCTGATAAAGCCGATTTACTAAATTTGGTTTCTAATGCAGTCATTTTTTATCACCTAGAATTTGTTTTTTAAAGTCAATAGATGTATTGTAAATTTTTTCATAGAACGATCGTTCCTCCAAGGTCAGCTTTTGATTCAAGTCTGCAGTTAATTTCGAAGAGTCAGCTAGGTGGATAATTTTTCCTTGTCTCTTACGAACTAGTGAATTTAGCATACTTTCAACTTTATCATAATCATCTTTTGGTAGTTTTTTCATGTATGAAAGCAATCTTACGTAAAAGTGTGGTTCAAGTGTTGCAAGTTCAAATTCGCCTTGAACATTTTCCTTAACAGTTGCCTGTTTTAGCTCAACTACCATATCAGTATCCTCTATGTTAACATGTTTTTCATATTCGAGAACATTTGCTACCCATCTTGGAATATTGAGAATTTCTCCTTGTTTTCCTTCTACATCTACACCTGCAACGTTTATCCTAATATCGTGTAGAAAGGTGACCTTGACATCTTCCAATTCAAATCCTGTATTATGGATCTTTGAGAGATCAGTACTGTTTAGCATTGTAAGATCAGTGATCCCCTGTAGGATCGTGATGAATCGGATCGATCAATTCTGTTCACAAAAAGGTGAGATCAATTGATCCTGTAAAAAGTCAACTATTTAGTGAAGGTTGAGCATTGGGTAGATCGGAATGTCGGTTTCGGATTTAATGTGGGTAGAAAAATACCGTCCACACAAGATTACCGAACTGGTAGATCAGAAAGAAATCGTAGGCAGCATTCAATCGCTTTTAAAAAACCAGTCCGAGATGCCTCATCTTTTGTTTTCTGGTTCTGCTGGAGTTGGAAAAACCACTCTGGCCCTGTGTCTGTCCCATGAGATTCTAGGCGAACATTGGAAGGACAGTACGTTGGAGCTTAATGCCTCTGATGAACGAGGAATAAACATGGTTAGGGATAGAGTAAAGACGTTTTCTAGATATGCTGGACTAGATAGTAAAATTCCTTTTAAAATTATTATTCTAGATGAAGCTGACGAGATGACTGCTGATGCACAGACTGCTCTGAGGAGAATAATCGAAGATACTGCAAAAATTTGTAGATTTATTCTGATCGCAAATAACATTTCAAAAATTATTGATCCCATTCAGAGCAGATGTGCTGTTTTCAAATTCTCAACTATTCCTGAAAAGGATGTAGTTTTTCATCTAAAAGAAATTTCAAAAAAAGAGAAACTAAAGTCTGATGAAAATGGTTTAGCTGCAATTTACGAATATTCCGAAGGAGATCTAAGACACGCTATCAACTTGCTTCAAGCAACAGCTAGTTTG
>JBQTHA010000126.1:0-14766 GCA_052390375.1 Nitrosopumilaceae archaeon
AAGTGACCTTGAAAGTAATTTTATATTGCTACCGTCAGGTCGAATCACCGAAATCTGTAAGAGTGGTGAGCCCGAATACTTGGCAGTAAACTCGTAAATAAAATCACTTGGAAAGTCATCGTATACATAATTTACATGAAATTGGTGTGAAACTACTGATATTTCATCCAGGGATTTAGTGCTAACACTAGGCTCATCAAGTATTTTATGTTCAGGAATTTTTTCAAACATAAACCAGTTAACCCATACTGGTATAGCAGTTTTTGGATAGAAAATCCAATTTTGTGGATTGTTCCACTGCTGAAAAGTCTCAACCGGAATTATTATTGCAGCTCCAATTGATATTGCCACAAGAATTACTAGTATTGCAATTCCAGCAATGCCAATCTTACTTTTAAGAAACTCTTGTTTTATCTCACTAGCTGATACACTGCTCAACTTCCCGTCTTCACCCGTGGATCAAAGTAACCATAAAGCAAGTCTGCAACAAGGATACTGATTAAGAAAAATAGTGTAAGGACATATGTTGCACCAATAATTACAGGCAAATCCATGACTGTAATTGCTTCAAAGTATAGACGGCCCATACCTGGCCAATCAAACACTGCCTCTGTGATAATTGCTCCCCCAAGTGATCCTGACAAACTAAGAGCTAATATGGTAATAATGGGCGGTGCAGCATTTTTTATTGCATGACCATAAATTATTTTCTTTTGACTAATTCCCATTGCTCGCTTTACGGAAATAAAATCTTCTTGCATTATTCCAATCATAAAGTTACGAACAAGGTATGCCCATGCCCCAAACCCAATCATAACGATTGTAATTACCGGTAAGGCCATGTGGTATAGTAAGGCCACGATGTAACCAGGATCTGTAGGAGGTATGGAGGGAGTAGCACGCGCAGGAAAAATCTGATACACAAAGGAAAACAAAAATATCATTAACATTCCTATCCACCAAACAGGAAAGCTGCTGCTGACAACTGCAAACGTTGAAGTTATTCTATCAACTGCAGATCCAACCTTACTTCCAGCTAATGCTCCAAGAAAAATTCCAATTATAGAAATTATTATTGTTGCAGTAGTAAAAAGCAAAATAGTTCTTGGAAGTTTTTCAAGTATAATGTCTTTTACATCTGATGAGCCAGAATCACTTGTTAGAAATGTAGCATGGCCAAAGTCTAGAATTAAAATTTTGTACATTGTCAAACCAATTCGTTGTGGCGAATACCATGGAGTATCAAGACCAAGGGCTTTGACTCTTTGCTCTATTTGATCTTGAACAAATGCTTCAAACTCTGCAGGATCTGAAAAACTATCAGATATTTTCGGATCTTCAGTAATTTCTCCTCTTACTTGAAATGTTATTCCCTGCTTTAGAATAGCATCCATGTTAGAGCCAACTAGAATAATTGTAAGAAGTAAGGTAATCATTAGTACACCAAACATGGTAATGCCACGAGTGACAAGATATTTTTTTAATCCCACCCATTGATTTTAGAAAATTCAGCTTATAATATTTCAGGTTCATTTTCTTTACGTTCCAATCTCTCTAAATCACTTTATCAGAAAAAAACTAGTTTAGAAAGATAAAAGGAAATAATCAAGTTATGATCTACTATAGTTTAGTGAATTGAGATGGCAAAAGCGTATGTTCTAATGAGCTGTAATCTAGGATACGAAAAATCTCTAATTTCAGAGCTAAAATCTATTGAAAATGTAAAGGAAGTCCATGGAACTCTAGGACTATACGACATTATTGCAAAGCTTGAAGCCGATTCTGATGAAAAAATTAAGCAAACCATTACCGAAAAAATTAGGAAAGTGGAAAAAATTGGTTCTACAATGACACTTATGAAAGTAGCAGGAGAGGAATTGTTTAAAGCAAACCGTGAAAAATTAATGGGCTCTCTTTTGGGAAAAAATGATGCACAAGCTTACATTGTAATTCATTGTGAACAGGGAAAAGAAGATCTTGTACTACGAGACCTTAATGAAATTCCTGAGGTAAAAGAAGCAGATGTAGTTTATGGTAACTATGATGTTGTAGGAAAAATTGAAGCTGAAAACCATAAAGAACTTGAAAAGATAATTACAAAAAAGATAAGAAAATTAAAATTTATCAGAACAACAATGACATTAAATGTTGTTAAAGAGCAGGAATAACATTTCTGTCTTATTGACTCTGTTCATCGCTAAATTACTTGCAATATGAATCAGAGCGTCTAGATTGGAAGTTTCATAAAAGGTATTATTTTCTTACTAGATAAAAAATTGAATAATAAATGAGTGCACGAATAATCTATTCAGGCGAATCACAAACCTGGCTCAAGATTACATCTGCAAGAATAATTCTTCCCCCGTCAGATGAATCTTCAAACGATTCAATTTTTGACGCCTAAATTACTTTACTGTCTAGAACTATTTTTCTATTAGAGATAGTATAATCATATTATGGGATTATTTAGCTTTGGTTCCAATAACACAAAGTGTAAAGAATGTGGACTGGAACTTTCAGATTCTGAACGATTAAAAAAACACCAAGAAAAAGCACATAAAAAAACCAAAGAAAAATGCAGAGTTTGTGGAACCGAATTTGATTTTTCAGAAGAACTACGAAAGCATAAGAAAAAGTGCAAGTAGTGTTTCCAAAAATATTAATCTCTAGTTCTACGTTAATAATTTAATGAAAGTTAAATCATGGAGTTATTTTTGTAAACAAGTTTTTGAATAAAAAATTATATGACCAGCTAGAAGATTAATTGTGTAAATTTGTATACTCTAGTTCTAAGCTGCTAATCATTGTTAAAACGGCAAAGGGCTTTTCGATTAGTTCTCGAGTCTCTTTAAGCTCAGATGGACCTTCAGAATTGATGTATTGAGATAAAGAAAGTATTTTTTGGTCAGGCTTGATTTTTAGAATTTTTTGCTCAAGTGTGCCTGAATTAGAGTTTTCTAATACAACATAATCATAATTTTTGTCAAATCTCTCTAAACACTCCAAGTCATTTCTTGCATAGTCTGCATCATATTTTTTTTCCTCAAAAATTTTTTTATAAATTTTGGAAACTAGTTCATTTTGTTCTAGCACAAGCAGTTTCATTGAAATCTTTCCTCCTTACCACCATCTAACAAAATTACGAGGCAAAAATGCTTGAATCCCCTCTAGTTTTGCAGTCTCTAGGAGTTCTCTATCAAAACTTACCAGAGCAGAGCCAGTTACCTTTGCTGTAGCCAAAATCAAACTATGTGGATGATGACATTCATTATATTGTGCAACTAATCTATCTGATTCAGCATTAATCTCATCAGTCTTATCAAGTGTGATTGGATACTTGCAATACTGGTAAATGGTATCCATTATTGAATCTGTTTTATTGCCAGTAATCTCTTGTACCTCACCTAGAACAGATTCTGGAATAACCATTTTTGATTTATGTTTTTTAATTCTCTTGGCTATTGGTTTTAATGATCTTCCCTCTTGAATCTCTTTAATAATTATGTCTGAATCTACCACCACTGGCTGTCCTGTATTATTAGTTGGCAATACAAAGCATTAGTTTAGGCTATAAAAGCGATTTTGAAGCAAACGTATCATGTTACAAATTGTAACTGTTTTTAACTTTTGATCAGAACCTTATTTATCATGTTACAATTTGTAACATCACATTAAATATTGCCCTATTGACATCACATCGTGTCGAAGGGGCCACAGGATCTATCTTTAGCAGAGAAGCTAGATAATGCTATTAAACAATTAGGTTCTTGGTACAGAATTAGCATTATAATAGTTTTAGTTGGATTAGCTTCCTTATCTGGAATTATTTCAATGTCGCAATTTTATTTTCATGATGAAATTGGCAAGCATGGATATATTGATGAAATTTATGTCCAAGACAAAGACATTACAGTTCTTGCATTTATCCCCTTTACCGAGGATATTTTTCCTGCAGAAGGTATAGTTGCACTATACATTACTCAAGTTTGGTTGATGTATGGAAACGGGATAGTCATAGCGTTACTATCATTTCTTTTTGTGTGGGTCACATACAGAGGAAAAGCACATACGCAAGAGTTTGAATCAATAGAAAGACAGTTTATCCGTCAATCATACCTAGTTAATTTTGAAACCTCAGTCCCAGAAGGCCAAACAAGGGTTGAAAAAATTCTAAATGAAGCAATTCATGTATTTCCCACTCTCAAAGAAATTCAGCGCAAAGCAAAACAAAAACAAACTAAAATTCCATACAAATTAGATCAAAAAATTAATGGTGATACAATAGATGGAATAGTATCAACTAAGAAAGGAGATTTTATCGTAAAGTTTTATGACAAGACTGTAACTGCTTCTGATATCAAAAACTTGGTTACTATATTATCTAAATCACGTGATAAAATATTTCGAGTGCTATGTGTTGCAAAGGATTATGACGAAGAACTTCAATCAAACAAATTAATTAGTATTATGGACCAGTTGCCAAAATACTTTAAACTTGATTTAATTTTTGAAGAAGAACACGGGTACTCTATGTTGTGGATAGACTAGTTCCCTGTTGGGAAAAATTCTGTATCTTGTAATCCCAAAACAAATTTAATATCAGGATCAAAACTGATACATTTTCTAAAGGCATTTTTCCCTTTGTCTGTTATTTTATATTCTAATTTGGCCTTTGGATTTTCGCTTTCTCTTGTTTCTACAAACCCTTTTTCAACAAACCCATCAATAATTTTTTTTAATCTATCTCTGTTTAGGTCAGATCCTGGAGTACCAGTTGTAATCTGTCTTAGATTTAACCATGTACCAATTTTAGTCAAGTATCCTAGAACGCTAATATTAGTATCCCCAGGTGTTTGGTTGAACCTCCTCTCTACTGACAGTTAATCTCCCCTTCGAATAAAATGATTTTTTGTTAACTATTTTAGATTGTCTATATTTAGCAAAACATCAATATTTTGAAAAAATAACTGAATGTTTGATCGATAATGAGTGCAAGTACATTGAGGAAAGCAAAAAAACTCGTTGAAAGTGGCAGTGTAATACAGATCGAAGAAGATCTTTTTCAAATCAAATCATTAACAGATCCAACTAAATCGTATTTTGTTACATCTGAAACTTGTGAATGTGAGGGATTCAAGAACTTTTACAAGTTTCATCATGGAAAAGGCCTAAAAGCAAATTGTTCCCACCTTGAAGCAGCAAGAATATTCAAAAAAGAAAAGTAACTAAATCCTAATTGTTCCAACATTCACTAGATATTCTATACCTGAAATAAAATCCACCTCAGGTATTTTATCATCTGCCCACCAACAAGCATTGCTTTTAACCCAATCTGGGACTTTATTCGAAGGCGAAGTATCGGATACTGTATTTCTTAAATGAATGATGTCTTCGTGAATCAAATACTGAACAGCGCTAACAAATTCCGAGTCATTAATTTTATCGTTACACCAAAAACCTCCTATGTTTTTTACCCATGGGGGAATTAATTGTACAGTTTCTAGGGCGTTTAATTCATTTGAGAACTGAAAACTTGTTTGGGATGATTTACTTGGTACTCCATATACCAATTTTACTTGATAATTTCCATCTGTTGTCCAAGTAGGGCCATCTGCATTTATTGATTGCAAATAAGTTGAATTTTCATCAAAATATCCGTATGAAATGTCGACTAAATTATTACTTTGATCATAAATTAGTACCATATACTCTGTTTTTGCAAAATCTTTATGAACCTGTCCTGATATGGTAATCGAGTCTCCATAAGCGTATTTGTTTTCTTTAGTTATTATTTCAGTATCAGTTTCTGGCTGTGCAACTTCCAAACCACTATTAAAAAATTTTCCAGTCATCCATGGATGAATTTCACAAAAATAATAAAATGCTAGAAAATCTGTATCTGGCATCACATGTGAAACTGATTTCCCAGGTGTTACATCCCCTAGATTAAAGAATATTCCAGAATGTTCTGGATGTTCTGGTACACCACTTATTATACTATGAGTGACACTATCCTCATTCTCCCAAATTATGGTGTCTCCAACCAACACCGGTAATTGATTAGGGTAAAATCCTTGTATTGGTCCTTGACCTGATGCCCCATTTGGAATAGTTATTTTCCACTCATTTTGAGTATCATCTGCATATACACTAAAGAAAATAAATGGCGCTGTGGCTAATGCAAAAACTGCTAATAAATGAATCATAACATAAAGCGTTGATAGACTAATTACCATTTGTGCCCAAGTTTACTTTTTAATTAAATTATATCCGATTTTGTCTGTTCATACTAAACATATTACGTAGCAGGCTGATTTTTAGACAAAAAAGGGGCTTTAAATTTATACACAAAAAAGTGACTTTTTGAATTCTTCCATTTGGACTTGATAGTCACAATCTTTGCAAATTAGCCAACTACGCTCCTTTAGGATCTTTAATGGTGCGTCATATTTTGTGAGAAATAGTCTGTTTCCCCCACATGTTGGACATGTGACAAATAATTGTTCCATAAAGTAAATGGAACAAATTTTAGTTATAAGACGCGCGTAGGACTGATAAGTCGTTCATCTCTTGCTAAAAAAGTCAGTTTTTGCCCCAAAATTAACTTTAGCGGCATAAAATGATAACTTGAAAATTATAAGAGAATGGGAACTAATTTGTAACTTGGACTTTTGTTGATTTGAAAATATTTCTATAAACGAATAGTAATCCAATCAACTCAATTTGTTCAACAACCATTACCATAACAACATGTTCAAGCCATCCCTCTGACATGTCATTCATTACAGCATATGCTATAGAAAACATATAGTCAATATTTCCCAACACTTCAAAATTTTGAAAATCTTTTTGAGATATTAATTTAGGTCCTATTAAATCATAGCTAGATAAATCATTGATATTATACCCTCCTTCTTCCATGATTGCTAAATAGAATATCTCTTTGTCATCAACATAGACCTCATTACCTCTATCTATAAAAAATAAAGTTGCTCCAAAATAAACAAGGAAAAATATTGCAAAACCTATCAGATATTTGCCAGTTTTTCCTCCTACGGTTTTTCTCATTTGTTTTTCAAATATTATTCCAAACCATCCAAGTTTCTTTTTCTTTATGAGTACAACCAATAAAATTGCCAAGACTGACATTGTTCCTAAGCTGCCTAGCCAGTGCTCTGAAACATATACTGAGAAAAGTATTCTAACAGGAAAAAACAATCCAACTGTTACGCCTAAAACAATTATTTTTTCTTTTAAATCTTTTTTATCCATTTTCAATTACCCAATGCCCAGTTTTACTGTTTGAGAAGGTGATTAAAGATGCCGATACACGTATCGAAACCAGTCTGTCTACCTTCTTTACGATTTACCAGAGTTTTCGCTGATTTAGGCAAAGCGGGTTTTCAATTGCTTTAGATATCTGACACTTACTCGATATGCTCTAATTGCAGAGTATATCTCAAAGAGTTCTTTGTAGGTAGGATCGAGCTTCTTTAGTTCCTCTCTCCTGATTCCAAATTCCTCTATAGTGTCCCAGATATTTTCAATAGGGACCCCCTGCTCATCTATTAGAATAGATGAGAGGTTTTTGATTATTCCGCAGCCCAAGTCCACCCTCGTTTCAAACATGATATCAATACAGCCAGATTTCATATATCGAGCGCGGAATTTGCTTGAATTTACAAGTTCCAAATTGGCATTCTAGCCAATAAGCCTCTTTCTCAAGGGCAAGTTAGAAGAGAATAATGTGTGTTCGTAATTAACATACATAAGATAATAGGAAATTTTTTAGAAAATATCCCTAGATTCATTTGCAGACGCCGGAGCCTAGTCATAATCATAAATTATTAGAAGATCTGTCAGAAATGACTATCAAGACCTACAAAGAGCTTGAATTAACAAAACAAGAACTAAATGAAAAAGAACTCCAATTAATGGATCTGGCTACCTTGGCAAATCAAAAAATTAATGACTCTGCACGGGCAAATAGAGAACTAAAAGGCAAAGTAGAATTTTTACAAGAAATTACAAATAGTTTAAATGAAAAAAATCAATACTTGGAACGCATTAATTTAGAATTAGAAACCCAAAAGGCTCATTATAACCAACTATCCAAAAAACTCAAAAAAGATTTCGGCAGTGTTGTGGAAAGAGAAAAAAATCTTGAAATTCAACGTAATAAACTTCTCATGGAAGTAGAAACAAAAACTCGTGATCTAATCAAAACAGAAAAAATGGCAAGCGTAGGCCAGCTGTCTTCTAGGCTAGTCCATGATTTACGTAATCCTCTTAGTGTTGTAAAGAGTACGGTAGAAATTTTAAAACTTGAACACAAAAACATGGACGAAAAGACAGCACAAAAATTTCAACGAATTCAAAGTGCATTAAAAAAGATCACTTACCAAATAGAGGATGTTTTAGATTTTGTAAGACAATCAGAACTACATTTGAAAAGACAATCTGTTGAAGAGATTTTAAAATCAACTATCTCAGGAATGGATATTCCAAACGATGTCAAGATAAAACTAAACTCTCAAAATATTATAGTAAACTGTGACTCTAGAAAACTTGAGGCTGTTTTTTCTAATATAATTACAAATGCATATCAGGCAATGAATGGTAAAGGCGAAATTAAAATTAAAGTTGTAGAAGATGACGAGGATGCTTTGATAAAGTTTGAAGATTCTGGTCCTGGCATGACAAAATCTGTTATGGAGAAGATCTTTGATCCATTATTTACAACAAAAGATACTGGAACAGGTCTTGGATTATCTATCTGTAGAAATATTGTAGAACAACATGGAGGTAATATTGAGGTATCTAGTCCACCTACAGTATTTAGTGTCAGATTACCAAAAAACCTTCGTGGGTACTACAAGGCGTCTGACTCTAATTCTGATAGCCCTTAGAATCAAGTAATTTCTTGTACTCTTCCACATTGGAACAAAAAATTAGAAAATATTTCCATATTGACTATAAGTGATTCTGAGTCATCTATAATTATGAAGTCTACAGAACAGGCAATTACTACAGTTTTTGATTCTGAACCAAACTCACAAATGCATGAGTATAAGCTTGAACTTGAAAAAATATGTAATGAGCTTTTAAAATTTGGTCTTACAAGAAATCAAGCAAAAGTTTTCATATATTTAGGAAAGTATGGCTCAAAGACATCCCCAGAAGTTTGTAAGGCTTTAAAATTACCACGAACTGAAACATACAATGTATTAAATGATTTATTGAATCTTGGAATAGTCTCTTCTGAATTTCATCATCCAACTAAATATTCTGCACTGCCAATGGACAAAGCAATCTTAACAATGGTAAATGATGCACAAGAAAATGTCAACAAGTTAGCAAAAAAAGAATTAGAGGTAGCACAATTATGGAATAAAGTTCCATCATTTGATTCAAGTTTAACTGATGGAAAGTTAGAAAAATTTCAAATGCTACAAGGAATTCCTAGAATTAACAACAAACTTAAAGAAATGATAAAAGACGCAAAAAACGAAATTAAAATTATATGCACTGAAAAGGATCTTTCGAGATTCTATTATTCAGATTTTCTTGATATGTTAGGAAATTTACCAATTGATGTAAAGATGATTATATCCTCTACCCAAAAAATTCCTCGTTTTATTCAGACACTTGATCGTTCTAAAATTAGATTGATGCCAACAAACGATGCAGATAACCAATGTTTTATTGTAAAGGACTCAGATGAGGTTCTAGTATTTTTGCGAAATGCCGATCAAACTTCAAGAAATGTCTTTGCGTTTTGGACAGATACTAATTCTTTGATTAGTTCAATGAAAAAACTATTTAATTATTCTTGGCAGAATTCATTACCATTAGATTTTGAGAGATTTTTAGAGCATCATTATAATTGAAATTCTGAATTATTAGTGAAGTATAATTTATCAAATATATATAAATAATAACAAATGTTCGTTTTATAAGTTGAATATGTCTAGAAGTAAAATCACCCTCATTTCACTAGCTCTGATTGTTCTAGCAGTATCTTCATTTAATTCCGTATTTGCCCAAGCACTGCAGGATATGTCATGTACTAGCTGTATCACAATATCTGATGCTAAAAATTTGGGACTACACAAAAATCTCCAATTACCCATAATTCTTTGGGCAGAGAATTTCGATTATACCTATGATCATAATTCAATAATTACTATTAATGGTCACTCTAAACTCAATAATCCAGAAACTCCAATCACCATCACGGTGACTAACCCCATTGGTAACATAGTTACAGTACAGCAAATTATGGTGGCCCCAAATTCCGACTTTAACGTTAAATTTAACCCCGGTGGTCCTCTTTGGGCAAAAGACGGTATGTATATAATTAAAGCACAAGGAGGGGCTGGTGCATTTACAATCTTTAAAACAAATGTTGAGTTAACTGGCGGAGTTCCTACCGGTGTAGAATGTGCTATAAATGAATTAAATGCAGATAATTATTGTATACCATATAGCATTACTGGTGCAACTGTATCAAGTTCATCACTTAACACAAAAAACAAGTCAATTGTGATGGTGTTGAGTGACTCTGATGAAGGGGCAATTACCATAAAACCTTCTACTGATATCATAAAAGGCATATCACTAGTTCTAGTTGACGGCCAGGAATGGGATGATGTAACTATCAGTGGTAACGATGTAACTATTATGTTCCCTGCAGGAACTGAAGAAATTGAGGTCATTGGTACATTTGTGGTTCCAGAATTTGGTTCTTTTGCTGTGTTGATATTGATTGTTGCAATAATTACCGGAGTTGTATTTTCAAGAAAAAGATTAATGTTTCCAAATAAAATCTCAACTTTAAGTAATTAATAAATTTCAAACCAATTTACTCCATTCAAATAAATGAAGAGGTACAGTTAATTTTGGATTTAGAAAAATTTCAAAACGATGTATATGAAATTACAGAAAGACTTGGGAAAAATCTTAATGATAACGAGATTCCAAAACTAAATTATGTCAGGCAAAGGCTAATCGATCTCTATAAAGAAAATCTTGTAAAAATAAATCACTCTATATTGGAACTTATCTGTGCAGCAAATCTAATCGGTAAAGGATATACCGTAGATGCCGAAAAATCAGTTTCTGACATTTTAGTATGTGACATTTTTGCAAAAAAGGGTTATGGTTCAGCTATCATAGAAATAGAAACAGGATTTACCCCTCCAGAACATGCTTTGGATACAATTGATTACTATACTGCAAGAATTATAAGTAAAATTGCACGATATAGTCAACACTGTTCAAAGTTTTCATTAGCAACTCCAGTGATTGGACTTTTGCCAATCCCCAAAATTTTTCTTACCCCCCCACATTCACGTGATAAAAACAATATAATCAAATCCCAATCTCTTTGTAATCGATATTACAAAAATCCGCCAATAGAGTATAATGAGATTTTAAACGCAAGGTTACATTCGGTGTATTTAATACATATTGATAAGGGGTTTGCCAAAGAATTAGATCCATCTAATTATGTGGAATTGACTGAAAAATTGCAAGAAAAAAGCGAAGTTGACCAATAAAAATAATAAAGTTTTCAAGTAGTATTTACCAGAAGTATATCATGAAATGTGCCAATTGCGAGAACCACAAGCATTATGATTGTATAGATTGCCAAAGCGATCATAAGACGTATCTATGTGAATGTGACTGCCACAATGCTTCAACAAAGCCCCATAGAGAGCAGAAACATTAAGCTCAATTTTTAAACATAATCTGATTTTTACTAGTGTCTGTTTTATTTGGACAAATTCTATCTTATTACAAAATATGTTGAAGAAATTTTTAATGAAGGAAATTGGTCAAAGAGGGGGCAATCTTTGAAAATAGGCGAAAGTACATTTGTGTATTTTTATCCCTTTAATTCAAAATGCATATCATGTAACGATCATTTACAGGGGAGAGTTGTTGCTAGCTGGAAAGGCATATTATATTGCCCTACATGTGCCCTTGAAGTTTCTCTGGTAAGCGATGAGGATTTAGAATCAGCTTACAAGATTGTTGAGGTACAAATAGAACAAATAGACGAAATGATGTTAGATATTTTTACTTAGAATCAAATTAAATTTGTCCAACTTGAACATACATGATGCTAAAGCCAATTTCGTTTTATTTTTTTTGGGCACGAACGCATTGTGTCGACACATACCTCATGGGCGTGCAGCTGTGCGTTCGGCCCAACTCGAATATTTAAACCAAGAAATATTTTGAAAATTATGTGTAGTTTAAGTGATGACTGTAGTTATAATTCAAACAGGTTTTTAATAATCAGAATTGTAATTGTCTCATATTGTCATCAGAAATTAAAAGTTGGTTATTAGTTTCCATTTTTATAATTTTTCTAATACCTACAAATTATGTCGCTAAAGCAGATGACGAGACAAGCTGGACAGAAGAATCTCAGATAAATGTTTCAATTGTTGGAAATTCTATAATTAATTTGGATTCTAATAATAGATTGATTCGGGCTTATGTTGATATATTAAATTTTAATCCAAGCGATGGTTTCTATTATATGCGAATAGTGCAAACTCCTATTGATAAAATAATTACAGAAAAAGAAATCATAATTCGTGAAAAAAGTAACGGACAGGCAGGTGCTGATATTGCCTACTTGATAGATGATGATGATGTAATTAACACAAATGGTACTATTATTCAAGGTGATTATACCATTGAAGTGTTTTCTGAAAATGGCAACTCGATTGGTGCCACAACATTTTCAATAATAAAACCAAGCGTATCTCAAAATATTCTAATCATAGAAAATCCCGAATCTGAAGAATCTGCTACTGATACAACTACAGAAATTGATCAGACTGCTAAAACAGAATCTACGGAGGAATCTATAGAGAATGAATCAGAATTGGAAAACGTTCAAAATATTCCAGATTGGGTAAAAAATATCTTCATTTTATATGCAGATGGTAGTATTACAGAAAATGAATTAATCTCTGCACTGAAATTTTTAATTGAACAAGGAATAATTGAGATCAATTAATAAAATCTAGAAACTATTTTTTAGTAATAAAGTCAAACGAGATTTGATTTGTTAACTCCTTGTGTTCTGCATTCAAAGTGTACTTGCCACTGTTTTCCCATCCTATTCCTCCAGCAATCAGTAATGTTGAAAAATTCCCATCATTTTTTATGTTCAAATTTTCTGCCCATATCACTTTACTATTTTCATTTTCAATTGATAATCGAACAGTTCCACTTGACGATGAAAAAATCTGTCCAGCTATTGAAATAATATCTCCTGTTTCATATGATGATTCATCAGTTTCTAAAGAAAATTCTTGTAATGTATCACTCTTTGTGTCAGAGTCATATGGGGTTTGGTTGCTATCGTACACAATGCCCACTGTAGCTACCAAAATGATTGCTAAAATGATAGCCCCAACCCCAAATAAGATTTTTTTATTTGAGCTTAAATTGAAGGGTTTTGAGAGAGTTTTTTTAGAATCTACATCTTCAGTAATTTGTATTTCTTTTAATAACTCAGTTTGATGTTTTGATGCATCTGTCTCAAAAGTTTTAGGTGTAGAAATTGTTTCTTCAATAGGAATAAATCTCGATTTGTCTTGACTTTTTGGTTTTTTCTGCTCAAATTTACTTAGGTATTGTGTTCCTAGTCTTTCAATGTACTTGCGATCAGAAAGAGAAATAATCGCATTGGCTTCACATAAATCCTTAATATGATTAAGCCTACTGGGATCTCCTTTTTTTAATTTGAGAAGTGCATTTACATCTTCAATAATAAATGAGTCCATTTTGTAACTTTCTGTTCTTTTTTTCTATCAGTAATAAATTATTAAGAATAGAGGGCAAAAAGCTCCCTATTTTACCTACACTGAGAACTCAAAAATTAGGAATGGCTTAGTCAAGTTCTCAGATCTTTACCTATAATCAGGTATGAAGAAATGGCTTTAACCAAACCGCTGTTCAAATGAATAATCAAGCGATATTGCCTATGTTCAGGAAAAAACGAAAATTCGTTCCTAAATGTGATTGATAAAATTAAGTGTTCATAATTTGACTCGAACCGCTTAAATTCCCCTAAAACAAGCTTACGGGCTGATTTGAAAGTAATTACCGAACCCGTAGATCTAAGTAAAGTAAAAAATTTTGGAACTTTAGAATATGTCTTGGATAAATACTCTAGAACCTGGACCTGGAAGGTAACTGGATCTCGTGCCGTCACAATGGTTTCAAGACTTATCCCTCAGTCATGGTATGGCGAAGGCCCAAACGAGGCAATTATCCCAGACAGTCCTCAAAATGTCCAACAAATACAGTGGATTCTGGAAAGATATCCTATGGAAATTCTTTCAAAATCCACCTGGCGTAACAAAATTTCAAAATCTTCAACACCACAAATTAAATTAAAAAAAATAGAAAAGCTTAGCAAAGCTACTCCGAGTAAGCAATTTCGTGGAAAATTACATAATTTTCAAAAAGAAGGCCTTGATTTTCTTTTAAAATCATCTGGAAACGCATTGCTTGCTGATGAGATGGGCTTGGGAAAAACAGTTCAAACATTGGCTTATCTTGCAACAGAAAAACAGGCTCTGCCAGCTCTTGTGATTGCTCCATTGGTCACTCTAAGGAACTGGCAAAGAGAAATCGGTAATTTTATGAAAAAAAAGAGCAGAAATGGACGATTGATGGAAAATGAAATTCCTTCATCAACTGTAATTAGAAAAGGCAAATCCCAAGAAATTGGTA
>JBQTHA010000127.1:0-5510 GCA_052390375.1 Nitrosopumilaceae archaeon
ATGATAATTCTGAAAAAGTTGATTTTGATAAAGAAGAAATGAAAAAAATTTACGATGAATTAAACACTACTGACTCTAGTGATCTAATTACACTAGGTAGTCCACAACTAGGTTTAGAAGAATTATCTGATCTAACTTCCATGCTAAAAGGTAAATCATTTAAGAAAAAATGTATGATTTTCTGTCCACGAGCCATTCAAAACCAAGCTCTCAAACTTGGATACGCAGGAGAGTTAGAACGAGCTGGATGTGAAATTCTTTCAGACTGTTGTACATGCCTTACTCCACTCATAGACAAAAAAAATGTTGATGGAGTGACTACTAACAGCATTAAGGGTGCTTATTATCTGAAAAACTCTAACGGTGTAGATGTTAATCTAAAACCATTATCAAAAATTGTGAAAGAGGAAACAAAATGACTCTGAAAATCATTGTAAAAGGAAATGCTAAGGGTAAAATTATGAAATCTAATGATCCCATAAATTTTCTAGGCGCAGTAGACAAAAAAACAGGAACAATTCGAGACAATAAACATGACATGTTTCAAAAATCCATAAAAGACGTTATCCTTGTTTTTCCTCATGGAATTGGAAGTAGTGTTGGGGCTTACACAATTTATTCTCTTAAGTCAAATGGTTCAGCGCCAGCTGCCATGATTTGTACCAAAGCCGATCTATCTGTAGTCTCAGGGTGTGCATTGGCAAATATTCCATTTATTCTAATATCACAAGACGATTATGATTCACTTACAGATGGAGACGAAATTACAATAGATACGGAAGCTGAAAAAATTCTATAGAATCACTTGAACTATCTTTCCATTAGGACTTTGCTCTTTGAAAACAATTCCCTCAAATTTTTGAATCTTGGTTTCTTTCTTTTTCCAGTGATCTTTAGGAAGACCTGCTTTCTCGCAAGTATGTTCTAAGAATTGTTCTTCATTCCACCCATATTCTTGAGGCACTTGGGGTAAAAGCAAGCCAGAATTAAAGCCAGCCTTTACAATCAGACCATCTCTTCCTACTTTGATCTTTGAGGGATAATCAGATGTATTCTCCACCTTAATTTCCATTGGTGGAGTTAGGACTGTAACTTCAAAAGTAATTTTATCTAATTCATCAGAACTTACAGAATGAAATCTAGGATCCTCAGTAGCTGCTGCTAAAGCAGCATCAACTAATGCATTGAATAGTTTTTTGTCAGGCAACGGATACCCTATACATCCCCTTAGACCTTCAGGATTGTTTATAGTTACAAATACTCCAGAATTGAACGAAAAAGTATTTTCAAACTTTTCATCTAATTTCATTTTTCTATTATTTGTAAGAAATTCTGTTACAACTGCCCTTGCTGTTTTAACAAGAGATTCTCCTTCTGATTTAGATATTCTGTAATAATCTGTCATTTAGTTCTGCATTAAATTTTTGTAGGTTTTTAATATGAGTTCCTTCCCAGTAAATCTTCCCACACTTATTACAAGTCCAAAAATCATTCATGTTTTCAAAAACTCCTGTAGGAACATTTTCTGATATATCGTTCTTTTCAGTAGATTTTAGCTCTCCATTACATACTGGACATCTTGAATTATTACCACTTATAGTACATTTTCCAAGGTTTGCCTTCTCGTTGTTTTGAAGAAACTGTTCTATTTCTTCATTTTTTGTTATCTGAATACTAGCAATTTGGTATTTTTTAGCTTTATGGATAAGCTGTACATCTTTAGTAATTATTACACGGTTCTCATTTTTTGCTATATGTAATAGCTTATCATCTTCTATACTAGAAGAATAAAGAGAATCATAACCTAATAGTCGAAGTTTTTTTGCAAGATTCCCAAGCATTGCATCCACAATAAAGAGAGGTTTTTCATTACTCACCTGCTTGTTCACCTAATCCAGATTCTACTATATGACTATCACCGGCAGGCAATACACGGACAAATTCATCTATGCTTAATGATTTTACAACATTATCTGTCATTTTATTAAACTCCAACTTTATTTTTTTTGCAATCTCTACCATTTCATATCCGGCTGGTTCTATTATCACATAACAAATACTATTTTTTTTGATAGGTTGTGGTGGTCCACAAGAGATTAAGTAATCTGTGTTTTGTTTAACTAAGCCTACTGCCAGCTTTAAGGTTGAAATATTAACATAGTTACGTGGTCCTTCAATTACAAATGAGCCTTTTGGAAGAAACTGTCCGCTTGGTGCAGCCTTTTTTACTTGTTCAGGTTCAACCCAATACGCATTTAATCCGTACATGGCTTCTCTCCAGGCCCTGCTGAAGCATACAGTGGCATGGGCAATCTCATTTAGACTTGTCGGAAGAATTTCTTTTTTATCATTTTTTAGAATGAAAAATGGAGAACCATGAATGTCAGCATGAAATATCTTGTCATTTTTTTCTATATGTTTTCGTATGATTGCAGTATTTGATGATGAATCTCGTCCTCCTATTGCTAAAATCCCATCTGAAGTATAGAACCATCTGTACCGTTCATACCAGTTTTTCTTTCTAATTTCTGAATATGTTATAGATTCTTCGGCAACCTTAACTTGACTTATTTCTTTTTCTAATTTCTTTTCTGTTTTTCTTTTTAGCTTCTCTATAGAAATAATGGCTGTAGCTTGTCGCTTTGATTCATCAAATAATCTAGATGATATAGTTGGAAGAGAAGCATTGGGATTTATCTTAATTTTTTCATCATCAATTTTGATTAGGAAAATTCCTTTTTCACTTTTCATTTCTGCTCCTTGTTTTCTTAGCTCTTCAACGGCTTTAGAATCTTCAATCGATGATACTCCTTGAGAAATTAGACTAGAAATTGACTTTGCCACATTAGCTATTTTCGATGACTTTTCTTTTACTATGGAAATGGCTTTAGTTTGTTCTTCTAATTTATTTTCAAGTTCTGTAACGTTTTTGTTTACAGAACTTGATTGAATAGATTTACCACTTTCAACAATAGTTTCTGTAAATAAAATATCTAACCCTTCCATAAAACTAGAAACATTTGTGTAATGTTTTTCATCATTACCAAGTTTGATTGGATATACATCAGAATTTTTATCATCTTTTACTATCACTGCTTCATGATTTCCTTCTACAACATTATCTATTATCTCTCTAACAACATCAAAAATCCTCTTAGCATCATCATTTGTTAATTGGTTTCCAGAAATTTTTGAATCAATTTTGGACATTCTACAGATCTCTTCTGCATACTTTGTTGGTAACCCGAGTGTTCGACCTATCCATTTTGCAGCAGGCATTGATGACGATAAAATTTCTTCAAGATCTTTTTGAGTCATTTTAAATATATTCACAGAGTTTTCTGGAGGTGGAGTATACGTTAATCCAACTTGTAGCTTACGATGTCTTACATCTATTGAATGTAATAATGCAAGTATCTTCATTTCTTTATTACATAAGATAATGTTACCATCCCCAAAAAATTCACCAATTATTATGAATTCTTTATCAAAACCACTAAATGTCAAGTATGCAATTCTTTCTGCTCCTATCTGTTCTATTTTTGTAAGTTTTAGTCGTAGTAGATCACTTCGTAATCGTTTTAACAATTTGTTTATCTCTATTTGTTCAATCTTCTTTGAAGTAGTCCATAATCCCATTGTAGAAAACATCAAAAGAACATCAGGTTTTTCAGGATGATGTAATTTGAAGAGTAAACTTTTGCTATTTATTCCATAAATGTTACTTACATAGTAATCCAAGGTTTTTTTTGATATGATATTTGTTAGATACCTTAATTCAATTCCAGATAGTGTCATAGTAAAATCTCCTGAATCTAAAATTAGATTCTTACTCTTCTTAAATGACTCTACCATCCAAAGATTTTATACGAGGATATCTGCAGTCAACCTAGAAATTTCTTGGCTAGACATGATCCGAAGAAAAAAAAGACTCCTGAAGAACCTGAGGACTCCAATAGCAAAGAACTCCCTCCTACAGAACCAGTACAAAATGAGGAAGAGAAGAGTTACACCAAAAAGAAGCTAGACAGACTGTTTTGGCTAAGGATTGCACTTGCAGTAATTGCAGGAATATTGGCTACATTCATCTTTGAACCAATTGAAGGTGAAGACAGAAGATGGGGCTCAATTGCTTTTATGATTATAGTGTTCATCATTTCAGTTGGTATAGGAAAGGGAATGAACCTACAATTACCAAAATCTGATAGGAAAAAACTAGTTACAACTGGTATTGGAAGCTTCATATTCATTTACTTGTTTATGTGGATCTTATCGTATACAATAGTGAATCTTCCTAATGAATCAGGAATTTCAACGCCTTTCACATAGCACTAAAATAGTAAAACAAGATCATTTGTCTAAATGTGGGATTATAAAACACCGGGCATTCCTGATGAAGAATTTGAAAGAACAGAGGAAGTTCCAATCACAAAAGAGGAAGTTCGAGCTATACAAATAAGCAAAGCACGACTCTCTCCTGGACAAACTGTTTATGATATTGGATGTGGAAGTGGCTCTATATCTGTAGAATCTGCACTTCAAGTGGAATCTTCTGGACAAGTTTATGCTATTGACTTTGATTTAAAGGCAGTAGAACTAACAAAGAAAAACCTTGAAAAATTTGGTGTATTAAATGTAAAAGTTATTTTAGGAAACGCAAAAGAAAAAATTTCTGAGCTTCCAGAAGCTGATGCAATTTTTATTGGTGGTACAGGGGGAGATACTAAAGAAATTATTGAACTTTGTCAAAGAAAATTAAAATCTGGTGGAAGAATTGTTGTAGGAGTAATTCTAATTGAAACACTTTTTTCTGTTTTGGAAATTATGGACAAGCTTGATTTTACATCAGTTGATATCACACAGATCACTATATCTAAAAGCCGTAAAACATCAACAGGTACAATGATGCTTGCAAGAAATCCAGTTACTGTAATATCAGCTACAAAATTTTAGATGTAACTAGTCTAGCTTTTAATTAGGAACAAATATGCACAATTTCATGCCTGAATTAACCTGCGTTGGTTGTGGACCTGGTGATCCTGAATTACTTACTGTAAAAGCTGTTAATGCAATAAAAAATGCTGACGTAATACTATGTCCAACATCTAAAGAAGGAAAACCCAGCATTGC
This sequence comes from Nitrosopumilaceae archaeon, assembly GCA_052390375.1. Taxonomy (GTDB): domain Archaea; phylum Thermoproteota; class Nitrososphaeria; order Nitrososphaerales; family Nitrosopumilaceae; genus CSP1-1. The sequence continues at coordinate 5,131 of JBQTHA010000127.1, forward strand.
TCTATCTGTTGTTTCATCATTGATTGATCAAAACAAAAACCCAGAAATTGTAAATCTTGTATTTCCTATGACTAAAGATAAGGATATACTTGAGAATACTTGGCAAAAAAATTCCCAAATTATTGCAGAACGCGTCTTTTCAGGCAAAAAAGTTGTATATCTTACAGTTGGTGATCCATATCTATACAGTACATGGATATACCTGCACCGTGAGCTTTCAGTAAAACATCCTGATATCAACATTACAGTTATCCCAGGAATAGTTTCCATGTTTACATTTGCATCAAAGATTGGAATTAGTCTAGCTGAAGGTGCAGAAAAAATGGCTGTAATTCCATCATGCTATGATCTGAGCAAAGTAAAAGAGATTGCAAAAAATT
>JBQTHA010000128.1:0-1912 GCA_052390375.1 Nitrosopumilaceae archaeon
CAAATTTTTCCTTACTTTTTTTAGCATGATTTGATAAATCATAGTCAGACCTATAGTTACAAGCAACTAGCTCAAGCCAACCAATTGATGTCTCTACCTCAAAATCAAAGGCAACTTCTGCGTAAAATGCTTTTTCTTTTTCTCCAAGTTTTCTAAATCTACTTCTAGAGATATCTATTCCAGTTTTTTCATAAAACTCTGTTAGTATTCCTAAATAGTATGCAACAAGTTTGTTTGAGATCATGCCTGAATCAACTGCCTCTTGACATGTCATTATCTTTGATTCCGAATCAATTTGAACTCGAATTTTTGTATCTTTAATCTCTGAAAATCTATCCAACTCATTTAGTTTGTTAGGATTACAAAAAATCTCAATTTCAGCTTGATAAAATTCCCTTAATCTCAAAAGACTCTGACGAGGAGAAATCTCATTTCTAAAGCTTTTTCCGATCTGTGCTATTCCTAATGGAAGTTTTCCACGCATTGTCTTAAATAATCTTGGAAAGTCTACAAAGATTGATTGGCAAGTTTCTGGCCTCAAATAAGCTGCTTCTCCATCTGGACCAATCCCTACCTTAAACATCATATTGAATTTACGAGCGTCTTCAAATTCACCTTGACATTTAGGACATTTTACATTTTTTTCAGAAATTATTTTATCAAAATCTTTAAGTTCTGCACTTTCAGGAATCTCAACTTTAACAGTTTCAGCAATTAATCTATCTGCTCTGAATGTTGCTTTACAATTTTTACATTTGATAATTGGATCTGCAAAACTTGCTAAATGCCCTGATGCCTCAAAAACAGACTGTGACATTATCTGTGAACCATCTATCTCAAGCATGCGATCACGTCTTACAAGTTCTCGTCTCCAAAGTTCAAGAAATTTATTTTTTAAACTAACTCCAGCAGGACCATACTCCCAAAAGCCAGCTTGCGCATCTGCATATATCTCACAGCTAGGAAAATAGAAACCACGCTCTAGCGCCAATTTCATTAAATCTTCATATTTCATAATTGCACTACTCGGATCACAAAATAAATTTTTAATTTATTAGGCAAGTTCTTTTACCTTTTTGATATTTTCAAAATCATCTCGTGTATCATCAATGGGAGTCTCTAAAATCATTGGAATTTTTCGCTCATTCATCATTTTTACCACTTTACTTAATCCCTTTTCTCCTATGTGACCTAATCCTATATGGTAATGTCTATCTAATTTACATCCGATTTTACCTTTAGAATCATTAAGATGCATTATTTTTAGATGATCCAATCCGATTGCTTTATCAAATTTGTCAAAAGTCTCCTTTACTACTTTTTCAGTTCTTAGGTCGTACCCTGCTGCAAATGCATGACAAGTATCAAAACAAATTCCAAATCTGTTTGAAGGTTTTAAACTAAAGAAAAGAGAAGCAAGTTGTTCAAAATTTGAACCTACAGAATTTTTTTGTCCTGCGGTATTCTCAAGCAGGATTATAACATCATTTTTTATTTTAGCTGCTTCTATCAAACCATTTCTTAGTCTCTCGATTCCTTTTTCTACGCCTGTACCTAAATGACTTCCAAGATGAGTAACTAAATATGGAATACCAAGTTCACCACATCTTTTTACTTCTTCTTTTAAAGCATTAATTGATTTAGCATAAGCATCATGTGCTGGTGAAGAAAGATTTGGCAAATAAGGCATATGTGCCGCAGTAGCAAATCGATCTATTTTACTATCATTAAGTTTCGTTTTGAAGTTTTTGATATCATCATTTGTTAGTTTCTTTACCTGCCAACTTCTTGGGCTTCGTGTAAATATTTGAAATGCAGAACATTTTCTTTCTAATGCATTATCAACTGCATGATGAATTGAACCAGAAATTGATACATGACAACCAATTTGCATAGGAAACAACTCAAAACT
>JBQTHA010000129.1:0-11126 GCA_052390375.1 Nitrosopumilaceae archaeon
TGATTTCCAATAGTTTCACATTTTTCAAACCCATCATATGCCGCAGAAATTATTTTTAATCCTTTTGACTCAAAATGATCTATTATTCCTTTTACCAATTTTTTATGTTCATTATCATTCATTTACCAACACAAAAATTACAAAGATAAAATACTATTTAAAAAACCGGTATGTAAATGTGATCGAATCTAAATACATCAAATATTATTATAATTCGTCTTAGCCAAAGGACTTTCCATATTTTGAACCAAAACTCTAGATATTGAATAAACATGTATTTACAAAGTTATCCATTAAATAGCATAAAAATTTTGGATGATCTAATCTACATTTAGATGATTTAATAGAACATAGCAACGGAACTTAAAGCCGACAACGGGAGTATATCGGCGACAGTTCCAGCTGCTAATTGAATATTATGAGACTCCAAGTGATTTGTATATGGTAGTGCGTAGTTTTTGATCAAACAGTCTTAATCGACTTACCTCGAGAAAGTAATAGAAAATCATTCATTATGAAACAATTAGTAAATCTCCCAGGATCCAATGCCAGAACATGCTCTCGTTTTCTGGTAGATCTGATGAATTTTTATTATAAATTCTCTATAAAATGATAAGGAATTCTTCTCAGTTTAACATGTGAAAAGAAAAACTAGTTTTCCATTAGCGATCTTTTTGTACTATCATCATTATGATCTGCTTTTTTAATACGATCTGTAAGAATGATCATTTCAACCTATTTGATTGTTAAATCAAATATAGCATGAATTTTTTAACAATGTGAAATAACAAATATTGTGATAAAACAACAAATCGAATTAACAACTTCAAAGACACCAGACGACGCACAACTAAAACAATTAAAAGAATATTTTAAAGAAATGCCAATTGAAGAAATCCTAGCAGGACTAAAATTTGCAAAAAATAGATGGACTGCAAAGGATGCGGGTGTACTTAAAGTAGGAAGAAAGAGCATCATACAAAAAGAGGTTCATTCAGTTACATCCGAGCAAGCTCAATGGAGACTAAAGAACTGGAAAATGATGATTGCAAATTACAGAAGACGTGGATACAGTTACCCTACAATATCTCGGATTAAGAAGATTCTGATACAGAAAAGCAAAAAAAGATCTAGATAGAATAGGTTTGTTTTCTTTCAGCTAAAATATCTTCTGGAAGATTGGAAGGAATATCTGGAATGTTTTCTTTGGTTTGTCCTTCGATCACTGCTTGCGCTTCTTCCAAGATTGCTACTGTATCTGCACTACCTTCTCGTGATAATATGCTGGTTTCTTGTTGTGTCATAGCTGAGCCAGATAAAACATCTCCTAATATCTTTGAGAGATCTTGCATAGATGAGTTTGCTTGTGGCATAATTCCGCCCAAGGAAATTCCTAAACCTTTGATGACAGACATACATGGACTTAGCGTCACTACGACATCTCCTAACTCTGATACTGTGTTTAGTCTAATGTTGATTTGTTCCATGGAAAGCTTTGCATTGCTTACCATATTATTCATTTTTCTAATTTCTTGTAGCTCAATTGCATATGCTTTTGCATAAGAATGGTTATTGGATCTTTGAGCCTGAACTATTTTTTGAAATATATGATCATGTTTTTTTTGAAGTTTTTCAGAAATATAGCCTAATTTACTAATTTGAAGCTCTAATTTTTTTTGAGCATCCTCTATTTTATTTTTAATTGGAGCGTCTGGCTTGACTTTGCCAAAAACCTTTTGAGATAATCCGACACCTTCATTTTTACTCCAATTATCTGTAAGCGAACCCAAATTTTTTCCAATTAGGCTCAAAAAATTTGTTTTAAACTACTCTGTACCTCAAGTATGTGTCACTCTAGTTACAATGATCTGCGGTTACAATAATTTCAACCAAAGGTTAAAGTGTATATTTCAAAACCCGGGTTAGATACAACAATTTCTAAAGTATGTGTTGCTGCTTCATCTGATTTGATAATATTATACAATCCAGCCTCCACTATGTGAATCTCTCCAGAAACAACATCACTGCCTGCATATTTTGATGTAATTGGCTCTCCATCAACGAAAATACTTAGATTAGCTTCATTGGCAGCTACAATGTTAACTTCCTTTGCAAAGTATGGGAGTTTAATTATCCCTTCATCTGAAACAAGCTCCATGCTCCCTTCCAAGTTTTTCCATGTTCCACCTAGATAGTAATTGTGTAATTGTAATTCTTCAGGAATAACATATTCTACATCATTTCCTGGAATAAATCCTTCAGAATTACCTAACTGATCTCGTCCCGGAGTGAAATTGTATCCAAAGTATAATTCAGGGGTTCTCAAACTTGTATGTTCAAATTCTTTAATTGACACAAGAGGTTCTGCCGATGCAACATTGAGTCCCAACTTAGTTGCCCGTTCTTCTAAAAGTTCCTGAATCACTTTTTCTGTCTGTTCATATTCTCCTTCTCCAATATGATCATAACGAATGTATCCTTCACTATCAGTAATGTATTTTCTTGGCCAATATCTATTTTCAAAGGCTTTCCAGGTTTTCATCTCATTATCCATAACAACTGGATACCTAATTCCATTTTTGTCAACTGCCATTTTTACATTGTTTAGATCCTTTTCAAATTCAAATTCAGGTGAATGCACTCCAATAATTAATAAACCGTCATCAGCATATTTTTCATTCCATGCAGTAATGTACGGAATAGTTCTTATACAATTAATACAGCTATAAGTCCAAAAATCATATAGTGTAACCTTTCCTTTGATTTCTTCTGATAGTTTCTCTGGGGTGGTATTGATATAATGCGCAATTCCTACCAAATCAGGCGCCATTTTAAACCTACTTTTATCTAATGTGTCTATTGATGATTGTTTCTCGATTTCAGTTGTTATAGGCGTCTGAGATGTTTCTAATGACGAAAACACTATGCTTAAACCTGTAACCCCACCAACTATCATTATGCCAAATATGATTGCAGTTTTGATTTCTGTTTTCATATGATCATCCCAATTGTATCAAGTCATTTAGAAGTGGAAAGTTTGCAATATACGCTAACTGGTTTGTTAAGACTAAAACTCCCAAAATTATTATCAAACAACCAATGATAATAGAATAATACTTGAGATGCTTGCTCATAGCTCGAATTACTCCAGTTGCTCTTGAAAAAAACACTCCAATTAGAATAAACGGAATTCCAAGACCTAACGAATAAGCTAATAAGAGATTAAACGAAGCGGCTGGAGTGGCGGCAGCTAAAGTTAGAATTGTTCCTAAAATTGGTCCTACACATGGTGTCCATCCAGCTGCAAAAGCTAAACCAAATAAAAATGATAATGGATAACTTGCTTTCTCTCTCTTTGGCATGAATTTTTTTTCAATATTTAATGATCTGAATTTTGTTGTTAATAGTAAAAATACCCCAAATCCAATAATTATAATTCCTCCGATTTGATTAAAACCAGAAACTAATTCACTAGATACGCTCCCAAGCGTACTGTTGATAATTACTCCTAATGCTGAAAAAACTATTGAAAAACCTAATACGAAAAATACTGTATTGAGAATAATATTAGTTCGATTTACTGACAGAGATTTAGTACCATTTTTTTGATTAAATTCAGAAATTGTCGTTCCTGAAATATATGCTAAAAACGCTGGGATCATGGGCAATATACACGGCGCTACAAATGAACCTAGTCCTGCTAATGCCGCCACGGCTAGAGTTACTTCCGACATGAAGTTAATCCACAAGTTTTTTTATTAAAACTTCTTCCAAATTCATTCATATTTTATCCAATTCGTTTTTATCCAGGCATACCGCGCTTTTTCAATATGAATAAGCGATTTATCATAGTTGGCATAATTTTAGGGGCAGCTCTGGTAATTGTTTTTTTTGCAGGTTCACCAATGTTTGGTGGATTTGACAAACTTCGATGATCTAAACAATCTCAAATTTTCTAGCAGCAGATTCAAAAACATCTAGAGCATTTTCAATTTGATTTTTAGAAAGCCACGCAGTAACTGAAATTCTTATTCTTGCTTTGTTGTGAGGTACTGTTGGATATCTTATAGGTTGTGCGTAAATTCCTTTTCTAAATAAATATTTTCCAAACTCTATAGCCATTTTTTCTTTTCCTATAATTATTGGGATGATATGAGTTGTTGAACCAAAATTATATCCAATCTGTTTTAGGCCTGAAGAAAGAAATTTTACATTTTTCCAAAGTTTCTTCCTTTGTTTTTCCCGGTTTGAATTAAATTTGTTTAGTGCATGTTCTACAAGAAATGAAGGAAGGGCAGAAGTATAGATAAAAGATTTTGATTTATTTATGAGAAGATCAATGATATTTCTTTGTGTTGCAACATACCCTCCAAAAGACCCTAACCCTTTACTGAGACTGCTCACATACAAATCAATTTTTTTTGCTACATCAAAATGATTTGGAGTCCCTTTTCCATCTCCTCCTATTATAAAATCCCCATGTGCATCATCTAAAATTGTAACGGCATTTTTCTTTTCAGCAACTTCAGTTATTTTTTTGAGATCTGCAAAATCTCCATCCATGCTAAAAATCCCCTCAGTTAGGACAAATTTTCTTTTGTTACTATGGTTTAGTTTAGATGATAAATCATCCATATCATTATGCTTGTAGATTAAGACTTTGGCACCAGTAATCTTGCATGCCTCGATAATACTTGCATGGTTTAGCTCATCACTTATGATCAGATCATTTTTTTCAATTAAGGTGGATATTACACCAATATTTGCCATGTATCCTGTTGGGAAAATCAACGATCCCTCTTGAGACTTGTGTTTTGCAAGTTTTTTTTCTAAAATCTGGAATGATACATCATTTCCTGAAACAAGCCTTGAGCTAGATTGCATTTGACCCGATAAATTGTCTGAAATATGGATTCCTAGATAGTCATTTGAGCACAAATTAAGGAGACTTTTATTTCTAATGATAATATGCGGTCCATTTACATGCCCATATCGCATCTCTCTGTAAAGATCTGCCTTCTTAATTTTGTCTAACTGGTTATTGACAAAAGCCAGCTTAGGCTTCAAGATTTATCTTTCTAATCATTTCGAGGTCTTTTTTCATTTCATTTCCACCAAGAGTCAAATACCCAGAACTAATTATCCCATTTGCACCACTTAACAAAAGTTTCTCCCCATCATCGTCCAAGTTTACTTCTCGTCCTCCAGAAATTTTTATTATTGATTTTGGTAAAAGAAATCTAATTACAGCGAAGGTTCTAAGAATTTCATCAATCGGAAGAGGTGTTTGTAATTCTAATGGAGTCCCTTGTATTGGTACTAACAAATTCATTGTAACTTCCTCTGGATTTAATTTTGCTAGATCTAGAATTAATTCTAGTCTTTGTTCTCGTGTTTCCCCCATTCCTATTATTCCACCAGTGCAAATCTCAAGACCCGCTTCTCTTGCTATCTTTAAGGTGTTTACTCTGTCTTGGTATGTGTGGGTTGTACAGATTTCAGGAAATTTAGATCTTGCTGTTTCTAAATTATGATTGTATCTCTTTACCCCCAATTTTTTTAGCTGATTTGCTTGGTATAAAGTCAGAAAACCAAGACTACATTCAAGACTGATTCCTACTTTAGCATTGATTTCCTCAATGATGTTGCAAACTTTTCTAAAATCAGAATCGGTAGGCTCTCTCCAAGCTGCCACTAAACAATAAGATTGCGCTCCTTCGTCTAGTGCTTTTTTTGCTTGTATTGTTACTTCCTCTTTGGAAAGTAATTGATAATCGTCAATGTTTGTATTAAAGAAAGCAGATTGCCCACAAAAAGAACAGTCTTCACTGCAATAATTTTTCTTAATGTTAGATAATTGTTCAACATCTACTGTATTGCCTTGGAATTTTCTTGTAATCTTATTTGCAGAGTCAGATAATGTTTTTAACTCAGATTTTGAAATGTTTAGGAGTTTTTTAGCCTCGATATCTGTTAAAGCCTGACCTGAAAACACTTTATTTTGGCATTCGATAACAAAATGATATTCTAAACTCATCAATTTTTACCCCTAAAATGGGTTAATTAAGATTTTAGAAGTGTTAACCTTACTAAAATTAGAGGTTTACCTTTTTTATTACTTGATATTATTAATATAAAATAGATGCAAAAAATGAAACAAAAGAGTTCGGTTTGGCATCCAAATACCCAGATGCAAGAATGGAATTACTTTGATAAAATTGTCAAAGGTAAAGGAATGTGGCTAATTGATTCCAAAGGCAATAAACTCCTTGACGGTGTTGGGAGCATGTGGTGTAATGTTTGGGGACATTCTAAAAAAGAGTTAATCAACGCAATAAGTAGACAAACAAAAAAAATCCCACATTCTTCACTCTTTAATCTAACAAACGAACCAGCTGAAGACCTTGCTAAGAAACTCATTAAAATCTCCCCTAACATGAATAAAGTATTTTATTCTGATAACGGTTCAACTGCAATGGAAATTGCTTTTAAATTAGCATTACAATTTTGGAAAAATTACGGACTAAATAATAAAACCAAACTTGCAACCCTGGAAAATGGATATCACGGTGATACTTTTGGTGCAATGTCAGTAGGATATGTGCCAGAATTTTTTTCAAAATTTAAGGAACAACTTTTTTCTACCAATCAAGTTCCAGTTCCAAATAGATATAGGCTGCCTCCCGGTTTTTCGTTTGATGATTATCAACAACACTGCTTAGGAAAAATTGAAACATTATTTTCAACTAGTGAAAAAATTGCAGCCTTTGTTATGGAAAGTGGTGCACAAGTTGCTGGTGGAGTAATCATTTATCCTCCACGATTTCAAAAAAAAATTAGCAAATTATGTAAAAAACATGGTGTTCTTTTAATTCTTGATGAAGTTGCAACAGGTTTTGGTAGATTAGGTTCTCTTGTAGAATATCAGGCACAAGATAGCGTTCCAGATATAGTAGCATATGGTAAAATGTTAACTGGAGGATATCTGACAATGGGTGCCACTCTTACCACTAAAAAAATCTATGATTCATTTTTGGGAGGATTCAAAGAAATGAAACATCTCTTTCATGGGCATACATTTACTGGAAATCCAATAGCAGCAGCCGTAGCAAATGAAAATCTAAAACTTTACGAAAAAAATAAACTGATAAAAAAAATTCAGAATACAGCTAAAATTTTTGAAAAACGAAGAGATGAATTAACTCAGTTGGATTTAGTAGGTGATGTAAGAAATAAAGGAATGTTAATGGGAATAGAACTTGTAAAAAATAAAAAACATAAAACCCCAATCTCTCCAAAAAAATCAATTAATAAGATAATATTTGATGAGGGCAAAAGCAATGGCATTTACTTGAGAACCTTAGGAAACATAGTGATGTTAGTGCCTCCGTTAGCAATTTCTTCAAAGGAATTAGATCTTCTCATAGACCGTACAATTTTGACAATAAAAATGACTGAAAAAAAATATGACTTGTGAAACCTTAATCAATCAAACAGAGTGATTCATGCTGAAATCTTATTTCATTACAGGTACTGATACTGATGTTGGAAAAACCTTTGTAACTGCAGGAATTGCCTCTGCAATGAAAAAAATGGGGATAGATATTGGAATAATGAAGCCTTTTGCTGCAGGAGCTGAACAGACCATAGGTTACAAATCACAAGATGTACAACTACTGTCTAAGGCAGCACAAGTAAACGATGCTGAGGAGTTAGTTAATCCCTATTTTTTCCCAATTCCTGCTTCCCCCTTTACTGCAATGCAAAATCTTGGGCTTGAAATTGATATTAAAATTGCATTAAATAGCTTCAAAAAATTATCTAAAATGCACGATGTTTTGCTAGTTGAAGGAATAGGTGGCATAATGACTCCAATATTGAAGAATTATTTTGTAGCCAATCTGATAAAAGAAATGGATCTAGAAACAATCATAGTTACTAGCTCCCGTATCGGAACGGTTAATCATATAATTATGACAATTAAAATGTGTCACAACTATGGAATTAAAGTTCAAGGTGTAATTATAAACAATTTAAACTCGAGTGGTTATCCAACTAATGAACTTAAACGAGATATTGAAGAGTTAACGAATGCCACTGTAATTGGTTCGATTCCATACATCAAACACCTCGATCTAGAAAAAATTTCACAAATTATTACAAATGAAATTGATCTTAAATCACTGATTGTATAGAAAATTTAAAAATAGATTAGGACATAACAATTTTTAATTTACTTTGTTTTCTTGAAGAAAGAAACTCAGTTATGTCATCTAAAATTTTAGCAAACGAACCATCATAGTTATCAATATGATGCGTTCTATTTTTCATTTGTAAGTCAGCCCTTAAAACTAACCAAATATTTTCTTTTGCAGGTTGAATTTTTTCTAATTTTAAAAGCCCATGCTCAATCATTACGTCATTGTCTACTTTTGGAAAATAAATTATGATCGAGTCTTTAGGATTTGAGTTAAGCGTCTTCAGATCTGGAATAATTATATCAATATCTATATTATTTTGTGACACTTTCCTTTGACTTGGAATAAGTGATATTGTCAGCAAATAATGCATTAAGCTTTCAGCAAAAATCCCTGCATTTTCATCCACATTGCCACCAATCTGTAAAATTTTTGTATAACAATTTGATATTATTTCATCTATAATTTTAGAACTATGACCTTTTGAGATACCTAATTGAATTTTTTCTTCTGGAATCTTATCTAATTCTTGGTATAGTAAATTTTTAACAGCATAATCTTTTTCCATGAATAAAATCTTATTCATTAAAGATGTATCTTCGTTCGCCTCTGCTTTCAGCTACCGTTTTTACATCTACTAGGATAAATTCTTCCTTTCCATCAAGAATGCTTTCAGTATGACTACGTTTATTCTCATGAATTTCTTCATATTCTTTTTGACTTAATTTCTTTCTTGGCCCAATCTCTGCTTCTAAATTCATGTCTTTAACAACCTCTTTGTATTGTGGTTGAATGACTCCACTGAAGACCATGGCACTACTTCCACTTCCATAAGACCCAAATCCAAAACGTTTTCCCTCAAGCTCAACTCCTTTTTGGAATTCAAACTCTAGAGAACTTCTAAATCCAAGATATAACGAAGCGGTGTAAAGATTTCCTATCATTTTAGATGCAATTAGAGAGCTGGCAATCTTTGATTCATAAATGTCCTGAAACTCTTCTGTTTTTGTAAATAGTTTTGTAAATTCGTGGTCTTTTGCCATGAACTCAGCATCCGCAAGAACTGACTCTATTGTACCACGTGGATCCTTTGGAACCGGTTCTTCCATCCCTACTTTCTCAATAATTTTTTTCCACCGTGGTAATCCCCTCCATTCATGTCTCACTAGATATGCTAGTGCCTTTTTGCCCATGTTACTATATGGAAGGTGCATGCAAATATAATCAATGTAATCTAAAAAGGACTCCCCTTCCCTTAGCTTGATAATGCCTCTATCTAGTGCCTTTTTCTTATAGGCCATAAGTGCGGTTTTAACTTGAATTAGATAAAGTAAGTTAGAGTACTGACCATGAACAATAGGTGTTTCTTTTCCAAACGGTCTGTAAAAATCATATTCGTCTTTAATAGAAGTTGAGGTAACTTTTGGATCAAACGATAGTAACCTTGGTTTATCATTTAGAAGCATTGCCACTGCCCCTGCTCCTTGTGTTAACTCCCCACTTGAACCTAAATCATACTTAGCAATATCTGAAACCACTACCAAAGCACTTTTGCCTTCAGCTTCCCCAGCTCTTATCCAGTTTGCGTTATCATACAAAGCATATGAACCACTTACACATGCAAATTTTGTTTCTACTCCTCCACAATGCTCAAATGATTCGCTACCGTAAACTTGCTCAAGCATTCCAATAACATATGAGTTCATTGCTTTTGATTCGTCAAATGATGATTCTGTAGAAACATAAAGTCGACCTATGTCATCAGGAGATAGATTATTTTTTTTCATAACCCTCAGGCATGCATTTGCTGCCAAGCATGCTGGATCTTGATTGGTATCAACCATGGCCATTTGTGATATGCCTAGCCCTCTTACCAGTTTAGCCGGGTCCACGCCTCTAGCACTGGCAAAATCAGCTGCATCTACATATAATCTAGGAATGTAAATTCCTATATCGTCAATTCCAGCTGCCATAAGCTAGCCATCTCCAATTCGTACATAAAGGTATTGGGCCTAATCTGTATCACAAATAAGGCAAGATCCCCCTATTTTTATAATTTTTTTAAAAATATCCCGAAAATCTATTATTTTGCTAATTCGTAGTCAAATATTCTCTGAAAAGATTCGTAGGGTTGCGCCCCAGGAATCTTTGTAATTTGGTTATCGGGGCCTATAATAAAAAATCCAGGAGTTCCCGTAAGGCCTAGGGTTCTAGCATCATTGTTACTTGAAGTTACTAACTGATCGTATTTCTTTTCTACCATGCATTTAACAAAGCTTTCCTCATTTAGTTCAATAGACTGAGCAAATTTCAATAAATTCTCAGATGAAGCCCAATCATTGTTTTCACCACCCCAATTATTGTATAATGTATCATGATATTCCCAATATTTTCCTTGATCCTTGGCACAATGAGCCGCATTGGCAGCAGCTATGGAATCAGGACCGATAATTGTAAAATCTTTAAAAATAATCTTTACTTTCCCAGTTTCTACGTAATTTTTTAAAATAGCTGATTCTGTTTCAGGGAAGAATTTATTGCAAAAGAAGCATTGATAGTCTCCAAATTCAACAAGTGTTATTGGAGCATTCTCATCTCCAAGATATGGTGATGCATTAGCTGTAAACAAAGATAGGGTAACTTCTTGGTTCTCTTGGTTTGAAGTTTTTTCTTCAAATTGTAGTTCTGGATTAATATCTATTACACTCATTGCCAAAAACACTGAAATTATTGAAACTATGGCAATCCCTGCTCCAATCCCTAAAGAAGGCCCATGTAATCCACGTATGGTTTTAGGCTGCGATTGGATAGGTGTCTCAGCAGCATTGCCTGAAGATGATTCGCCCATATTCAATTACGATTCTTAATAGGATGAATTTAGTTCTTTGTTTGTGTAATGTAAATAAAAGGTACAATTTTAGAAACTAT
>JBQTHA010000130.1:0-35579 GCA_052390375.1 Nitrosopumilaceae archaeon
GAACAAGCCAGAAAGTTTCAAATCCAGTTTGACTATACAATAATCACATCAAAAAAAGTAACAGATTCTATCCTCGCATTAATCGATTCTCAAAAAATCGATCTCGTTGTAATGGGAACAAAAGGTAACGCAATGTGGAAAGAAATGTTGTTGGGTCGAGTTTCTAGTTCTGTGGGGTTAAATGCAAAATGCCCAGTTTTATTAGTAAAATAAAACTGCAAACTCACCAAATTACTATCATCCAAATTTGTAAATGATTTTATAATTTCACTAAATCGCTTTAAGAGTTAAAGTTACTTTAACAATCATTTAGAATTACTAGACGCAGCTTCTAAAAATGACTTAAATGCTTCTTCAGGAAAGCCAGGTCTGCTACTGAATTCCGGATGAAATTGTACTCCAAAAAAGAATTTGTGTGATGGAATCTCTAATATCTCCATTCTTTTTCCATTATCACTTTCTCCGGAAAATACCATTCCTTTTTCAATAAACATGTCAATGTATTCTTTATTGAATTCGAATCTATGTCTATGTCGTTTAGAAATTAGTTTGGAATTGTAGACTCGGTATGCTAGGGAATTTTCTTTTACATTGATATCATTTGCTCCTAATCGCAAAGAACCTCCCATATTTGCAACGGATTTTTGTTCAGGCAGCAAATCAATTACAGGATTTGTTGTTTTAGGATCTATTTCTGTAGAATTTGCACCATTCAAACCACATACATTTCTTCCAAATGCAACTGCGGCCAATTGAAAACCAAAACATATCCCTAGATATGGTATGTTTTTTTCACGAGCAAAATTTGCAGTTTTTATTATTCCCTCAGAACCCCTTGTTCCAAAGCCTCCAGGAACAAGTATCCCATCAAAACCCTCTAGTTTTTCCATGTTTCCATCTAGAGTTTCAGAGTCAATCCATTCTATTGATATATTTTTATCAATTGACGCACCTGCGTGCTTTAACGCATGGTTTACACTGACATAGCTATCAGCTAAAGTAACATATTTTCCGACCATTGCAATATTTACTGTTTTTTCATATTTCTTTATTGAATTAACAATTGAATTCCATTTATCCCAGTTTGCTGATGCGTTGACTAGTCCAACCATGCCAAATTTTTTAAAAATAATGTTTACTAGATCTTGGTCATACAAAATTTGTGGTACTTTAAAGATGGAATCTACATCATGACAAGAAAATACATCTTTTACAGAAACATTAGTAAACATGGAAATCTTTTTTTTAGTTTTTTCTAATAGCGGATTGGTGCAACGAACTGTAAGTAAATCAGGTTGAATGCCAATCCTTCGTAATTCCTGTACACTGTGTTGTGTTGGTTTAGTTTTTTGTTCTCCTACTACATCAAGTGATGGAGCCAAAGTAACATGGACAAAAATGACGTTTTCAGGACCATCTTCTGTTCTAATTTGCCTTAAAGCTTCAAGAAATGGCAGGCTTTCTATGTCTCCTACAGTTCCTCCACATTCAACTACTAAAATATCGAGTTTTTCATCTTCTGCAATCTTTCTAATGCGATTTTTAATTTCATCCGTGATATGTGGAATTATTTGTACACATGCTCCAAGATATTCTCCTCTTCGTTCTGCTTCAATTACCTTAGAATAAATTTGAGCAGTAGTGATATTATGAGATTTTGGAATATTTTGATTTAGAAACCTCTCATAATTTCCAATATCCATATCACATTCGCCCCCATCATCCGTAACAAAGACCTCTCCATGAGCAACTGGATTCATGGTTCCTGCATCATAATTTAGGTAGGGATCTATCTTTACACAAGATACCTTCTGATTTGATAATTGTAACAATTTTGCTATTGAAGATGAAACAACGCCTTTTCCAAGGCCAGACATAACTCCCCCCGTAATGAAGATAAATTTCGTCTGCACATATGGGAATAGAAAATCCCATATTTATTCGTCACATTATTTGGTAGTGTTTTTTAGACTTTTTGTAAAAGTAGCAATTTTTGATTCGATTTTTTCAAAGGGAGTTTGTTCTATTAATCGAAGAAATGCACTACCTACAATGATGGCATCCACCCCTAAAGACAAAAAATTCTTTGCGTCATCTGGTGTATAAACACCAAAACCAATTCCAATGGGGATCTTTTTATTCACAATTTTTTTTGTTTTTTTAATTGCATCAATGGTATATTTCTGAATTCTAGTCTGCATTCCTGTAGTGCCATAGATTGATACTAGATACAAAAATCCAGATGTTGCTTTTAGAATTTTTTTAATACGTTCTGTACTTGTATTAGGCGAGATCAAAAATATAGTATCTAATTTGTTTTTCCTTGCTGCATCCAAATATGTTTTAGATTCTTCTACTGCCATATCTGGCAAAATCAATCCATCTATTCCAACACTTTTTGCCTTTTTCATGAATTTATCAAATCCTTTTCTATATAGTATGTTAGTATAAGTCATCAACACTAACGGCACATCAGTTTCTTTTCTAATTTTTTTTATTATTTGGAAAAAATTCTCAAGTTTAGTTCCTTTGTTTAAGGATATTGTACTTGCATTTTGAATTACAGGTCCATCAGCAATAGGATCTGAAAATGGAAATCCAATCTCAATAATGTCAGCTCCTCCTTTTAATAATCCCCTTATTGCAGATATTGTAGTTTTTTCATTTGGATACCCAACCATTATGTATGCAATTAGAGCTTTTTCTTTTTTCTTGTTTAGCTCTAAAAATTTATTTTTAATTCTTGACATGTTTTTTCATGTATTCCTCAACAACTTCTACGTCCTTATCACCTCGACCTGAAAGTGTAACCACTATTGATTCTGACTTGGGTCTTTTCTTTGCAAATTTGATTACATCTGCAATGGCATGTGCAGATTCCAAGGCAGGAATTATTCCTTCGGTTCTAGTCAATAACAAAAATGCATCAATTACTTCTTTGTCTGTAGCACTATGATATTTTACCCGACCAGTGTCCTTGAGATAGGAATGTTCAGGGCCTACCCCTGGATAGTCTAGTCCTGCTGAGATGCTATGCGTTTCACGAATTTGGCCTTCTTTGTCCTGTAATAGATAAGTCATCATTCCATGGAGTACCCCTTTTGAACCTGCGCTAAGAGTGGCTGAATGTTTATCAGTTTTTAATCCAAGGCCCGCTGCTTCTACCCCAATCATTTCTGTATTGCTATCAAGCAACGGATAAAATGTTCCAATAGCGTTTGATCCTCCACCCACACAAGCAATAACTACATCCGGAATTTTATTATTAATTTTCTTCATCTGTTTTTTTATTTCTTCACCAATAACTGATTGAAAGTCACGTACCATGACAGGATATGGGTGTGGACCAACTGCAGACCCTAATAGGTAATATGTAGTATCCACATTTGTAATCCAATCTCGAATTGCTTCATTTATTGCATCCTTGAGTGTTTGAGAGCCAGATTTCACTGGATGTACTTTTGATCCTAAAAGATTCATTCTAAATACATTAAGCTTTTGTCGAATTGTATCCTTGTATCCCATGTATACCTCAGAATGTATTCCAAGACATGCACATGCCATTGCAGTAGCAACTCCGTGTTGTCCTGCCCCAGTTTCTGCAATAATACGTTTCTTTTTCATTTTTTTTGCAAGAAGTGCTTGTCCAAGTGTATTGTTTATTTTATGAGCTCCACCATGAAGCAAATCCTCTCTTTTAAGATAAATTTTTGCACCCCCGATTTTTTCTGTAAGGTTTTTTGCAAAGTAAAGTGGGGTTGGTCTTCCCGCGTAATATTTTAGATAATAGTCCAATTCTTTTTTGAAATTTTTATCATCTTTAAATTTGAGATAATTTTCTTCTAGCTCCTCAATTGCAGGAACAAGTGTTTCAGGAATGTATCTTCCACCATAGTCACCGAATCTGCCTTGTTTTGGAAGGCTTGTTTTCATATTGCATTCACCAACTGACTGACACTTTCTTTGATATTATCGCTTTTCATTATACTAGAGCCAACAAGAAAAGCATCTGCGCCACAACTGTGAAGAAAGCGAATATCTTCTGGATTTTCAATCCCACTTTCAGAAATAACTATTCTTGATTGTTCATAATTTTCCAAAATTCTCTTTGTATTGTTGATGTCTACTTCTAATGTATCTAGATTTCTATTGTTTATGCCTAAAATATCCGCCCCTGTTTTTAGTGAATTTTCAAATTCTTTGCAAGTATGAGATTCTAACAGTATTTTGAGGCTATTTTTATGCCCATATTCTATTAATTCATCAATCTCATTAACAAAACCTTGATCAAACAATGATTGAATTAACAAAATATAGTCTGCTCCAATTTTTTTGGCTGCATCGATTTGGATTTTATCAATAATGATGTCTTTCATTAATAGGGGCACTCTTACCTCCTTTCTTATTTTAATAAAAAATTCTGGCGATCCAGAAAATAAATGTGGTTGTGTTAGTATAGATAATGCTTTTGCACCACCATCAATCATAGATTTTGCAATTCTAACAGGATCTGATTTTTTTTTAATTTCTCCTAATGATGGAGAAGAAAATTTTATTTCTGTGATTAGAGTAGCATGCTGATTTTCTTTAATTATTTTTATAAAATCCTGATTTGATTGGGACAAGTTTTCTTTAATATCATAAATGCCATCGTTTATTGCAGTTTTAGAATTTTCAAAAAGTTTTCGAAGAACTCTTTCCATGATTATTCAAATCCCTCTAATTTTTTTATATCCCCACAATAGCGAACAAAGTCTTCAAAAAGACTGTATGACATTCCGCTTTTAATTATATCAAGTGCGATTTCAAGTCCCTCCTCAAAACTATTTGCAATATTTGCAACTAATAGACCGCCAGCAGCATTTAGTGCAGTAATTTCCATCATTGCATTGTTTGCAGTACTATTTAGAACTGAAATAAATGCATTTACAGCTTCATGTTTGTTTGTAACTTGAATTTCTTTTATCTGCGGTTTAGTTAATCCTAGTTTTTCTGGATCTACAATCATTGGAGTTATTATTCCATTTTTTAGAAAATACACTTTGTTTTTTGATGTAGTGGATAGCTCATCTAACCCATCTTGTGATCTTACAGTCATTATGTTTTCAGAACCTCGTTTTTTTAACAATAACACCAATCTTTCTAAAAGATCATCTGAGAATACTCCGATTAACTGATTTTTTACTTGAGCTGGATTGGTCAATGGGCCTAATAGGTTAAATGCTGTTCGCCCACCTATCATTTTTCTTGCATTTGCTACGTTTTTCATCGCAGGATGAAACTTTTGGGCAAACATAAATCCAATTCCAAATTTATCGATAATCTGAGTAACTCGTTCTGGGGATGAATTCAAATCATAGCCAAAATACTCAAAAATGTCTGCACTTCCTGAAACTCCCGATATTGAACGATTACCATGTTTTGCAACAACTCCCCCTGCTGCGGCAATTACAAAGGAGGCAGTAGTAGATATGTTAAATGTCTGCAAATTATCTCCTCCAGTACCACATACATCAATAATTGTTCCTTTATGCTTTGGTGAAATATGTAATGCAAAGGCCTGCATTTTATCTAACATTCCAAGTAACTCATCATCAGATTCGCCTTTATCTCGAAGAGATTTTAAAAAATCACTAATATTTTCGTCTGAGACATTTCCACTCAAAATATCTTCCATAGCATTACTGATTTCATCATAAGAAAGATTATTTTTCTTTTTTAATTTGGATAACATATCTGCAATCATTTATTTTTCACCATTTTTACAAAATTTTCTAGAATCTTTTTTCCTTCTGGAGTCATAATAGATTCAGGATGAAATTGTACCCCTTCTATGAGGTATGTTTTGTGACTGACACCCATAATCTCTCCATCATCTTCAGCCATAGCGGTAATCTTTAGACTGTCAGGGATTATTGTCTTATCACCTACCAATGAGTGGTATCTTGTTGCCTGAAATGGATTTTTTACATCTTTGAATATTGGATCTTCATAATGCTTGATTGGACTAGTTTTTCCATGTCTAACATGTCCTGCATTTACTACTTTACCACCAAAACAGTGGATAATTCCCTGATGTCCTAAACAAACTCCAAGTATTGGAACTGTTGGGCCTAATTTTGTAATAACATCATTACAAATTCCAAAGTATTTTTTTTCTTCAGGGGTTCCAGGACCTGGAGAAATAATTATTGCATCATAGTTTTTTTCTTTGATATCATCAATAGAGATTTTATCATTACGTATAACGTCTGAATTGACACCTAGTTCACCTAAAATTTGAGCTAAATTATACACAAATGAATCATAGTTATCAATTATGAGAAATTTCATTTCGATGCATCCTTTAATGCTAAAATCATTGCATTTGCTTTGTGTTCTGTTTCTTTTAGCTCATTTTCAGGTATAGAGTCAGATACAATTCCAGCACCAGCTTGAACAAATCCTTTTGAACCATCAAAAAATATACTCCTAATGGCAATAGCAAAATCGCAACAACCATTAAACGAAAAATATCCTACTGCTCCTGCATACGCCCCTCTTGAATGAGGTTCTTGTTCATCAATTATTTCCATAGCCCTTACTTTTGGAGATCCAGATACAGTACCAGCTGGGAAAACTGCTTTGAAAGCATCAAACATATCGTATTTTTTATCTAGATTTCCTACCACATGAGTAACCATATGTTGAACATGACTGAATCGTTTTACTTCCATTAACTCTTCAACATGAACTGAGCCATATTTACAAACCCTTCCAATATCATTTCGCCCCAAATCAACTAACATAGTGTGTTCTGCAAGCTCTTTTTCATCATTTAGCATTTCTTGTTTTAGTTGTTCATTTTTTGTTTCATCATCAGTAATTTTTCTTGTGCCTGCAATTGGAAATGTTTCTACAACATCTCCAGTAACTCTAAGCAACATCTCTGGGCTTGCACCAATAATTGTTCTATCATTCATTTTCATATGATAAAGATATGGAGAAGGATTCATGCGCCGTAAAATTTTGTAAACTTTTAGATAATCTCCATTAGCTTCAAAATTAAATCTTCTTGAGAGGACTACCTGAAATACATCTCCGTCATGGATATATTTTTTTGCATGATCAACAATTTTTATAAATTTTGATTTATCCAAGTTTACTGAAATTTCTGAAACATGAAAATCATCGAATTTATTTTCTGATAGTTTTATTTTGTTTATTCGGTTTTCGTTATAGTAAAAGTAAAATGATTTATTTTGTCTGTTATCATACAAAATTCCATCTTCATATATCCCAAATTCCATTAATGGCATATCTATTGAATGCGATTGAGGAATTTTTTCCCATAATGTTACTGCATCATAATTTATGACACCCACTGCCCCTCCCAAGTATCTATATGATTGATCAGATATTTTTTCAAGAAATTGTTTAAGTGTTTCTAAAGGATCATCTGTCTTAATTGTTTTTTGAGTTCCATCTTTGTATTGAAAAATAACTTTGTTAGAATATCCTTTTACAATTATTGATGGGTCAAATCCCATGATTGAAGTTTCTGCTAATTCCTCTGGGCCAGTAAGTGATTCAAACAAAAACGAATGTGTATAATTCCGTGAAAATTTATTGTATATTTCAAATTGAGTGCCAGTTAGCTCTAGGGGTATTACTTTAGGATTGCTGCGTCCAAATATGGCCACCCATGATAGGCATCATAATTATGTTCTCTATTTAAAATTTCTATTAGATAATCCTGGTTTGAGTTTGTTCTTATGACACAAACATGTTCTTAATTGTTAATTTCACATTCCAATCATATAGGAACTGAGGGACTTCCCAAGCCCAGTTATGCCCCTCCATTTTGGGATCCTCAGTCTCCTTTAGTTACGGTATAGTACGGTACCTTTATATGCGATTACCTATAATTAATCTCATGAGTCAATTGCTTGTAAGAAAAACAGGGTCTAGGCTTTACCAAGACATGCTTTTTCCAGCCAAAAAATCTTGTTTAGATGCAATTGCAATGGAAGCCTCATGTTATGTATGTGGCAAAGGTCTTGAAGATGGCTATTCAATTACTGCAAAAAATTATGCTTCTGGAACCATGCTATTTTGTGATAAGCACTATTCTTTAGTATAATCGACAGGTTTTGTTATGGCTCCTTGAGAAGCTGATCCTACAAGAGAAGCATATTTTGCTAATGCTCCTGATGTATAATTTGGCTCTGGCCTAACCCATTTTTTTCTTCTTTGTTCTAAATCCTCTCGAGATACGTGAAGATCAATTGCATTCGTCTCAATATCAATTGTTATCTCATCCCCATCTTTGACAAGAGCTATTGGTCCGCCTACAAAGGCTTCAGGTGCTATATGGCCTACCATTAATCCACGAGTGCCTCCAGAAAATCTACCATCTGTAGCCATTGCAACTTTTTTTCCTAATCCTTGACCTATGAGAGCTGCAGTAGTAGATAACATCTCTCGCATTCCAGGACCCCCTTTAGGACCCTCATATCTGATTACTATCACATCTCCTTCTTCTATTTCACCTTTTGAAACTGCATCAAAAGCATACTCTTCTCTATCAAATACTCGTGCTTTTCCAGTAAATTCAGTCATCTCCACTCCAGCAGTTTTAATTACTGCTCCATCAGGAGCCAAACTTCCTTTTAGAATAACTGCAGTTCCAACATTATGGATTGGATTATCAACTGATTTTACAATGTTTTGCTTTACTTCTGGAATACTTATCGACTTTAGATTTTCATGAATTGTTTTACCAGTAACTGTAATACAATTTTTATTGATCAGTCCTTTCTCGTCTAATTTTTTTAAAACAAATGGAATTCCGCCAATTTTATCTAATGAATTCATCACATAGCTCCCACCTGGCTTCATATCAGCAAGATGGGGAGTCTTTTTTCTAATTCTTTCAAAATCATCATATGTTAGTTTGAGTTTGGCTTCATAAGCTAAAGCCAATAAATGCAATATTCCATTTGTTGAACCACCTATGGCATTTAACATTGTAATTGCATTCTCAAACGCCTCAAAAGTCAGAATATTGAGAGGTTTGATGTTTAATTCTAATAATTTTGCGCATGCCTTTCCAGTATCAAAGACTATCTTTTCTCTTCTATCATCTTCTGCTGGAGGACTAGCACTTCCAGGTAATGCAAGACCAATAGCTTCAGAAATAGATGCCATTGTATTTGCAGTAAACATTCCACCACAAGAGCCAGCACTTGGGCATGCAGTATTTTCAATATTTTTTAAAGCTTCAAGGGATAACTGTCCTGCATCATATGCCCCTACTGCCTCATACACATCTACTACCGTTAATTCACGTCCATCTAAGATTCCTGGCATTATGGTTCCGCCATAAACAAAAACAGACGGTATGTTCAATCGAGTCATTGCCATCATAGTTCCAGGTAAGCTCTTATCGCATCCTGCAATTCCCACTAATGCATCATATTGATGAGCTCGTACCATTAATTCTATAGAATCAGCAATTACTTCTCGAGAAACTAGTGAAGATTTCATTCCTTCGTGTCCCATAGCAATTCCATCACTTACTGCTATGGTACTAAACTCTCTGGGGGTGGCTCCACCTTCTAGAACTCCTTCTTTTGCTTTTTGAGCTAATCTTCCAAGATGAATGTTACACGGTGTAGCTTCATTTCCAGTGTGACATACACCAATGAATGGTTTGCTTAAGTCGTTATCAGTTAACCCCATTGCCTTGTACATTGCTCTATGTGGAGAACGTGCAGTGCCTTCTACAACATTCCTACTTGAAATTTCCATCAATAACACACTCCAAACATATTACCATAATTAGGGTTTCTTGAAAATTCATCCCTAGTTATTGTAATTAGAAATTTGTTGTTAGGATAGTATTGGTTGGGCATCTAATTCTGCTAATTGGGCATCTACTTGTGTTTGATCTTCGTTACCATAGGAAATTAATATTCTATCTCCATCTTGTAATACCAAATCTGTTATGCTAGGAACTGGGTTATGATTAACGTAAAACTTTAAAGAATAATCTTCATTCGTACAAAACTCTCTTCCATCTGGGAAAATAAAACATTCATCGGTTAGACTGATTCCCATTGTTTCAAAAAGATAACCAAGAGTCACGCCTGTTGAATGCCTATGAACTGTGGTCCCGTCCTGAGCTTCAAAATGTATCCAGCTACTCTTAATCTGATAAGCAGGAAGTGAAAAATCAAAACTATCTCCAAAAATTTTGACCAACATAGAAGAATGTACATGCTCATCTCCAAGTATGCCAGCTCCTGGAGGTGCGCCTGGAGCAGTTTCACTGAGATTTGCAAAATTGTATACAGATACACCTACAATAGCAGCTATGCCGCTAAGAACCGCTACAGCTATCAAAGTATGCTTTCTTTTTTCTTTTGTACGTTGAGTCGCAAAACTGTCCCTTTTTTCTTCTCGCTCTATTCGTGATTTTTTGCCCATGTGTAGTCAATTTACGAAAATTCCCTTAATTAATTAACTGAATCAATGGAAAAACCATAAATAAAATACAGAGTCGGATCTTAATATGGCCTGTATTTTTTGTGACATTATACAAGGGAAAAAACAAGGTCATTTTATTTACGAAGATGACACCCATGTTGCATTTTTAGATAAATACCCAATTGACCATGGTCATTCTCTTGTTTTACCCCGGGAGCATTTTGAAAAAGTAACGGATATGACTGCAGATAAAGTAGGAGATCTTTTTTCCAAGGTTCCTAAAATTGCAAAAGCCATCATACAAACTACAAATGCAGATGCATTTAGCATGGCACAAAATAATGGAAGGGCTGCAAAACAAATTGTGCCACACGTGCATGTACATATTATCCCAAGATTCAATGACAAAGGCACCATCTGGACAAAAAGAGAAATCGGAAATGATGATGCGTTGAAGATCCTTGCTGAAAAAATTCGTAGATGCATCTAATTCTCATGATTTTTTTATATTAAAATTAGCGATTTCGTTTGTTCAGCATAAACAAACTCGTCTTAAAAGGGGTTTGTGTTTTATTTACAAATAGAAAATGGCGTTAAATATTCTAGTCGCAGAAGACAATGAATTTACTGCAAAACAATACAAAACTGCATTAGAAAAGAAAGGTCACCGAGTAACGTTAACTAAAGATGGCGAAGAATGTTTTGATGTATATAATGATGAGGTCAAATATTCAGAATTATTTAAAAAATCAAAACAATCTCCATTTGATATTGTACTGTTAGATCAAAACATGCCAAGAAAAACTGGAATTGAAGTTGCCAAAGAAATTTTGGGCCTTAGAGGAAATCAAAGAATAATATTCTTATCAGCATATGCACAGAAAATATTGGTTGGTGCTGACAATGTCAAAGAAGACACGATACAAATTCTCCAAAAACCATTTTCATTAGATTTTTTGGTGAAAAAAATCGAAGGAAGGATTCTCAACTCTCGTGCAAACAGAACTCTTGAAGACAGGATAAAAGGAGATCAAGTAAACAACTTGATGACAATAACACAAGATAAAGAAGCAATACGATAATTGTTATTGATTTGGGTTATATCTTAAAACTGCTCCAATCTTTCCAATACTTGATAGCATTGCACCGTGCTCTGCTTTTCCAGAAACAACTTCAATGGTTGTACCAGTTTTTGTAGCAATTAAAGAAAGATAATCCACAATGTCTTGTTCGATTACCTCAGAGTCTGTACTTTTACAATTAGGACATGGTGAATTTAAGAACTCAGTTTTTTTTGGTATTACTTGGGGACGCTCAACAATTACTTCTTGGATGTTTTTACATCTCTTACATGTGGCTTCAACTCTATGTAGATTAGTATCATCAGTTATCACCACTTTATCAACAACGTTATTCTTCAAGTATGAAATCACCTCTTTCATTCCATAAGATCCAAGTCCAGTGTTTGTATTGATATGTTTGAACAAATCTTCTATCATTTTTTTCTCTTCAACCATTCTATAGTCTGATAAAATTTCAGCCGATTTTGCAAATGCTTCTCTAATACCTTCTGATCCAGAATATGACGCATCTATTGTATCTATAATCATATCCTGTAATCGGTATTCAAGATAATTATTATTGATAAATTCCTCCTTGGTAGGACCTGGTCCAGAGATGATTAGTCCTTTGATAGGATAAATATCTATAAAATACTCTTTGGTAATTGCTGCTACTCTATTAAAAAAATATGTAAGCTCCATCTCGCGTAGTTTTTGAAATCTTTTTGCAGACTGACCACCCTGTCTATGTTTTCCTGCAACTCCAGAACCTGTCTCCTTTAGAACTTCGATCTTATCCCCATGTAATAATCCCCATCCCGCATCTTTAGAATCAATTGCAAGAAATCCGATTAGATTATCATCCTTGAGCATGTCTTTTAGAATATCTACATGAAAATGGTCATCGCATCTATACAGAAATGTCTTCAAATCTTTTGGGGGATCAATTTCATAGATTGTAACTACCTCACTTCCAAGTGGCCCTCCTCCTTCAGGTGGCAAAGCCCCACAAAACATTACCAAACCTCGTTCTGGAGTTTTTTTGTACATCTTTAATCTTTGAATTACTTTAGATAAAGAATCTACTACATGAGTTCGTGTTAAATCTGATTTAATATTATCAGCAGTTCCTTGTTCCTCTCTTAAACTAGTAATTACCTCATGAAGTTGTTTGCCTTGTGGAACATACAAACTGATTAGCTCAGTACCACGACCAGATTTTTGAGATAACTCTTCTAATGTCTTTCTTATTTTGTAAAGTTTTACAGAATCTTGCTTTTGTATCACTATTTTGCCCATGTTTGAATTTGTTTGATGATATGAATATTAAGTTTGATTGGCGTTTTTAGAGATTAATTAGATAGTGCCAATTTGGACCTGTTATTTTGAAAAATTTACCGCACTAAACATTACCTATACCATGACATAGAATCTATGGTAAGCCGTACGATTGGAAAACTTTATCCTATTCCGTTAGATGATTATCCAAAACTTTTGAGATACAAAGTTTCTGAAAAAGGGATATTCTATATTGAAGATTTGATTCGAGAAATTTACGTAGAAAACAAAGAACTGTCTTTGAATAAATTAACTCAGTTAGGTCTTTTATTAAAAACATACATTTGTCAAACTAAACGCATTGACGAAGAAGCAATGTTTCGAGATATTTCTGATCGAGCCAAAAAATATGGCGGAGTGGAAACTGACTTTATCAAAGAAGTACTAAATAGCCTTACAATGCGCGATTTTATTGCACCAAATCCGCAATATGATCCTAGGGTTGCTATTAGAATCCACCAAAAGGATAGAAATTAAGTATATTTTTTTGTAAATCGTGTGTTCGTTTCGAACACAGAACTCAGTATATTTAGAAAATACAAAACAAGACAAATGGTCGAAGAACAGCACAAAATAAAAGACAATCCCAAAAATCTTTCATTGAATAATACTGATCTTCAGATTAGAAAAGCCGAAGAATATATGAAAAAAATTAATGAACAACTATCTGATCGGGTCTCTAGAATTGATAAAATCAAAAATTCTCATGCAAAATTTGAACATCAAATTGAAAAATTACAATCTGGAAAAAATTTACAATCTAAAAATGCCATTATGGATATAATAGATGAGATTATTGATGTCCCAGAGGCAATTAAGATAAATTCAGAATTATCAACTCTTATTGAAAAATATGCTACTGAAAAACTTGATTTAATGAAAAAATTATTCAAGAATGAAAAAAAGCAAACAAGGGAGCTTAATCAAAAATTAAAAGAAAATTTATCTAGTATTGCAATTTCTGAACTAAAATTAAAACGAGAGCGAGATAATTTAGAAATAGAATTAAGAGAAAAAACAAAAAGACTTGTTCAAGCTGAAAGACTTTCAGCTATTGGGGAGTTGTCTGCTCGTTTAGCACATGATTTACGAAATCCTTTAACTGTAATTAAAGGAGTTGTTGAAATTACCAAAACGAGAAATAATCTAAACAATATAGGCTTTTCTTCAAAACAAATTGACATGATGGAACGGGCAATTTCTAGAATGTCAAATCAAATTGATGATGTTTTAGAATTTGTAAAGATTCAATCTTTACGAACTACTAAAAATTCACTTTTAGAAACAATTGGATTATCATTAGCAAAAATAAAAAAATCAGACAACATTAAAATAAATATTCCTGACAAAGACGTAGAATTTGTATACGACGCAGATAAAATTGAAGTAGTTTTGGATAATTTGTTAACTAATGCTTTGCAAGCAATTAATGATAGTGGAGAAATTACAATTAGAGTAAATGATTTGGAAAATGATGTTGTTGTTGAAGTAGAAGATTCAGGTAGTGGAGTTCCAGATGATATTATATCAAAAGTTTTTGAACCACTTTTTACTACAAAAATCAAAGGTACTGGACTAGGGTTAGCAAGCTGTAAAAGCATCATAGAACAACACGGCGGAAGTATTACAGTAAAAAATAAGCCAAGCGTATTCACAATAAAACTACCAAAAATGCTTGAAATCTCCACTATCTAATAATTATAAATCGTCTATTGCTTTTCTAAAAACATCTATTGGCTGATTTCCTCTTATTTTTATAATTTTTTCATCATTAAATATCAAAAAAGATGGAGTTGCATCAATTCCGATATCTCTGCCAAATTTTTCTAATTCAAGTACCTTTTGTCTGTATTTATGTTCGTTTAAACATGAATCAAACTCATCAATTTCTAAATTGACTGTACTTGCAAATTTGTTTAATGAATCAAGGGTAATCCACCCAGTTCTTTCTCCGCCCCAATTAGTATACAACTCATCATGATATTCCCAATATTTTCCTTGATCATCTGCACAATATGCTGCTTCAGAGGCTAAAACAGAATCAGGACCATTCAATGGAAAATCCTTGAAAACAAGATTAACTTTTCCAGAGCTAATGTATTCATCTAAAATTGTATTCAAACTTGATTCATGAAATCTATAGCAGTATGTACATTGATAGTCTCCCCATTCCAATATTGTTATTGGTGCCAATGGGTTTCCAATCATTGGAGAACCATTTTTAATGAGATTTTCTCTACTCAAAAGAACTTCCTTATCCTCATCCATTATACCATATAGAAATAATCCAGAAATACCACCAAAAATTGTTAGGATTGCTATATAGTATCTATGTTTCATTATTCTAGTTGGTTTTTTGATGATGTAAATAATTGATTGTATGGCAAAAATTTAAGATCAGAGCATCCAACAATTGTACCATAATTTAAATACGCCAGCAAGAAGTGAAATAAAAGATGAGTAAATCAAGGAGCATAACAATCTCAGAGTCCGAAATCCCGCTTTATGCTATAGTACTTCTCGCAGGAATTTTTGCCTTTGGATTATTTATTGTAGGCTATGATCAGGGACATATCTTCAGTATAGTTTTAGGGGAAGATGCTTATGCTGAACAATTCATACATGAACTCACTCATGATATGAGACATGCAGCAGGGTTTCCCTGTCATTAAGGTGAAATAAAATTTGAAGACCTCACTTTTTATTGCGATAGTGCTATTTTCTGGTTTTTCTGCTGGCCTTCTCCATGGATTAACAAACCTTGCTCTAGTTGAACCATATCTTGATAAAGCAATTGGGATTGAAAATCAAAATTTATTTGCGTCTGGAGAAGCGCATGACAGTCCTTCATTTTGGGTAGAGTATACTTCGTATAGAGACTGGCAAAAAGTGGGACAAATTTTGGCTGGAGGTATATTAGGAATGTCTATGGGTTCTTTGTTTGGAATTATTTTTGCATTTTCTAGAAAGACACTGCCTCAAGGCCATGATGCTAAAAAAGCTCTTGTTCTGGCTTCAATCATGTGGTTTGCAATATTTTTAATTCCATTTTTGAAATATCCTGCAAATCCACCAACAGTGGGGGACCCAGACACCGTAGTTCTCAGAGGGATTTTGTTTCTCTCGTTTATTGCAATTTCTGGTTTAGGTGCACTAGGATTTTATCGTTTATCAAAAAAACTCCAAAAAAGAAAAAAAATTCTATCTATTATTGGTTATGCTTCTTTCATGAGTATAGTGTTTGTTCTTATGCCCGCAAATCCTGATGAAATAACTGCACCACTTGAATTAGTAAACGGTTTTAGAGCGATGTCTCTTGTGACTGTATCGCTATATTGGATATCTAATGCTATCATTTTGGGTTTCTTGTGGCAACGATTCAAGCCTGACAAACCAATTCAGACTAAAACTCACTAATATTATTCTAATAATATAGAATGAGAATTGCAGGTTTAAATAACTTAGCAATAAAGATAGGACATACTTGAAACGTAGATTAACATTGCCTCAATTAAAAAAATATGATATTACACAAAAAGTAATTGAGGCATTAGCTGATGCAGAATCAAGATCTATTTTGTTTTCAATAATTAAAAAAGGCAGAACTGCTTCTGATATTTCAGATAAATGTAAAATTCCATTAAGCTCTGTTTACAAAAAACTATCTGATCTTGAGGATTTGACTCTAGTTGAGGTAGAAAAATGGCTAATTTCAGATAAAGGTAGAAAATTCAAAGTATATCGAAGTAGAATTAGTAAAGCAGATATCAGCATAAAAAAATCAGAACCATCACTAATTCTGGTTCCAAATTAAAGGAGAGTAAAAATTGTCAGAACCAAACATGATTCAACAATTAGATGAATATGACATTACACAGAAAATTATTGAAACTGTAGCAAATGTCTGTTCTAGAGCAGTTTTATTTTCAATACTGACAAAAGCAAAAGATGCTACTCAAATTGCAGATGAGTTAAAATTATCAATTTCAAACGTCTACAAAACACTAGCCAATTTAGAAGAGCTTACTCTAGTTAATGTAGATACATTCAAAATTTCTCCTGAAGGAAAGAAAATCAAGATGTATAAAAGCAGGATTGGAAGCGTTGAAATAAAAATTCAAGGAATAGAGCCCGTCCTAAACTTATATCCAAACAATCAATAAAACACATTCTATAAATTGCATTAATGAATCACTTTGAAATTTTTTTCCAATAATTTCCTCTAGGCCCAAATCGTAGTTTGTATCCACAGCATGGACAATGGTTTCCATTCCAAATGATAAATATCTCGCATATTTGGCACCGTTTTTGGCCTAGACCATATCGACTTCCGCGCATAGGCTTTTTTGCCTTGTATTTTAGGCACCACTCCCTGCATGGCATAGTCTATACACTTGAATGAAGGTGTGTCTGGATCTGTTCTTTTTTTTGGCAACATTTGCATATAGTTGAAACTACCAAGTTACACTTTGAGCATCGATCTAGCTCAACAATCTCACAACCACAAACTCTACATGACTCACTTTTCATTTTGATCATTTAAAACAAAAGAAGTTCTGTCAGTTTTTGTCTGACAGAAATGATAAAAGTGGCATGGCATCCCACTGGTACAAAAAGTGTTCTAAAACATCTGAACATATTTTGTGATATTTTTCATAAAATTGACTTGCTTCTTGTTCTGTTGCTTCAAAGACTGCCATTCCCGTCTTGTTGTCATTGAATGCACCAGACCACATCAATTTGCCTTGAAAATACCACTCGTCTATAAGATCTTTGATTTGCGGTGTAATTCTTTCAAGATCAGCTGGATTGGTATCTGTTTTGTATACGCTAATTAGAACCCAGGGAGTGGTTTCTACAAGCACTTGCTCTTGTTGATTCATGTAATTGCGTTGTAAATATAGCAAATAAAATTAGTGTTGATTTTAAGATCAAATTCTACTTGTTTGTAACAACAGTGGATAATATCAATTGGTAATGTTCGCTAGTTATAATAGAAGATATCATGTAAACAGGTTTGGTCTTTACATGAAGTCTAGTCAGTTTCTTAGCATCCCCATATGTGTATGGATTATGGAGCGCACCAGGATTAAGCTATAGTCTTCAAATCATCTTTCAAAGTATGAAAGAAGATTATTGTTATTGGCATTTAATGAAGCTATAATTTCTGGTGTTCTCCTTTTTTACAAAAAAATAATAAAATATCTTTGTTCTAAAATCCTGTTTTAATGTTTGAGAATATGATTCTAGAATATTCTGATGATTTAAATCAACATCAATTAGGTTAGCCTATATTGAAACAAACCATAACAGTAATTACAATTATTGCCGCTTTGATTTTAAGTACAACATTTACTCCATTTGTTCTTGCAGATTCAACTAATGAATCTAAACTTGATTTTGCTGCATCTCTTGAGGAGACACTGGGACATTTCTGGGCCATAGAACAAAATCTAAATGATAAAAATGCAGAACTTGCACTAGTACATGCAACACATCCAATAGCTGAACTTTATGACACTATGAAGCCAACACTGCAGGCATCTAGCCCATCACTTGATACCCAAGTACAAACCACTCTGCTTGATCTAAAAGACAAGGCAACCATAGATGTCTCAAGGGCTCAAGCTCAACAGGCAATTGATGATGCAAAAGGGGTTGTCCAAATAGCACGACAAACTATTGTTGGCAGTGAACTTAGTAACGATCCAAATTTTAAAATTGAATTAATGAAAACATTACTTGAAACATCAATAGCAGAATATGAGGAAGCTGTCTCAAATGGCATCATCGAAGAGATGGCAGAATTCCAAGATGGCTCTGCCTTTGTGTGGAGATCTCAGCAGATTTTTGATGAAATAAAATCTGATATTGATTCTCATATGGCAGAAGAAATGGATGAGTTTTACGTGGACCTTTGGGCAGCTTATGATAAAAGGGCAGAACCGTCCCAAATTGAGACATTAGCAGGCGGCATTATTCATGAAATTGATGAAGTTCTAGGTGTAGAAGGCGAAGAGGAAGATCTTTTAGAATATGTTGAAAACATTCAAAACTTGCTTGAACAAACAAAACAAGAATACTCTCAGGGCAACTCTGACATTGCACTTAGTCTTGCTACAAAAGCATATCTTGATAACTTTGAATTCTTAGAAGCTCCGCTTGTCGAAATGGGCGAAGAAGAGTTAATGGAAGAAGTTGAAATCATGTTACGTGAAGAATTACGTAATATGATCAAAGATGGGGCAACAGTGCAAGAGGTAACTTCACAAATTGATGCCATATTAGTGAAAATGGATGATGTGGCAGTTGTTGTTCCAGAATTTGGTACAATTGCAGTAATGATCTTAGTTGTTGCAATTATTTCAATTATCTCAGTGACTGCAAGGTCAAAACTTAGTTTAACACCAAAAATCTAGTAAAAATCATTCCTTTTTATTATAAAAAAAATCAGTCTTATTCTACAATAGTAGAATAGGATTCTCGTTTAAATAAAGTTAGGTATACCTAATCAAATATCTATGTCTAAAATCTCTTGTGCTGTGTTTTTCTTGCTTTTACCAATAATTTTTACAGGTTTAATACCAAACAACATTGCTTTTTGCCAGACAGAGCAAGAGTACATTAGTTCTGAATCAACTATTCAAATCACCAAAGTTGGACTGGAACTTATCCAATCAAGTATAGTCTCAGGAGATCTGAAAACTGCAGAAAAGTCCTCGGAATTTACATCTGACTTTTTTGGAAAGCAGGTTCAAGTATTACGTGCCGTAGATTCGCAGACATCTGATGAAATTCATGTAATGTTGTTAGATTTGCACGCTAACATATTATCACAAGGAGATGCCAATCAGATTAAATCAGAAATTGAAACTGTTAACAAATTACTTGATAAAATACAAAATCCAGATGTTAAAAACGAATTTGTCATATCAAACATTTTATCCATTGCTGACGAAAACTATCAAGTAGGAATTCAAGAAAATGATGAGGCATCGTACCAAATTGCTAAATCACTAGTGTATAGTTCTAAAGATCTATTTGTCATCTCACCAAATAATTTTGATCAAAGATTACGATTAGAATTAGACTCATTTTTTCAGGATTTGATAAACCAAGTTGAACAAAAGACAGATTTTGTTATTGTAGGAACGGTAATTACTGCTATACAAAGAGATCTAATGGGAACTGAAACTGTTGTTTTAGATCAACAGAATCTGTATAACGTGATTCGAGATTTATATGAACAATTATTAGTTGCATTAGATTCAAATGATTATGTAAGAGCAGAAGAGCTTGCAACAGAAGCTTATTTAGAAAATTTTGAGTATCTTGAAGCAGACATTGAGATAGTTGATGCAAGCCTGCTCTATACTTTAGAAATTAACATGAGAGAAGAGCTAAGAAACATGATAAAAAATCATGAAGATTCTCAGAAGATTAGTACGTTTTTAGAAAAATCAATTTTACCTGACCTTGAAAAGGCTGAAGACTTAGTGTATCAACACAAATCATCTAGCCCAACAAGTATTGGAATTGAAGCTTCTGCTATATCTGATAGGGATTTGAAGGAAATCGGGGATGCTACAGAAGATGAAAAATCAGGGGTACGAAATGAGATTGATTTCATACGAGATAGTTTAGAATCAGTAATGATTTACTATCAAAACGGCGATTATCAAGCAGCCTACACTGCTGCAAGAACTGCTTATTTGGATAGCTATGAGTTTGTAGAAATTCCATTACGTAGTATAGATCCTGATTTTACCTTAGAAGTTGAATTTCAGTTTGCAGATCTAAGGAACCTGATAAAGGAGCAAGCACCATTTGAGGATGTCCAACAGGCTGCAGTTAAAATCAAACGAAGTCTTGATGAATCAGAACGGCTAGTCACTGGAACTGGTGCTATTGCACCTGCCATTGCATTTTCCTCTTCTTTTTCAATTATATTTCGAGAGGGTTTAGAGTCGGTCTTAATTCTTGGTGCAATTCTTTCCTATCTTGAGGCATCAAGAAATACCAAATTCAAACCCTACGTATACTATGGAGTAATTTTAGCAATTGCAGCTACTGCAGTAACATGGTTTATTGCATCATATGTTATTGAAATTTCTGGTGCAAATAGAGAATTAATTGAGGCAGTTGCTGCTCTATCTGCAACTGCCGTTTTATTTTATGTTAGTTTTTGGATATTAAATAAAATTGAAACCAAGAAATGGATTGAATTTGTCAAAGCAAAAATCTGGCAAGCAACTACCACTGGAGGAGTGATGGTGTTTGTCATGTTGTCTTTCTTTACTGTTTATAGAGAGGGATTTGAAACAGTTTTGTTCTATCAGGCAATGTCAAGTTTTGCAAAATATATGGAAGTCTATGTGAGTCTTGGATTTGTTTTAGGAATAATATCATTGCTTGTTGTATATTATGGAATGAGAAGACTAGGTCGAAAATTACCCCTTAGGGCACTTTTTGCATTAACGATGGGAATTGGGGCATACCTATCTCTTGCATTTTTGGGTAATGCGATAAGAGAGCTTCAAACTTTAGATGTGATATCATATACAAGCCTACTTGGAATAATGCCGAGACTTGACATCAATTTAGCTACAATGACAGGAATTTATCCAACACTTGAAACCATAATTGGCCAGATAATCTTGTTAGGAGTTTATCTTTCTGCGTCCTTCTATGTTTTGTTTTTGAGACCACGAAAAGAAAAACAAATCACAGCCATGAGAAAGTCAAGGGGAGATATCAATGTACATGAAAAGACGCATTAGAATTGGCATTGATGTTGGTGGAACGTTTACAAAAGCAGTAGCAATTGATGCTAAAACTGGAACAATTCTTGTTCAATCAACTGTTCCTACAACACACGATGCTGAAAAAGGAGTGTCTGAGGGAATTATTTCTACACTTTCGAATATTTTATCAGAATCCAAAATAGAACTAGATGAAATTGAGCTAATATCACATAGCACTACTCAGGCAATAAACGCACTTTTAGAATCAGATACTTCAAAAGTAGGAATCATCGCAATGGGCGTACGTCCAGAAAAAAATGAGATAATCAAAAGAACAAATCTTCAAGATTCAAAAATCAACTCAGAGCAGGATTTGAAAACTTCACACGTGTTTTTAGATACATCTCACCTAATCACAGATGCTGAAGTAAGTGAAGCAATTGAAAAATTACGAAAAGATGGTGCAGAAGTAATTGTTGCAACTGAAGCATTTGGAGTAGATGATCCTTCAAATGAATTATTTGTGATGAAAAAAGCCGCAGAACTAAAAATTCCCTCTACGGCATCTCATGAAATATCTGGAATTTATGGGCTTGAAATCAGAACACTCACATCTGCAATTAATGCAAGCGTATTGCCAAAAACTTTCCAAGTTGCAAAATTTGTAGAACAAGCGATTCGTAATGCTAGAGTTACATCCCCTTTGATGATTATGAAAGGGGACGGCGGGGTAACTAGTTTAGAGACTTTTCGAACAAAACCAATACTTACAATCCTCTCTGGTCCTGCAGCGAGTGTTGCAGGAGCATTATTGCACCTTAAAGTCACAAACGGAATATTTATCGAAGTTGGTGGAACTAGCACTAATATTTGCATTATAAGAAATGGAAGACCTGAGATACGTTATGTTACAATAAAGAGTCATCCCACGTGTATTAGATCTATGGATGTTCGGGTACTTGGAGTGGCTGGTGGTAGCATGATTAGATTAAAGAACAATAGAATATGGAAAATTGGCCCGCGTAGTGCACATATTGCTGGGCTAAAATATTCCTGCTTTGCAGAATCAAATATCCTAAAAACTGGTAAAATTGTAATGATAAAACCAAAACTAAACGACCAAGAAGAATATGTTGCAATACAATGTGAAAATGAAAAATATACAATTACCAACACCTGTGCTGCAAATGCACTTGGCATGATAGAAAAAGGGGACTATGCTTACGCCAATCAAGAATCAGCAAAGATTGCAATAGAAATTCTTGCAAAACATCTTGGGATATCTTCATTTGAGGTAGCAAACTCAATTATACAAACCTCTTCATTTGAAATTACAAAAGAAATAGGAAAAATTTTGACAGAGTTTAAGATGGATAGAACAAAAACCAAAATTATAGGTGGAGGTGGGGGTGCATCTGTTTTAGTTCCATTTGTTGCAAAACAGATTTCTATTCAATATCAAAAAGCAGACTATGCAGAGGTAATATCCTCAATTGGTGTTGCATCATCAATGATTCAAGAGGAACTTGAGCAGACTATTGCTGACCCATCCCCAGAAAAAATCTCCATTGCCCACAAAAAAATTCACTCAATTATGGTAAATAAAGGAGCAATGCCAGAGTCAATCGTAATTAACAGCGAATACATTCCAGATAAATCAATTCTACGAGTTACTGCAGTAGGAAATGTTGAGCTTGACAGTACAGATTCAACAAAGAATGTCTTTACTCTTGAGGAAGCACGATCTAGAGCAAGTGAAATCATTGACTTGTCAGAAAATCTAGTTGAGCTAAGCTTTGAGACAGACCATTATTTTGTATTTACAGGTCATGTAGAAGTAAAAAGACTGCTAAGCAAAAAGAACAGACATCACATTCTTGTTTTAGACAGATATGGTAGGATGAAATTATCTATAAAAAATGGGAAAATTTTCCAAGGTGGTAAAATTTCAATAATTGAAGAACTAGATGATTTTTTAGAATCTAAAAATAGTGATATTGCCCCACGAATATACTTACTAAATGATATGAAATTGATAGATTATTCCGGCCTTACTTCCCCTTTTCATATAATTAATGCAGCAAAACAAGAATTGGGAGAAACTAAAGCAGCCATAATTGTAGAATTGTAATTATTTTAAAAAATTAAATAATCAATTTTTGAATTGTAAAAAAGAATAGATACTAACTCTAAATTCAATAATAAAGTTTATTCTTTTTCATTTGAAAATATGGTTTAGCAGTTTTAGCATACAATAAAAAGTATATACTAAAGCCATCGTGTAATGATAACTGAAGATTGAAATTCATTATGTTAAAAAAATATATGTTTTTATTAATTAGCTTGACACTTCTAGTCATTTCTAACCATCAGATATTTGCCGAAAAAAATTATCAATTAGAAGTAGATGAAAATTCTTTTGATGTTAAATACGATTTTAATGGAGATGTGATTGCTATGGAAGTTGATAAAGAGTTAACCTCATTGTTAATTGGAACAGAAAATGTAAAAGATACCCAGTTTCAAATCACGCTTCCAGAGGATCTTATTCGTGCAGACAATAACGCGTTTGCAGTACTTGTAAACGGTTATGATGCAGAGTACCAAGTGACAAGCGGTACAGATATTGTTCTTACCTTTTTTGTTCCAGAGTTTACTGAAGAAATTGAGATTGTTGGAACCTATGTTGTTCCTGAATTTCCTTTAGGAACAATTCTTGTGTTGGGTTCAATATTTGGGATTATTGTCGTAATACAAAAGTCTAAAAGATTTCAATTTATGAAATAATCTTTTCTATGCGGTTACTAGATTCAGCATTTTTTATTTCTCTTGCGATTCTTCGCCCCATACTCATTGGTTCATCATAAAGTAAAGTAGAGTATGGCGAGCCTTCCATGTACATATTAGTTCCTGCAACAATTCTTGCAGAAAACTCAAAGGTATGAAACTTTGCATCTGCATCATAAACCCCTTCAATACAAAATGGGCCGTTCATTCCTGGAGAAACCAATTTTTTGGAAGCCTCAACAAACCTTTCACCCATTGAATATACTTCATCTAATAATGATTCACGCAGTACAAGTGGGCTATTTGCTATTACATTAAAGGAAGGAACATCATCAATTTCCATTTGTTGTTGTGATGGTATTCTTGCCAATCCTTCAATATCAGATTCGTGGCGTTTATCAACTCCAAAAAATTCTAATTCTTCTTTTAATGGAGAATAAAAATATTGCAGATAAGCTAAAACGCCTGAGCAATATTCCTGCAGATACAAGTCATTGTCTCCTCTGATGGTTCCTTGTGAGATAAGATTGTCACGTTTTGTATTATAATCGTCTTCGCTGGTTGCAAGGAAATATCCTTTTCCGCCAGCTGCACCGTGTCTTTTGGCAATTACCATTTTGTTAATGTCTTTAGGTTTAGAAATTGATTTTGGTACATTCAGATTTGCTTCATGCATTAATTTTTCTTTTAGTTTTCTATCTGACTCCCATCGTAAAATCGATTTGTTACCAAAAACTGGAACTTTTAGGGATTCTATCTGTTTAGAGCTCATTTGTGCAACCAAAGTACCATGTGGAATTAAAATAGCATTATTTTTTTCTAAAACGGAGTTACATTTTTGTTCTAAAATTTCAAAAAATGAATCAACCAAAATTAATTCATCAATAAACCCAAACCTACGATAAAGTTTTTCTCGTTTTTTTTCACAGATCAAAATTGATTTAAGACCTTCGTCTTTTGCCCCTTTTAGAACTTGAAGAGCACAGTGGGAACCCAAAGTAGCGATTGCAGCCAAATCTACACTATTTATTAAAAAATAACACTTTATGAATCATGTAGGAAACATGAGTTGTTTTAGGATTGTTTTCTATTTTGAACACACTCTATGCTTAATTTAACAAATGTACTATACTACCATGGCAAAGGAGTTTTGTCATATTTGTAATGATGGAGGAAAAAAGTGTTTTAAAATAAATGACACATTAGAATATGCAATGTTAAAAATGGCTCCAAAATGCCCCTCTTGCGGTAGATCATTGATTGAATAAATCTAAAACTAATTTGTCTCCATTACGATATTGAATATCATAGATTATGAGTTCACCCGAGTTTTGGAAACATAGTCAAATACTTCATCAATCAGATCCATAGAAATTTCAGGTTTTATTTCTTCAGGAATTGATTTTAAAATAAAATCAATCAGGGATTGGTTTTCAGGCAAAGACTTCTTTTTAGTGTATAAAGAATAGGCAGCAATGGCGTTTGAAATTAGAGAAATAGCTTTTTCTTTATTTGATAAAACCATGAAAACTCTTTTGGATTCAGACATAAAAATGATGAAAATTACCTAAGAGATTTTTCGATGTTGTATGTGAAACATGAACAGACATGGTTTTTATGCATTGTTTGAATAAATCGGATCATGCATCGATGCAATAAATGCCATCTGGAATTTCAGAAAAAAAGGACTCTAGAACAACATATACAATATATCCATAAATCTGATTTTCCATCAATCAAAAAAATCTTAATTTTAGGAGGAGGATTTGGCGGAGTAAATATTTTAAGAGATATTCAAAAAATGTTTCAAGATAAAGTAAATGTAGATATTAGTATTGTAAATCAGAAAAATTTCTTTCTTTTTACTCCAATGCTGCCAGAAGTAGCTTCAGGAATGATTCATCCACGGGATATTTCCATTCCTATTCGAACCTTTTGTAAACGTGCTAAATTCTATCAAGCAGTTGTATCGTCAATTGACTTGGAACAAAAATTAGTTACAATAAGTAGACTCTTTGATGGAAAGGTACATGCATTAGAATATGATTATCTTGTTCTTGCTCTGGGAAGCATAACAAACTTTTTTGGAAACAAAAACATCGAGAAACATTCTTTTACAATAAAAACAATTGAAGATGCAATAGGCATTAGAAATCATGCAATCAACATGCTCGAAAATGCAGGTCAAACTAGTGATCCTGACCTACAACAAAAACTTATGACATTTACAGTAGTTGGGGGGGGATTTGCTGGTGTTGAAACTATTGGAGAACTTAATCATCTTATCAGAGAATCAGCTTCACGCATGTTTCCAAATATTAATCGTGAAAAAATCAATATGGTCTTAGTTTCATCAAAAAATGGAATTTTACCAGAAGTAAGTGAATCTCTTAGCAAAAAAGCAATGAAATATTTGAAAAATCATGGAGTGAAGGTATTAACTAATACAAAAGCTATTGACGCTGATGAAGATTATGTATTATTAGATAATAATAAAAAAATTCCATGCACCACTCTCATTTGGACTGGTGGGGTAACAGTTGATCCTGTTATTTCTGAATTAAAATGTGAACATGAAAAATCAGGAAAGGTTCAAGTTGACAAATTCTTACGATTAATTGGATATCCAAATGTATTTGCACTTGGAGACTGTGCTGAAATAATTGACACTGCTACTGGAAAACCCTATCCACCTACAGCACAACATGCAATTCATCAGAGTCAAACAGTATCGCATAATCTCAATGTATTATTAACTGGTAAAGATAAAATGTATCAATTTTCATATCATAGTAAAGGCATGATGGCAACAATTGGCAAGAGAAATGCAATTGTGTCAATATTTGGGTATAATTTACAAG
Source organism: Nitrosopumilaceae archaeon (assembly GCA_052390375.1). Lineage (GTDB taxonomy): Archaea > Thermoproteota > Nitrososphaeria > Nitrososphaerales > Nitrosopumilaceae > CSP1-1. The sequence continues at coordinate 27,262 of JBQTHA010000130.1, forward strand.
GAATTATTCCATGGCTTATTTGGAGATCATATTATGTACTTCAAATGCCATCAATAGGAAAAAAGATTAAGGTTATTTTAGATTGGACTGTTGATTCTTTCTTTAAACGCGATTTAACATCTTATGGACAAATTAAAAAGAAAAATTTGACCAAAGTGGATGTTAAAGATAATGTGCCATCACTCAAAGAATTATTATTTCCAGATCTGTAATAATAAAATAAGAAAAATGATTTAGAGGGTACCTGAATTCTCATAACCATATCTTTACTGAAAATATTACAAGTATAACAGATCTGATAGGGTCGCTCTTAACATGACATGAAAACCCATAACATAATCTAGTTTTATCCCTCATTTCTCTCGTGAAAATCATCCCAAAACATAATTTTCAACATAATTTTTTAAGAGGAAGGGTAAGACAAAATTAAAGTTATGATAAAGACAGAACTGGGAAATTTACGTAGAACTCATTATTCAAAAGAACTGGATCCCTCAAAAGATGGGTTTGATGTTACTGTAATGGGTTGGGTTTTAAGTGTAAGGGGACATGGTAACATTTCGTTTGTTACAATTCGTGATAAATTAGGCGAAATTCAAATAGTAGCCAAGACAGGGAATTGCCCCGATGATATACGTGAAAAGATTTCAAAACTAAAGGAGCATTCATCAATTGGGATATCAGGGATGGTAAAATCTTCGGAAAAGGCACCAAATGGAGTAGAAATTATTCCAAAAGAGTTAAGAGTATTTTCAGAAGTAGAAAAAATTCCTCCTTTTGAACCCCAAGCAAAAACTGTAAAAAATATTGATACTAGATTAGAAGTAAGGCCAATTGATCTTAGGAGAAAAGTTTTACAACATATATTTTTAGCACGTAGTCTTGTGTTAAAATCAATCCGGGATTATTTTTATCAAGAATATTTCATTGAAATTAATACACCAAAAATGATTGCAACCGCTACCGAGGGGGGAGCTGCGTTATTCCCAATTTTTTATTATAACAAAGAAGCATTTCTTGCACAAAGTCCACAATTATACAAAGAGCAACTCACAATGAGTTTTGAAAAAGTTTTTGAAATTGCACCTATATTTCGTGCTGAACCGTCACGTACAAACCGACATTTGGCAGAAGCTATTTCAATTGACTTCGAAGAAGCCTTTATTGATTACGGCGACGTAATGAATAGAATTGAAAAGATTATCAAAAAAGCTATTCAAACTGTAATTGATTATGCCAAGGAAAACCCAGATTCTGAATTTATCGTTCCTAATATGCCTGAATCAATTCCAAGATATTCTTATACAGAATTAATTGAAAAAATGCAAAAAGCTGGAGCAAAAACAGAATGGGGAGATGATCTTTATCCATCAAATCTGAAAAAAATTGACTTGGAAGGATTTTATTTTATTAAAGATTGGCCTACGGCTCCCAAACCATTTTACGTTAAGGTTAGCAAAGAAAATGCAAAGATTTCAGAGTCATTTGACCTGATGTTTGGAGATTTAGAATTATCATCAGGCAGTACAAGAATTGAAAAAAAGAACGAACTTGCTGAACGCATGAAAAACAAAGGAATGAAAGTTGATGCATTTGAATATCACTTGGGAGCTTTTGATTATGGGGTTCCTCCTCATGCAGGATGTGGAATAGGTCTTGAGAGACTAATGATGGCTCTTACTGGAACTGAAAATATACGTGATACAACATTTTATCCAAGAGATGTGGATAGGTTAACACCTTAGGTGGAATAAATGGTATCAAAAGAAGAGATTGAGCATGTTGCAAAATTAATGAGAATTGAAATTGATGATCATGTGGTGCATATTGATAGAATACAAAAAATGATTGCTTATTTTGATATTCTTGATAAGGCAAATGTAGAATCAGAGGAGCTAATAGTAAGAGAACAAACAAGTGATGCTCTTAGAGAAGACAAGTACATCCCTTATGATGGAAAACTAATTGAAAACTTGAAAAATTATAAGGGTTCCTACGTCAGGGCACCAAAGCTGGTTTGATTTGAATCTTGGGATATCTACTCTACAGTATATAGAGGAAATTAAAAATGGAAATCTAACTGCAGAAGAATTTATTTCTAAAACTATCGAAAGAATTCAAAAAATTGATTCAAAACTTCATGCATATCTATCAATAAATGAACAAGCCGTAGAGCAAGCAAGATCAATAGATAAAAAAATCAAAGCAAAAGAAAATGTTGGGGCATGTATGGGAATGCCAATTTCTATTAAAGACAACATATGTGTTAAAGAGACAAAAACAACGTGTGCCTCAAAGATGCTAGAAGATTTTATTGCACCATATGATGCAACAGTAGTTTCAAAATTAAAAGTAGAAGACACGATAATCATAGGAAAAACAAATCTTGACGAGTTCGCAATGGGCTTTACAACAGAATTTAGTGCCTATGGACCTAGCAAAAATCCATGGAATATGGAATATGTGCCTGGTGGCTCTTCTGGTGGGAGTGCAGCAGCAGTCAGTGCGTTAGAATGCATTGCATCACTGGGCTCAGATACTGGAGGTTCAGTAAGAAATCCTGCTAGTTTTTGTTCTGCAGTAGGTTTCAAGCCTACCTATGGTTTGATTAGCAGATACGGTCTAATTTCTTATTCTAACAGTATTGAGCAAATTGGTCCAATTACAAGAACCGTAGAAGATACTGCTTTTTTACTTAACATTATTGCAGGGAAGGATCCTCACGACAATACGACAATCAATAATCAAAATGAAAATTATCTAGAGGATATAGATTCTGGAGTTGAAGGAAAAAAAATAGGAATAATTAAAGAAATGACCCAAGAAGGAGTTGATAAGCAAGTCTCTGCTGCAACAAATAGAGCTATTTCAAATTTTGAAGGGCTAGGAGTAACTTTTGAAGAAATATCCCTCGATATGGTAGAATATTCAGTTGCAGCATACTATACCATTACAGCAACTGAGGCTGGAAGTAATCTTGCTCGTTATGATAATCTTCGTTATGGCTATGATTTTGATTCAGAGGGCTATGAGTTTAATTCATATCTTTCAAAAGCTAGAAAAAACTTTGGGCCGGAAGTTACTCGAAGAATGATTCTTGGAGGATTTGTGCCATCAGCAGGACATGCAGGAAGATATTTCCTAAAAGCAATGAAAGTAAAAAACAAATTAACTGCACAGGTAAACGAAGCTCTAAAAAAAGTTGACATGCTAATAGCGCCAACAGTACCAATTCTTCCATTTAGATTTGGAGAAAAAATAGATGATCCCGTAGCGCTTTTTTTGGTAGATATCAATACCGTGACTGCAAATCTAACAGAAAAACCCGCAATTTCTATACCTTTTGAAATTTCTGGAGGTTTGCCAATTGGAATTCAGTTATTGGGAAAGTCAATGCAAGATAAGATGCTTTTACAGGCAGCATATGCACTTCAAAATACAGTCAAACTTCCAGAGGCACCAATCTAAAATGACAAAAATAGGGTTAGAAATACATTGCCAACTTACAAATTTACAAAGTAAATTATTTTGTTCATGTAAAGCAAATTACCGAGAATTTTCTCCAAATGCAAACATTTGCCCGATTTGTGTCGGATTACCAGGGTCTCTTCCAATGTTAAATCAAAAAGCAGTTGAAAAAGCCACCATGATTTCAATGGCATTGAATTGTAAGATTCCAGAAAAAATTGCGTTTTTTAGAAAAAATTATTTTTATCCTGATTTGCCAAAAAACTTTCAAATTACACAATTTGATGCATATGGACCAACTAGTATAGGTCATGATGGAAAAATTACAATTGGAGGTAAAGAAATTAGAATTAGACGAATTCAAATTGAAGAAGATCCTGGAAGATTAATCTATGAAGGTACATCTGAAAAAACCCAGATTACCTTAGTTGATTACAATAGAGCAGGTACACCGTTAGTAGAAATTGTTACAGAGCCTGATTTTGATAATCCTAAACAGGTAAGAGTATTTTTGAATATTCTAGTTGATTTACTCGAAAATCTTGGGGTATCAGATCCAACTCTAGATGGTGCATTAAGAGCAGATGGCAATGTTTCAGTTGAAGGAGGAAATAAGATTGAAATTAAAAATGTGACATCTTTTCATGATTTGGAAAAAGCAATTCACTTTGAAATTACTAGACAGCAAAGTCTAGTAGAACGTAATATTCCAATTATATCAGAAACAAGACAGTGGGATGATAGAAGAAAGATTACAATTTCTGCAAGAAAAAAAGAAGAAGAACAGGATTATAGATATTTCCTTGAGGGGGATATACCATGGGTTAAACTTAACGCAGATAATTTTAAAAAATTAAGAGAAAAAATGCCTGAGAGCATTGCATCAAAAAGAGAACGTTATGTTGAGAAATATGGCATTACAAACCAAGTAGCTGATGTACTTTCTTCTGACAAATATTATGCAGATTTATTTGAACAATCTCATGATGAAAAAAATGCCAAAGAGATAGCCAATATAATTACCACTGATTTAATGGGGTTTGTTGATACTCGAGAAAAACGTGAAATTTCAAAACTCACTCATCAACACTTGACGGAATTAGCAGATTCAATTATGGGTAATAAAATAACCAGAAATTCTGCAAAGACTGCCCTTCAAGAAATGGTTAGTACTGGAAAATCGCTTATTGAAATAATTTCAGAACAAGATTTAGACAACGTTTCTGATGAATCTACAATATCTTCCATTATTGATGAGGTACTAAACGAAGAAGCTAATGCAGTTCAAGAGGTAAAACAAAAACCAGAGACGGTAAACTTTCTGGTAGGGAAAGTAATGAAAAAGTCAAAGGGAAAGGCGGATCCTTCAATGACATTGAATATTTTGAAGAAAAAATTAGACATTACTTAGTTTTTGTAACTACGCAAGAGAAATAGTTATTTTTAAATTTTAAAATCGCAAGTAGATACATTTATTCATAATACAGGGTATGATAAAACAAAAATTTGTGACTAAATTTGAGGTTAGACTAAACATTTGAACCCAGTCCGATCGCTTTGATCAAACGTAATTTGAATCAAAACAAATACTTTATAATTAAAAATTTGTAGAAATCAGCATTGATTAGAGCAGTAGTGGCAGATGATGATAAGGAAACAGTCAAGCTTTTCAGTGAATTACTACAAAGTAATGGCATTAAGGTCGTAGGAAAGGGATTCAATGGACATGATGCAGTATTTTTGTATCAGAAACTAAAGCCAGACGTAGTTTATCTTGATGTAACCATGCCTGTTTTTGATGGAATTTATGCTTTGGAAAAAATAAGAGAATTAAATCTAGATGCGGTCATCATTATGTTGGCTGACAATATTACCCTAAATAATGAAATGGCTATGAATAGACTAAATCCATCTGCAGTAATTCACGAACCTATCGATATTAATGAAATAATAAAAAAAACTAATGAGCTATGTGCACCTACAACAGACTCTGAACAACATATGAGAAAGACAATGGTAACCTTGGCATTAAAAAATACCTTACTTCAATTAGGTACTCAAGAATTGGACAAAGTTACGGATATATTACATAAAGATTACAATTGTACTTTAGAGGATTGTTACGAGTATCCACAATATCTTAAACAGGTTTTGAAGGATTTGTTTGGCGAATCATACCAAGATTATATCTTAAACTCATTAACAGAAAATATGAAAGATATTATGTCGCAAAAACAAATCAAAGAGTTTCTTCAAGAGTTAAGCGCATAACTTTCCAATATTGTAGAACACACCAGCTATTTTCTTAATTTTTTAAGTTCTTGTGCTACCATAGGTATGAATGCACCTACATCCGAAACTACCCCAACAGCTTGCCATGTTCCTCTATCCATTAGTTTAGTTACTGTTGGCTGATTGATATCGATTATAATTATTTTAACATCAGCTGGCAGCATATTCCCAGTTGCAATGGAGTGAAGCATTGTTGATGCCATAATGACCATTTTTGCATTTTTTAATACTTCTTTGTATTTTTGTTGTGCAGTAACCACGTCAGTTATTACATCTGGGAGAGGCCCATCATCACGTATTGATCCAGCTAAGACATATGGAATATTTTTTCTAACACACTCATACATTATACCTTTTGACAACTGTTTACTTTTTACCATTTTTACTATAGAACCGGCTTTGAAAACTGAGTTTATTGTTTGCATGTGATTTCTATAGCCTCTTACAGCAAGAGTTCCATCATTAACATTCATCCCAAGAGAAGTCCCCAAAGTAGAATATTCTATATCATGTACAGCTAATGCATTTCCAGCAAGTAATGCATTAATGAAACCAAGCCTAATCAACGTGGCTACAGAGTCGGCAGCACCAGTATGTACTATTGCGGGTCCCCCGACAAGGACAATTTTCCCACCTAATTTTCTTGTTTTGTAGATATCTTCTGCAACTTTTTTTGCAATGTGTTGAGTAGGCCTTTCACTTGAGCTACTTCCGCCCATAAACTGAAATACATTCATACCTTCACGTGGTCTTTTTGGAGGAATGATTTTGACTCCTTCTTCTCCCACAACAATTTTGTCACCTTTTTTAACATCACGAATTGGAGTACACTTTGCTTTGTTTGATTTTACTACGATGCATTTATCCATCATCATATTATCCACATTTACCCAATTACCTTTAAGAAAAATTAGAGTATGATTATTTGTAGTACTGTAAAAATTATCAGGTATTACATTATTTTTAGATGCCGACTTCAAACTAACCTCTTTTTGAATTTTTGCAGTTGCCCCTTCTCTGTAAACTAGTTCAAGGATCCTGTCAAGATGGTTTTGGTTTTTTCCTTGTATTCTAAGGTCGGCGTAGCTTTCGTCTTTTTTCTTTTTTCCAATTAGAATTTTTAGTACCTCAAATTCTCCACCAAGATCCATTACTCCATCAAAGATCTTTGTCAGAATCAAGGAATCTATGAGATGCCCTCTAACCTCTATTTCACGAGAAAATTTAGCCATTAATTATATCACACCGGTAGAGATACTTTACCTTTGTATTCAGGAATATTGTCATCTTTGAGCATTTTTTCTATGTTTTCTTTTTGTTCTTTAGAAAGCCCTTGTACAAGGGCTTTTGAAATCCCATTTTTATCAAATAGAGCAAGAATGTAGCCGCTGGTATCGGTTAAAACAAAACCAGAAGATTCATCAACAAAAGCATAGAGATTTTCCTCCCCAACTGGCTCCCACACATTTGTTTTATTATCAAGCAAAGCCAATGCAGGCATTGCTTTGTTATCAGTTAATTTGTTAAGATATTCCCTTGCAACATGAACCCTTTTTTGACCCATTCTAAGTGCAGCAAAGTATTGCATGTAGGATTAAAATATGTTAAAGAATTTAAGGAAATCTGAATAATAAAAAATGAAATCTAAATCTAAAGATGACAATATGGCTTATTGTAATAAACACGAAAGAGATTATCCAATGACATTAGGTTGTCCTCAATGTAAGGAAGAATTAGAATAGAATCGCTTATCTTGTTTTCCACTTAGAATGATACTATCCTGCCTAGTGTAATACTGTAATTCAGAAGGGTTCATCATGATAGTGTAGAATTATTTTTCAAGTAGAACCTAAAAAGCGATAGATCATAAAAAATGGAAATATTTGGAAATTCTTAATTTCTAGTTTAATTTAGAAAAAATAGGAATTAAGAAATCTCGAAACACGATTAAAGCATTGTATAAAAAAGAAACATTGCAAGATCCTGAATCTGAAAATAATACATATTCAAATTATACATTAAAACACAATACAGATTTTTGTTGTGAAAAATTCAAAAATTACTGCAAAAAGTTCACAGGATGGAACTATGAACAAGGTAAATTTACGATAGTTGATTCAAATAACCTATGATGGACATTCAGTAAAAACTATTGATTTTTGTCCTTTCTGTGGACAAGAAATAGAGTATGAAGATGAAAATACTCCAAAGAAAATAAAGCAAAAGAAACTAAAGAAAGGCTAAACTAAACTACCATAGTTTTTAGAAATCTGGTAAAATTAAAGATAAACTAAACATTTTTGACGAAATTAATTTAATAATTTAAAACCTAGTAATAAAGTCCTAAGTAATGCCATTAACGAATAATGTTATAATTCAATTAAATGAAATAACCACAATGATTACTAATAAAAATTCTTTAAAATCGCAGGATGAAGAATTTATCAAGATTATTTTTAAAAAAATACTTGGATGTGGAGAAACCTATAATGTGGAAGAAATTGAATCATGGTTTAAAAATGAAGGAACATGGAAAAACAAGAATTCAATTACAAGAA
>JBQTHA010000131.1:0-15096 GCA_052390375.1 Nitrosopumilaceae archaeon
AAAAGAGTTAGCAACCTCAAAACCAAGACTATGCCATGATTGTGTAATTGCCGAAGAAAAGCGAATGCAAGAATAGAAAGAAAATTAATAATGAACTAAATCTGCAAACTATTAATTCCTAGTTTAATGTAAGATATTTCATATATGACGAAAATTATACGACAAAAAAACAAAAACAACCCAACCAAGCCTGAAAATCAAATGAAAAAGGAATATCAAGAATCCTATGAAGAACTAAAGAAATCAATCCTAAGAAAGCAAGAAAGAGAAGCGAGAGAAGAATCCCAAGATTAGATTTACAAATTCTTTTTTCATTCAAAATCAGGTTAAAAATTCATAATTCCTAGGATGATCAATGTTTTAAAAATGATCCCTCATTCATACTCAAAAACAATGCACTAAAATGATATTAAGAATTTAGATTTTATAGATGAAATTTCTTGCATCTGGAAAAGTAAAGGATATTTATGATTTAGAAGATGGAAATCTTCTTTTTCTGTTTAGCGACAGAGTATCAGCTTACGATGTAAAATTTAAAGAGGAAATCCCAAAAAAAGGTGAAATTCTATGTAAATTCGCCGAATTTTGGTTTAATGAATTAGATGTACCAAACCATTTTGTTAGGACCGAATCAAAAACAGGAATTATAGTAAAAAAAATGAGTATGCTCCCCATTGAATGTGTCGTACGAGGTTATTTTTATGGTAGTCTTGTAGATAGATGGAAAAAAGGTGAGATAAACCTACCTGCAAATTCTAATGCCGAACTTGCAGCAAAACTTTCTGAACCTATTTTTGATCCTACGACAAAATCAACGCATGATGTTGCTATTGATAAAAACCGTGCAGTATCATTGAATCTTGTTACAAATGAGGAATTTGACTGGCTATCTAAGACATCAATTCAAATCTACAAAAAAATGGTGATAATTGCTAATTCTGCAGACTTTATACTGGCAGACCTGAAATTAGAATTTGGTAAACTTGATGGTAAGATTATTCTTGGAGACTCTATTGGCCCCGACGAGTATCGTCTGTGGCCAAAAGACTCCTATTCCATTGGAAGAATTCAGGAATCATACGATAAGCAATTATTGCGTGATTGGTTAACCAATAATGGTTATCAAAAAAAATTCGATGAGGCCCGTGCAAAAGGAAAAGAGCCCGTAGCCCCTGCAATACCTGATAATTTAATAAAAAAAATGACCGAGAGGTATGTCATTGCCTATGAACGTTTTACTAAAAAATCCCTATAACTCGATTTTTCATTTTAATCAAATATTCAATTTTATGTTTTTGGGCCTGAAAAGGCATGGAAGTGCTCTATGTTAGCCAGTTGGCTCCCTGCCAACGGAATTATCTAATAATTCCGTATTGCTACTAATTTAATGAATATGCAATGATATGTATAATTTTAGTATAATCTTAATAGTAGCATATCTAACTAAGGTTCAACCAGTAGAGGATTAATACTAATAAAAAAAAATTAATGCGAATAGACAAAAAAATATGATATAACGAACTTTTAGCTTAGATTTTAATTCAAAACTACATGTCTACATTATTGGAGAAACCAATTAAGATTAATAGAATTGTCACTTCAAATAGCCTGCAAGCTAAAGCAATTGAGGATCTGACTAGGTCGAAAATTCTAAAAATTTTATATAAAAAACAATTTACTGCCGACCAAATTTTAGCAGAATTGAAAAAAACTGGATACAATAAAGCATTAACTACAATCCGTCATCACCTAGATATTTTAAAAATTTCTGGTTTAATCGAATTAGTGAAAATTCAAGAGTCTAGAGGAGCCGTAACAAAATTTTATGGAACATCAACTAAGCTTTTAGAGTATGAAATTCCTGAAGATTTTGAATCAAAATATGCAACCTTAATCAAAACAACATCTGGTAAAATTGAAAATCTTGTGAAAAATATCTCTCAAAAAACTAGTTTAAAAACAAAAAATCATAAGGTTGTGGAAAACGAAAATTATAATCAATATCTTTTAATGGAAATTGTAAATCGTGCACTTACTAATGTTTTAGAAAAACCAAGCTCTTAAAATTCAAAAACTAGATCACCTCAATAGAAAAAACCCCCCTTGTTTTTGGATTTTGTAAAATCTGAACTAATTTTCTTGGAATAGAATCGCTAGCCTTGTCACAATTTACTGCTAAAGTTCTGGGACACACGTAATTGCTTTTTCGTAAAACAATATCGTTTGGGTCTGAGCAAATTAGATCTTGATGCCCCCTTCCATTAATTTTAAAGGTATACCCATCTACGTTAATTGAAAAAATCACAATCGAATTTGGATCTTTTAATTTTTTTTTAATTTTATTTGGAATCTCATTACACCCACATTTTGCGCCTACTCCAATAATACAATCTCCGCTTGGTGTTAGGTCAGTCTCCTTTGTAATTTCAATTGTATTTTTATGAATGGATCTAATATTTTCATGACCAGTAAAAGGAATTTCAAAATGCACAAATTGAACATGACTAGACTTAAATTAAACTTTCAAAACATTGAAGATTGACTTGCTACCTGCACAACAAGGATATGATAGGGCTATTACTGTTTTTTCCCCTGACGGGAGATTGTATCAAGTTGAATATGCTATTGAAACTGTACGACGTGGGACAATTGCTGTTGGTATCAAAAGTAAAGATGGAATTATCATAGCTGTTGAAGAGAAACCACGTAAGCTACAGATTTCGGATACCGCTCAAAAAATATTTCAAATCGATGATCACGTGGGAGTTGCAGCAGCTGGCTATATCCCAGATGCAAGAAGCCAGGTTGATAATGCAAGATTTTTCTCTCAAAGTAACAAACTGATTTATGATGAATCCGTTGATGTTGAAACAATCGCAAAACATCTGGCAGATCAGTGCCAACAATTTACTCAATATGCCGGAGTACGTCCTTTTGGTGTCGCTTTAATTCTTGGTGGTGTGGATTCTGGAGGAAGCCAATTATACTTGACTGATCCAAGTGGAACTTACATTTCTTATGATGCCGTTGCAATTGGTTCAGGCTCTGATCAAGTTACAGATTTTCTTGAAAAAAATTACAAAGCAGATATCTCTCTTCAAGACGCTGCTATTTTGGCAACTGCATCAATTTACATTGCTAGTGAAGAAAAAGAAGGTTCTCAACACATCAAGATGTCTCAAATCAAAGCCGCCACAAAGTCCTTTGAGATAATTTCTGACGAACAGATTGCAAAATTTGCAAAAACTGCAATAGAAAAATATCCCTCTGAAAAAAGTTAGTAACGGTATTATTATAATTAAGATTTTATAGTTTCATGAACATATCAATTGCCATCCCCGACTCGTCTTTATCCGATGAAATAACTCAGAAAGAAACATCCAGTAAAATTTCAAGAATTGCTAGAGCATGTGCAATTTTTCAAGTAGATGAGATCTTCATTTACCACGAAACTTTGGGTGAAAAAAGCGATGCAATGCTTATGTCGACAATTTTAAAGTACTTAGAAACTCCCCAATATTTTAGAAGATATCTATATCCAAAAATGGACTTACTAAAATATTCCGGAATTTTATACCCATTAAAAATTCCAAGTCACAGTAATATCGTAGATCCTCGAAGAATTAAAATCGACGACGTTAGAGAAGGACTTGTTGTTTCAGTAAAAGGGAAAAAATTTGTTGATGTAGGAATAAAAAATCTAATATCATATTTTGGGAAAGCGGATATTGGTCAACGTATTACAGTACAATTCAAATCTGAATATCCAAATTTATCAGTAAAAGAAATTTTAAAAGACAACCTCAAAGATTATTGGGGGTACAAAGTAAAAGAAAGAGGAAATCTTTTTTCAACACTTTCTACTTGGGATGGTCAAATTATTCTCACATCAAGAAAAGGCAAAATAATATCCCAAGAATTTTCAAAATGGTTCTTAGAAAGTAAAAAACCAACTCTTGTTGTTTTTGGTTCTCCAGAGAGGGGTCTTCATGAAATTTTAGGCGGTAAAATTCATCAGATTCAAAATTCAAAAATTTTGAACTTCTTTCCAAACCAAGCTACAGAAACAGTTCGCCTTGAAGAAGCACTGGTTGGTGTACTTTCAATTCTTAACATATTTCAGACGCGTCAAATTTAACATAAAGAACCCTGTGTTAGATATGATTAAACAAAAAAAATTTCTTCTTTTTGCAATAATTGTAGGGCTAGTTGGTATTATTGTTGGTTCTATTACAATTTTATCTTTATTAGAAAATTTGTTAAACCCATAAAAGATTAATTTTATAAAATTTCGAGGCAAACCTTGAAATTTTTAGTAGGTATATAATGGGGTTAACGACTTTTTCCGTTTATCCATGGGTCATCGAAAACGTAGTCAGCCACGTAGAGGTAGTCTTGCATATCTCCCCAGAGGTCGAGCTAAAAGTTTTGAGGCAAGAATACGTTCTTGGCCTACAATAAATTCTGACGAGCCAAAACTATTAGCACATGCAGGTTTCAAGGCTGGTTGTGTTCAACTTGTCACCATTGATGATCGAGATAAAACCCCAAATGCTGGAAAACAACTTGTTAGTCTTGGAACCGTTATCGTTACTCCACCATTATTTGTAGCTGGAATACGCGGTTACTCAAAAGACAATTATGGTCTTCAAGCTGCTTTTGACATTTATGCAAAAGATTTGCCAAAACATTTTTCCAGATTATTAAAATTAAAAAACGAGGGTAGCAATTTAGAAAAATCTGAGAAACATCTTGGTAACATACAAGAGATTTATGCAATAGTTGGAATTACCCCAACTACAAATCTTGATCAAAAGAAACCCTATATTTTTGAGGCTGCTGTAAAAGGCGGTGACATTAAAAAGCAATTTGAATTTGTAAAAAGATTCTTAGGCAAAGAAATGAAAATTGATCAAGTTTTTGAGACCGGTGTCAGTGTTGATGCAGCAGCAATAACTAAGGGAAAGGGATGGGAAGGCCCTATCACCAGATGGGGTGTAAAAAAGAAACAACACAAATCACGAAAAAGTGTAAGAGAAGTTGGTTCACTAGGTCCAATTTCTCCTGCAAGTATAATGTATACTGTTCCAAGAGCCGGACAACGAGGATTTCATCAAAGAACTGAGTATAACAAAAGAATCATGATTATGAGTAACACCGAAAAAAATGAAGTAAAAATTAACCCGGAAGGTGGTTTCAAACATTTTGGTTTGGTTAATGGTGACTTTGTTATTGTCAAAGGTTCAGTTCCAGGAACTTATAGACGCCTGATAAAATTAAGAACACAAATTCGTAACGTGCCTTCAAAAATCCTTAAACCCCACATACTAGAGGTCGTTTTATAATGAAAGTTCAAACATTAACAACTAGTGGTTCGAAAGAAAACGAAATTGAATTACCTAGAGTATTTTCTACTCCATTCAGAAAAGATCTCATTCAAAAAGCAGTAGTGTATCTCAGCTCACATAAATTTCAAAAACAAGGACGACATCCAACTGCAGGAATGGATGTAGTAGCAAGGTCTAATGATCCTCCAACAGGTCACGGTTCAGCTAGAATAGCTCGACTTCGTGGTGGAGGTGGTGGACGTCAGGGCCAAGGAGGCGGAGTAGCATCAACAAGAGGCGGAAGGCAAGCACATCCTCCAACTTCTGACAAAGTCATTTTCAAAAAACTAAATAAAAAAGAAAATAAATTGGCACTTTGTTCAGCAATAGCTGCTACCTCCTCAAAACAAATAATAAAATCACGTGGCCACATCCTAGAAAAAATAACATCATTTCCTTTAGTCGTTTCAGATGACATTGAAAAAGTTTCAAAGGCAAGCGAAATGAAAAAAATTTTTGAAGCATTGAACTTAACACCGGACATTGACAGACTCTTATCCAGAAAAGCTCGCAGTGGAAAATCCGCATTGAGGGGAAGGGCATCCAAAGTAGGAAAAAGCATATTGTTTGTAACAAAGGACTCTACAAATCTCTCAAAAGCCTGTGGTTCATTTCCAGGAGTTGAGGTATGTTCAGTAAAGAACCTAAGTGTTCTGGATTTAGCTCCTGGAGCAGTTCCAATAAGATTGACCGTTTATTCTAAAAGTGCCATCGATGAAATTTCTAAAATTAAATCTCCGCACCTAGAACTTATGGTGAAATTAAAATGAATATTGACGAAGCTTCAAAAATCATCTTAAAACCATACATTACTGAAAAAACATTTGCTATGGTAGAAAATGAACAAAAAATTTGTTTCATTGTAGCTGCTGATGCTGCAAAACCAAAAATCATCCAAGCAGTTAAAACATTATACAATGAAACTGTACTTGATGTCAATACTGCAAAAACGGTTTATGGTAAAAAGGCATTTGTTAAATTTGAATCAATTGATAAAGCACGAGATTTGGCAACAAAGATAGGAATGCTATAATATGGTCCTGAAATTCTCTCTATTTACAACTAAGGTGAAAGAAAATGGTTAAAAAATTTGATTATCAAGGAATCGATTTAGCAGAATTAGAGAAAATGCCGATGGAAAAACTTTTTCAGTTATTTCCAGCACGCGCACGAAGATCACTTACCAGAGGAATTACCGATAGTAAAAGAAAATTAATTGAAGAGATAAAGTTAGCAAAGGCTGGCAAACTAAAGAACCCAGTAAGAACACACCTTAGAGATTTGATAATTTTGCCTTACATGGTTGGTGTGCAAGTAAATGTTTTCTCAGGAAAAGAATTTGTGGTTGTCAATATTTCTCCAGAAATGATAAGTCATTATCTAGGTGAATATGTTATAACAAATAAGAGAGTCTCACACGGTGCCCCAGGTGTAGGTGCATCTAGATCTAGTCTTTACGTTCCATTAAAGTGATTAATTATGGCCAAATTCAAGTACGCTTTTCAAAATTTTGATCCAACTAGACATGTGAGAGCATCCTTACGAGAAAAACAAATTTCACATAAACATGCTCGTGAAATTGCTGTAGCAATTAAGGGGCTCTCTCTAGAAAAAGCAAGGGATTATCTACAAAATGTAATATCAATGAAACGAGCCGTTCCATTTAGAAGATACAAAACACAAGTAGGTCATAAATCTGACCCAGGGGTAATGTCTGGACGATATCCACAGAAATCTGCCACTGAATTTCTTAAACTGCTTGATAATTTAGAATCTAATGCAGAATACAAGGGAATGGATTTGGATAGACTCAAAATTATTAACGCAACAGTTCACAAAGGAGTATTGATAAAAAGATTCATCCCAAGAGCCATGGGAAGAGCTACCCCAAAAAATAATGTATTAACTCATGTTGAACTTGTAGCTCAGGAGGCTTAGAATTGTCATCTGTAAAAAATGTACTCAAAGATAATTACAACATGATGTTACTCAAAGATTATCTGAGAGAAAAAATCAAAGACGCTGGATTTTCTGATGTTGAAATTTCAAAAACGCCTGTAGGAACACGTATCGCCTTACATGTTACACGACCAGGAATTGTAATAGGACGTAAAGGAAGTGGTATAAGGGAATTAACTGAAGTCCTTGGAACAAAATTTGGTTTAAAAAATCCTCAAATCTCTGTAGTTGAAATTGCTAAGCCTGAACTCTCTCCAAATGTAATGTGTAATAGACTGGCTTCTCATATTGAACGAGGTACTGCATTTAGACGAGCAACTATGTGGACCCTTCAACAAATTATGGAAAATGGTGCAATGGGGGTTCAAATTACAATTTCTGGTAAACTTCGAGGTGACCGTTCTGCCTTTGAAAAACATTCAGTTGGTATTTTACCAAGAGCTGGTCATCACGCAGAAGTAATAGTTGCTGAAGATATCGCCCATGTAAAAACCCCAATGGGTCTTATTGGAATTAGAATTAGAATCGCAATAAAAGAAAAGATTATCCCTGAATTTGAATTTAAAGACAAATCTAAAAAAGCTAAACAGAAACAAAAAGAGGAAATCATAGTTAAGGTAATAGCGGATAAACCTGTCTCTGCAATAAAAGTAGAAACTGAAGCAGAAAGAAAGGCAAGAACTGAAAGTGAGCAAATTGAACTTGAAGCAAAGAAAATTGCAACTCTTGAAACTTTAGAAGAAGAAGAGGAGAAATTTAAAGCATGACAAGAATAAAAATGAAAACAGTACGAGAGCTAAACGAAAATGATCTGCATGATAGATTACAACAACTTCGTTCAGATCTTACAAAACTTAAGGTGGATTCAGCAAAGGGAACACTACGTAAGGAAAGTGGAAAGATAAAACCACTGAGAAGAGATATAGCAAGAATCATGACTAGATTAAATGAGTTGAAGAAAAAATGATAACAGCTGAAAATATCTGTATCCATGAAATGATAGGATTAAAAACAGAAATTTGCGGTTCTCCGAATCGTCAGATTATAGGATTAAATGGTACTATTGTTGATGAAACGAAATCAATGTTAATATTAAACACCAAGAATGGATTCAAAATGATACCAAAAAAACAAAACACTTGGAAATTCTATGCAGATGATCAAGAAATTACACTTTATGGTTCTTTACTTGAAAAGCGCTCCTATGATAGATTGGGAATAAAAATATGACCAGAAATATCGGCATCCCAGTTACTGCCCCAAAAGAAGAGTGCACTGATAAACATTGCCCATTTCATGGTTCTCTTAGTGTGCGAGGAAAGTTATTTGAGGGAAAAGTTGTTAGCGCTAAAGCAAAAAATACTATTGTATTGCAAAAAGAATCCCCTCTTTATTTTAGTAAATTCAAACGATATGCTAGAAGTAAAAGTACAATTCATGCTCATATACCATCATGTCTCGATGTTAAAGAAGGTGATTCGGTTATAACTGCTGAATGTAGGCCTGTATCCAAATCTGTTTCTTTTGTTGTAGTGGAGGTTAGAAAGTAATGTCACAAGGTAGAAGTCGTGGAAAGGCAAAAGGAGTTCAGGAGTTTAGACCTTATGTTACAAGAGTTCTACCTGTTGGCGCTCGAATTAATTGTGCAGACAATACTGGCGCAAAAATATTAGAAATAGTTATGGTTCAAAAATTGAAAACACGTTCATCAAGGTTACCTGCAGCAGCAGTTGGTGACTTTGTAAATGTAGTAGTAAAAAAGGGTCCTGCAGAATTAAGAAAACAAGTTTATGGCGCAGTAGTAATTAGACAAAAATATCCAGTTCGCAGACTAAACGGCGTTAGAGTAATTTTTGAGGATAATGCGGGAGTTCTTGTAACTCCTGAAGGAGAAATTAAAGGGACTGACATCAAAGGACCTGTGGCAGCTGAAGCATCTGAAAAATGGCCAAGAGTGGCTAGTCTTGCATCTATGGTGGTATGATTGAAGCCGACAAAAATTAGAAATCAGCAAATCTATAAAGCAACTTATGCTATAAGGAGCAAACAAATTTCAGGATCTTTATCAAAAGAACTTAGAAAAAAATATGGAAAGCGAAGTATTCGAATAAACGTCGATGATACAGTTAGAATAATCCGGGGAGAATACAAAGGTATTGACGGTAAAGTTACAAAAATTTCTACAGAAAAAAGCGGTGTGGCAATTGAGGGAATTAAAAAGGAGAAACTTAAAGGAGAGAAAATTGATGTTTACATTCCTTCTTCAAATGTCTTGATAATTGGACTCAACACTGATGATAATTGGCGTAAAAGTAAGTTAGAAGGTCACAAACCTAAAGCTACACCAAAAGAAACTAAATCAGAAAAACCAAAAGAAACTAAATCCAAGAAATCAAGTAAACTAAAAACTAAGGGGGATAAAGATTAGAAATGGTAAGCATATCTGGTAGCAAAAAACTCAAACGACAGATGGCTCCAACTTTCTGGGGAATAACCAGAAAAGATAAACGATTTGTGGTTACCGTCAAACCAGGCCCACATCCTAAGAATAACTCAATTCCCACTGCAGTACTTTTACGTGATACTTTAAAACTCGTAACAACATTACGAGAAGCAAAATCTACAATTTATGATGGTAAAGTTACTATTGATGGTATCAAACGAAAATCACTACATCATGGAATAGGCCTAATGGATGTAATAGAATTAGAAGGAGTTTCAGACACTTATCGTCTTGTTCCACAAAAGGGGCATGTGCTTAAACCCCTTAAAATTAATGATTCTGAGAAATCAAAAAAATTGGTTAAAGTAATAAGTAAAACTACGATTAGAAATGGTAAAACTCAGATTGGATTTCATGATGGCCGTTCACTTATTTCTGATACCATAGTAAATGTGGGAGATTCATGTTTAATGCAGGTACCTGAACAAAAAATTCTCAATGTGATAAAATTAGAAAAAGGCTCGCATGTTATAGTAACTCGTGGAGTAAATACCGGACAAGTAGGTTCTGTTGAAGATATCAAAGAAGGGACATTTATTTTACCAAAGCGTGTACTGGTTGCATTAGGTGAACGAAAAATTGAAATCCCTACAACTCTTGTTATGGCAGTAGGAAAAGATAAACCTATAATTCAAATTAATTGATAAAAATGGCGCAACAAACTCAAAATAAAATGAAAGAAATAAGACTTTAAAAAGTTGTACTTAATATGGGTGTTGGAAAATCTGGTGATGCCATAGAAATTGGGAAAAAAGCACTAGATCAAATTTCTGGAAAAAAATCATGTGGAAGAAATGCAAAAGCAACCCAGCGAGATTGGGGTGTTAGAAAAGGAGAACCAATTGGAGTCGCAGTAACAAGTAGAGGAAATGACGCAACATCGCTTCTCAAACGACTTTTAGATGCAAAAGGCAATCAAATAAAAGCCTCCTCATTTGATAATTTTGGAAATGTATCTTTTGGAATTTTAGAACATATTGATATTCCAGGAGTCAAATATGATCCAAAAATAGGAATTCTTGGTCTTGATGTCGCCGTATCTCTCACTAGACCAGGGTTTAATATTAGATTTCGAAGTAAACATAAGGCCAAAATTGGAAAAGCGCATAAAATTACAGCTGATGAAGCTAAGGAATTCCTAACACGAGAATTTGGAGCAAAGATGGTGTAATGGCCAAAGACAGATCTTACGAGTATACTGGTAGAAAAAAACATACATTTGGAAGAGGCTCGCGTTGGTGTAAGAGATGTGGCGATTATACGGCAGTTATCCAAAAATACGACCTCTTTATCTGTCGAAGATGTTTTAGAGAGGTAGCTGTATCCTTGGGATTTAAAAAAAATATGTGAGTATGAGAAGAAAATGCCAGCAACTAATGTTTTAGCAAATCTGTTTGTAACCTTATACAACACCGAAGCAAGAAGGAAAGGTGAGTGTATTGTTCTCCCAACTTCAAAATTAGCAACTAAGGTTCTGACAACATTGCAAAAGGAAGGCTATATTGGAAAATTCGAACACATTGAAGATAAACGTGGGGGCAAATTCAAAATTAACCTCTTAGCAAAAATTACAAAATGTGGTGCAATTACTCCTAGATTTAAAGTGAAAAAAACTGAATATTCAGAATGGGAACAACAATATCTGCCATCATACACAAGAGGTATGCTTCTAGTTACTACCAATCAAGGTGTGATGTCACATCATGATGCTGCTAACAAAGGGATTGGAGGATTCTTGATAGGATATGTCTACTGATCAAACCGAAAATTTTGAAACTTCGATAGACATACCTGACAAAGTTACTGTTACTCTAAAAAAGAGCATGCTTGCCGTATCTGGACCACTTGGTAAAACATTCAAAAATTTTAGAAAAATCCCTGTTTCCTTAGAGGTAAAAGATAACAATATTTCAATTAAGACTAGTGGAAATAGAAAAAAAGAATATGCAATTTTAAACACTGCTGCATCTCTTATTAGAAATCTCTGTGAGGGAGTAATTGATGGCTATACAATCAAAATGAAAGTAGTTTATGCACACTTTCCTATTACCGTAAAAACCAAAGATGCTGAAGTTACTATTGAAAACTTTCAGGGGGAAAGAGCAGCTAGAATAGCAAAAATTCACGGCCAAACCAAGGTTGTAATCAAGGGCGATGACATCATTTTAACTGGCCACGTTTTATCTGAAGTAAGTCAGAGTGCAGCAGAAATTGAGCAAAAATCAAAAATCAAAAACAAGGATCATAGAGTTTTTCTTGATGGGATCTATATCTACTCAAAATCAAAGGGAATTGAAAAATAATTCTTTATTTTCGACACATTATCTGAATTTTTATGCCACTTGATCTTGAATTCAAAAATCAGACAAGTAAGCTGATTAAAGATACCTTAGACCTTTACAAAAATGCAGGAGCCTCACCACGAATTGGAGATGTCTGGAAATGTGAAAATATTGGAGATTTTTTATGCGGATTTTTCGTAGGTGAGATGGTAGGTTCTGCTTTGAGTGCCTTTCAAATATATCATCGAAGAGAGCCTACCCCTGATGAACATATGGAAATTGTTGGCTTGGTTGAAAATTTTACTGAAGAAATTCGAGAATTTTTTGCAAAATTTAATTGATTGTACATTTTCTGTCAAAAACTTGCTTAGTAAGGATTAAATCGCTATTGCCAAGGTACAAACCTGTTGCCGCCCTAGCTCAGCGTGGTAGAGCGTCGGACTGTTAATCCGTTGGTCGTCAGTTCAAGTCTGACGGGCGGCGCATTTCATTATTTCTAAATTCGAATTTTGAAATATAGAATCTTAGAACCATTTGGTTTACTGGATTAGACAGTATAGATCTAATATCTGATCGCAGATTAGGAACAATGCAGGGGGTTTACATTGGTCAAAACTAGGCGGGCCAATAGATATTGTGTTGATTGTGGTGCAAGATTGGTATACTATCCTCGATTATCCAATCCAAAAGCTCCAAACGAACACCGTGTTCTAGTATATGCTTGTCCTGACTGTACTGATGACTTTGATAGACCTAAAATGTTTTCCATTAGAAGAAATCACGTAGAAGACCCATTAGAAACAGTAGAAATCGAGATTAACCAGGTACGAAAAAAATCAGACATCTCTCAAAACTGAATTTTTCGAAAAATTTATTGATGTTGATAGATTTGTGAAAGCAAATTTGGTGTTCATAAATGAATTTTGAGAAAAAAAGAAGCAATTGGTGGTTTTTATTGCCAATCTTACTTGGTTTGATTGGGGGCATCATAGCATTTTTTGTACTAAAAAGAGATGATCCCAGAAAAGCCAACAACTGTCTTTACATAGGTATAGTGCTTTTTGTGATTGGAATTGTAATTAATCTTTTAATTTTTGGGTTAACAATACCACTTGAAAATGGTATTGGTGTAAATTTGTAACATTATTGTACTCATTGTGTTATTCACAAAAGCTAAACCCCCCTATTATGAACTGTAATCTATGAAGAATACGATTTTTTCAAAAACCGGTTTTTAGAGGGGGGGTTTAACCTTTGTTCCTAATTATTGCAGCCATGAGTCAACCCACCAAGATATCTCAGCTAGACATGTATGATCTTTTTTTGATAGGAATGAAAGCTCAACCCCCATTCTTGACTCGTTTTTTTTTGGTAATCCTTGGAAATTCTTGTGGTTTTTTACCAGAATAATCCATTCTACTTTTACCAAAAATCTAGACTTCCAAGTCCATAATGGGTATATTTCAATTATTCAATATTACCTAGATGATTAAATTAGAAACTACTATGATGGTTTTGATATTACTTTTTGGAGGAATTAAAATTTGAAAATGAAGGATTGGTGGGAAAATTCACTATATTTAGCTGCAAATAGGTATGATTACAAGATCTCCAAAGAGCTAAATTTCATAGCCAAAAGTATACAAAGAAAAAACAGTAATTCGTAGAATTTTTGTGTTTAATATTGGGTAAAATTAGATGTAAATGCTCCAAATGTGAATGTCAAGAAGAGTTTGAGATTATAGACCAAGAACAGCTTCTAAATGCAATACAGCATGGAAGATTAAATCCAAAACAAATTGAATTTGCTAAAAAGCGAATAGGTAATATGATTTGTGAACGATGTTTTGCTGGAAAACATGGACATCTACCTAGGATTTGAAGAAAAAGAAGGTATCAATAAGGTATACTAGATACTAAGAAACGTAGATTATGACCAAATTTAATCCATTTGATTCCAATTCCAAAGGGATAGCTGGCTGGATGAATCGAAAAATAATGCTCTATCTAGGTCTAGGGCTTGCTTTACTCATTATCTATAGATATTTTCTAGAATAATCTAGTTTTTTCTAGATACAGAATAAACTGGATACATGTACTTCATCCCAACAGAACATGAATTAATCATTTGGTATTGATAATTATGAATTTTTTTCACAGTCCTATACATATCACTTCCAATGACTATGGCATTTTTTTCTGCAACATGATTAATTTTCGTACACATGTTAACAGGTGTACCAAAAACATCTATGGTTGAAGAATTATTAGTCTCCATAATGCTGACTTCGCCATAATCTGCACTTATACGATAGTCGAGCGATGGTAATTTTTGTTTTTTAAGAATATGATTTATGTTTTCATGCTCTTCTGTCATTTTCAAACAACATTCTAAACAATTCTTAAAGTCATAACTCTTAGATGATTCTGAGGAATCTGGGAAATAAAATAGAAGACTATCTCCAATATTTTTAATAACAAATCCCCCATGTTTCTCAACAATTTGTGCCATAGAATTTAAAAAAATCTCATAATATTTTGATAGTTTTTGCTGTGTCAGGGAAGCAGAGATTTTTGTAGAATTCACAATATCTACCAAGCAAACACAATAATTTTGAGAAGTCTCCAAAAAATTTACCACGTAATGTGGTGTTTCAGGATTTAACTTTACCACATCTATGACGGAATTCTTTCCCCTTGTAGTTGAATGAACATTTTTCAAGTGTTGATTTACTTCATCTTTAGAGGGAAAACTCTTCCCACAATAGTAACATTGACTCTTAGTCGAATGTTTTTCTAAATACGTCATGTCTGAAATCATATAAAAATACTATATGAACATGCTGAGCAAAATTTTGAACATGAAACATCTTACGACCTCACTTTTTTTACCTTTATTCTCATTTAATCTCATTTTTTATACTCTAAAATTTCAATAAAACGAACAATTGATTTTCAAAATGCC
>JBQTHA010000132.1:0-19519 GCA_052390375.1 Nitrosopumilaceae archaeon
CCTGCTAAGACAGTGGCACCACCTGTCTCTGCTGCAAATCCTTGATAGGGTTTAAGTTGAGTGATTCTAACCGCCATTGTTTTGACAATTCTCCAGCCACCAAAAAAGGTTCCAAGACTAATCGCAAGAGCGGCCATTAAAACAACATAAAATGAAATTTCAAATTGTGTGGTGACTCCTTCAATTAACAAGATAAGAGCTATAATTCCCATAGTTTTCTGGCCGTCATTTGCGCCATGAGTTAGTGAAAAGTACGTAGATGACACTAGTTGCAGTTTACCAAAAACTGAATTGACTTGAATTGGTTTTCTTTTTGCAAAGATTGTAATTATTAATATTCCAAGAAGAAATGCACCTATCAACCCCATTACTGGTGATATTAGAATTCCCATTCCCACTTTGGTTAGACCATCAAATAGAATTGCATGAGTACCAATACCTGCAATACCTGCTCCAATTATCCCACCAATTAATGCATGGCTACTTGATGAGGGTAATCCCCAAAACCATGTAATAAGATCCCAGACAATTGCTCCAACAAGTGCACCTAAAATGATTTCCATAGTAACAAAATCTGGATTGATGATACCTTTTCCAATTGTAGTTGCAACAGCTACTCCAAAAATAAATGGGCCCAAAAAATTTGCAGCTGCTGCAAGGCTTACTGCTTGAAGAGGTTTTAAGATCCTAGTTCCAACTACTGTGGCAATAGAATTTGCGGCATCATGAAACCCATTGATAAAATCAAAAAATAAGGCTAACAGAATCGCAAAAATAGCTATTTCCAACATTTTTCATCTAAGCGTATTTTAAAACAATATCTTCAATCACATCAGCAACATCAACAGTTCTATCAGATGCAGTTTCAATAGATTCATAGATGTCTTTTAGTTTTATTATTGTAATCGGATCATTACTTTCAAAAAGTTTTCCAACTGCGGTTCTATACAAATCATCAATATTATGTTCAATATCGCTTGTATTTCTGCAGTGATTGATTAAATCCTTTTGTCCTTTTATATTGCCTAATTTAGAAATCATGAATTCAACTTCTTTTGTAGCCTTTGTGAGTTCTTTCGCAATCTCAAGCATATACGGAGGGGTTGATAAGATGTTATAACTGATAATTCTTCCTGAAATACCTTCAATAAAGTCAATTACATCATCAGTCTTTGAAGCTATTCTTTGAAGGTCCTCTCGGTCCAGGGTAGTGATGAATGTTTTGTTTAATTCCGCAAAAACAGATCGAGTTAACTCATCTGCATCTCGTTCAAATTTTTTAATTTTAATTTGGTGTTCTTTTGCATTATTAATATCTTCAAATAAATGTACCAACTCTTCAGAGACTTCAACTGCTTTTTTTGAAAGATTATCAAGAATGGTGAGAATTTCTTTGTCGTTTGATTTTAACCACGAAAGCCATTGGCCCATATAACCTGAGGCTAGATTTACGAGTTTAAAGGTTGTTCTACATATACTATATTGAAAACTAGCGATCTATTGAACTAAATCTATATTTTCTCTAGGTGTATGTGATAAAATTTGCGATTCAGTTGGACGATGTTTTCCTGTTACAATATAATTTACTGCATCACTCATAAAGACTGCATGATCCCCAATTCTTTCAAGATAACGTAATAGTAGTGCTTCGGCGAGTGCGCATTTAGTATTTTTTAATTCAATAAGCTGAGGCAATCTTTCTTTATACATTCTATCAATAAAAGCCTCATCCTCTTGAATTTTGATTGCCTTTCTTACATCTAATTCTGCAAATGATAAAACAGATTCTCTAATCATATGTTTTACTTTTTTTGCAGCTTCAAATAATGAAGCATTTTTACACTCTGAAATGTCTCCAAATAAGTGACGAACTTGTGTGATGTCATATGCGTAACGACCAAACCTGGAAAAAGCATAAGAAATTTCTGTAGAAGATCTAATGAGTCGAAAATCGTCTGCTACCGGCTGATATTTGAGTAACATATCAAAAGTCAAATCTTCAACTTCAAAATATTTTTTTTTAATTTCATTTGACAGTTCACGAACTCGACCACCTGTACCCTTCCCTTCAAGATATGAATCAACAGCAAGTGAAACACATTCCATTGCCATGTCTCCCATTTGTGACATAAGCCTAGACAATTTATCTAATGAAGGATCAATTAATCGAGTCATTTAACCAAAGTGACCTTGAACATATTTTGCTGTAAGTTCATTTTTTGGATCTGTGAATAATTTCCTAGTCTCTCTAAATTCTATTAAATCTCCTAGATACATAAAGCCTGTATAATCAGAAACTCTCACAGCCTGCTGCATGTTATGAGTAATTATAATAATACAATAATCGTTTTTCAATTCAGTGATTGTCTCTTCAATTTTTTGAGTAGCAATTGGATCCAGAGCAGAGGCAGGCTCATCCATTAAAAGAACTTCAGGTTGAATTGCAAGGGCTCTAGCAATGCATAGTCTTTGTTGTTGTCCACCTGATAATTCTATTGCAGGTTTTTTTAGATCATCATTTACTTCGTTCCACAAATACGCCATTTTAAGAGAGTCTTCAACAATTTCATCAAGAATCTTCTTATCATGAACTCCATTCAGACGAACTCCAGCAACTACATTGTCATAAATTGACATTGTTGGGAATGGATTTGGTTTTTGAAAGACCATACCTACTTTTCGTCTATGATAAATTGGATCTATGCTCTTATCATAAAGATCAATATCATCAATCATCACTTTGCCTTCAACACGTGCACTCTTTGTCATGTCATGCATTCTGTTTAGACATCTAAGAAAGGTAGTTTTACCACATCCAGATGGACCAATTAAGGCAGTTACTGATTTCTCAGGAAATTTGATAGAGATGTTTTTAACCGCTAAGTAATTTCCATAATAGACGTTAACATTTTCTGTTACCATTTT
Organism: Nitrosopumilaceae archaeon; assembly: GCA_052390375.1. Lineage (GTDB taxonomy): Archaea > Thermoproteota > Nitrososphaeria > Nitrososphaerales > Nitrosopumilaceae > CSP1-1. The sequence goes on from JBQTHA010000132.1 coordinate 2,926, forward strand.
GTATTTCTTTTGAGAAATATTAATTGGGCTATCCACGATTGTTGAACTTACAGGTTTAGGAGTTATTGTTGTTGCCATTTTTTTACACCCCAACTTTACTTAGTCTTGGAATCATACCCATATTCTTGCTTCTGTGCATAAACCAATATCTAACTCCTATATGGATTGCGAGAATCGTTATAACCAAGACTAGAGCAGCGCCCCATCCTGCAAGTCTTGCTTCATCGTAAGGTTGTAGTGAAAATCTCCATATCCTCAATGGAAGTGCATCCATTGGGGAATCTAATCCGCCAAAGAATTGACTGCTTCCCAAAATCGTCATAATTAATGGAGCAGTCTCTCCACCAACTCTTGAGACAGACAATAATATTCCTGTAATGATACCATTTTTTGCAGCAGGAATAACAATACGCAATGTTACAATCCATTTTCTTAATCCTAGTGCTGTTCCAGCTTCTCTTATATTCCAAGGAACCATTTTCAGTGCCTCTTCAGTTGCACGTGCAATAATTGGAAACATAATCAACGATAATGCAAATGCCCCAGCCCAAACTGAAAAATGACCTAAAATTAAAACAATTGCAAGAAATGCAAAAACTCCTAAAACTATGGAAGGAAATTCCATAAAAACATCGGTGAAGAATCTAATTTGTTTAGAAAACCAACTTCCTCCAAATTCTGCAAGATAGATTCCACTCATTACTCCAATAGGGATTCCAAGGATAGAGGACAAACCAATAATGATTAGTGTTCCTTGAATTGCAGGTCCAATTGCTGGAGGAATTCCTCCACCTACTGCACCAGGTTCTTGGGTAAGAAATTCCCAGCTTAGAGCCTCAGCTCCTCCATAAAATAACGTACCTAATATCCATAATAATGGAGTAATGGCAGTAACAACACAAGCAAAAACAACTCCCATCATTATTTTATCAACCAATAATCGATTTTTCACGTTGGACCTAAACATGGCACGGTACTCTGCTCGTTTGTCTTGTTTGTTTTGTAGGATGCTATTCAATTGTTAATTGCACCCTCCTTAATCTTTAGCATTCTAATTACAAGAAAATGAGCTACAATGTTAATCGCCATTGAAACAAGTAGCAGGACTAATGCAACACCTAAGAGTGCTGGTATATGTAGTGACACTGGTGACGCTTCTATGAATTCATTTGCAATTATACTTGGCATTGTTTGACTAGGATCAAATAATGATTCTGGAATAGCTGCTAAACCTGTAGCATTTCCAATCATCATAGTTACTGCCATTGTTTCTCCTATTGCTCTTCCAAGACCCAAAATGGAAGCACCGATCAATCCAGCTTTTGAATATGGAAAAACTGCTAGTCTAAACATTTCCCATGTTGTAGAACCTAACATATACGCGGCTTCCTTTTGTTGTTGAGGAACTGCTAGCATCACATCTCTTGAAACTGCGGAAATTGTAGGAATAATCATAATTGCAAGAATAATACTTGCAGATAGTACGTCTAAACCAAATGGCGTACCTGAAAAAAGGAAAATAGAGTCGCCAAAGGCGTTATGTAGCGGTTGCTCTATAAGATCTTTAAAGTAAATTCTAAAAACATACAGCCCCCATAATCCAAATACAACACTTGGAACGGCAGCAATTAATTCAACCAAGTAACCTAATGGTTCTCCAATACTCTTTGGTGCCGTCAATACAAACATTGCAATGCCAATACTTAGTGGTACTCCAATTGCCATCGCAATGGCAGCTGTAATCAATGTACCAATGATATAAGGAAAGGCTCCAAATGATTCTCTTCCTTCAACAGCATTCCAATCCGTACCCCAAATGAATCCAAGTCCCTCTTCATGCCAGATTGGTCCTGACCCCAAACCTAGCTGATAAACCATTAAAAGAACTACTACAAGAACATATGCTCCAGCTACAGTTACAGCAATTTTGAATATTTTATCAGAGAGAGGTCCACGTCCTCGTGATTTAGTAAATTCTCTCTTTAACATAAATTGAATCCCTGAAGTGTCATTTAACAATGATCTGACAGTATATTACGTGAAGCCTATAGATTGTATGGTCTCTATATAGAAAATGTACTAAACCAGTATGGTACCTAAAAACAAACAGGGATAGGTAATTGGCAACGATAGAAATTAGTCGACAAAGAAGAAAGCTGCAGCTAGCTGGTGGTTCAACATATGTTGTTTCACTTCCGAAAAAATGGATCGACGATCTAAAAATGAAAATTGGTGATGAAGTTACTCTAATAAAAAATCCGAACAACTCTTTAACACTACTCTCTACTATAGATAGATTTGAAGATAAAAAATCCATAATAGGGATTAGTAAAGATGATTCGGAAGAATCCTTGAAAAGAAAAATAATTGCAATTTATCTTGCAGGATATAAAATAATTATTGTTCGCTCAAAAGGTATTAAAATTCAATCAACTCATGCTAGGACCATAAGAGAACTTGCAAGAACCTCAATGATTGGTACAGAAATTGTAGAGTCAAGTTCAGAATCAATTATGATTCAGGTTCTTACCCGATTACCTGAATTATCCTTTGATGTAGCCCTACGGAGAATGCATCTTATGACTTCTAATATGCATCGTGAAGCTATTGATGCATTAGGAAAAATGGATAAAGAAGCTGCAGAAGAAGTCATTAAAATGGATGATGAGGTTGATAGATTTAGTTTGTATATGCTTCGAAACCTTTCTCAAGCGGTTCAGAATGGAGAGATTCTTCTAGAGATAGGACTAAAAAAACCATCTGATTGTTTAGGATATAGAACTGTAATCAGGTGCATTGAACGGATTGCAGATCATTCTGTTTTGATTGCAAAGAGAATAAAATTTTTACAGTCTCCTATTGATAAAAAAATTTTACAATCTATAACTCAGCTAAGTAACGACTCGCTCAATATTTTTGAAAATTCTATTGTAGCTTTGACAAAAAGTGACTATTCTTTGGCGGAAAAAGTTGCAGATCAAGCTGCAAAAGATGTCCAAAATGAAAAAGAATTCATGTCAAACTTAAAAGAATCTAGTAATTCATCTGTCATAAAATTTGTTTTAGAAGATATTCGACGAACTATTGAATATTCAACTGATATTGCTGAAGTTGTTATTAATGAAAATATAAGATCAGTTATTTCAGAAAAATAAAAAAAGAAAAAATAAGAAGTTACTGGAATTTGTTATTTTATCATTTGTCTTTGTTCTAATTGATAATCCAGGCTACTTTTTGTCTGTGCCTCTACATCATTTTTAGCGTCTTCTAATGCTTGAAGTGAAGGATTGTTTATGTCCATATCTCTACATTCTAGGATCATGTCTTCAACTACTGCAAATCCTTTGTTCATATAGCCTTCTTCATTATCCCTAAGGGTATTAACTTTGTAATCCTTTATGAAGCATTTATTGTAGCTGAAAGAACGTTTTTCGTATGGACCTGTAGAAAGGATTATGTCTACATCAAATGGATTCCAGTCCTGCTTTTGAGATTCAGAGTTTCTAAAAAGAAATGATTCATCTGCATGTTTGTGCAAAAGCGGAGTGAAGCCAACTACTTTTTGCATGCTAAATATGAAGGGCTCTGATCTTTGAAATCCCTTTGATTGTGCAAACACCTGAATTGGAACAAGTTCTTCTCCTTCACGGAATTTGAAAACTCCGGTTATTGAAACTCCTTCTGCATAGAGGTATTCTGGTGCCTTTATTGTTTCGGCAGTGATTTCCGATAATTGGAAACCCATTATCGATGCTACTGCCAATGCCGCAATGACACTAACAGCAACGATCGCTGTTGTTTTTAGTATGTTCATTGAGGATAATTTAGATTGGTATGTAATATTTAGAATGCATATTGTTTACGTTGTTAACATAGTCATCTTAGTTCTATATAGATCAAATCAAAAAACAAATAATACAAAACAAAAAAATTGGTTCTGAATTGTCTCTCAAATCAATCAAAAAATTTCATTGAAGTTATAATAAATGAAAATATTCATAGTCTCACTTTTGAAAAATAATTAAAAAAATAAAAAAATTAGGTGTGTTCTACTAGACTCTAACTATCCCATTATTTATTAAAAATTCAAGAGCCTTTACAAACTCATCTTCTGAAATGAGATCATCTGACCACCAGCCTGCATTATTTCTAATCCAATCAGGAACTGGGGCATTAGCCTGATTTGATCCTGTTGGATTTCCGCTAACTAGGATTATTTTTTGCTGTATCATGAATTGTATTCCACTTAGAAAGTCTGTATCACCAATCTGTTTTTCTGCCCACCATTTTGCATTATTTTTAATCCAAGAAGGTACCTTGCCTTGTTTGGCGGGAGACTGTGGCATACTTTCTTCAATGAGTGGAGTAGTTCCGACAAATAGTTTTTCGCCGTTATAGGTTACACGTGACAATCCATCTAGTCCTATCTTTTCTACTTGATCAGGTATAGGAACATAGTTGAGACCAGTTGCATATTGCTGGCCTTCTGTAATCATGTATTTTATGAAATTGACTGTCTCTTGTGCCTGTTCTTTACTTTTAGTTGCTTTTTCTAAATTCTGGTATAATATGATGTAGGTAAAGCTAGTAATTGGATATGAATTGTCTCCTGGTGCATTGTTTATAGATGTACCCTCCCATTTTTGATGAGCTTGTGGTAGCTTTGAAGACAAACTTTTTGCAGCTGCTGCAAAAGTTTCTACAGAGGGAGCTATGAAGGCTGTGCCGTCTGCATTTTGAAGATATGCATATGGCATTTTATTTTGTAATACATATGCAAGCTCGACATATCCCATTCCGTATGGTGTTGATTTTACAACATTTGCCACTCCTTCATTTCCTGCGGCACCTACACCAACAGGCCATGGCACAGTCTTTCCAAACCCAACCTTTTCATGCCATTCAGGGCTTACCATATTAAGATACTCTGTGAATACAAAAGTAGTTCCTGAACCATCAGAACGGTGTGCAACGAGGATTACTTTATTTGGAAGCTTAACATCTGGGTTATCTGCTTTAATTGCAGGATCATTCCATTTTGTAATCTTTCCTAAGAAAATGTCAGCTAGATTTTTTGAAGTTAATTTTAATCCTTTTTCAGAAAATTCTGGGAGATTGTATGTTATTGTTACTCCACCTATTGCCTCTGGGATGTGAAGTGAATCAGGTGCTTTTTCTAATTCCTTTGAAGTTAATGGGGCGTCAGAAGCAGCAAAGTTAACAGTTTGCCCGATATGTTGTGTTATTCCACCTCCACTGCCTATTGACTGGTAGTTAACTGAAATGTTTGGATTTTTTTCAGTATATTTTACCCTCCATAAATCTATTAGAGGAAAAGGAAAAGTGGCCCCCGCACCATCAATTTTAATTGAGGATTGTGCATTTGCAACTGCAGGCAAGAAAATAGAAGTAAGCAAAATTCCCATCATTGTCATAGTCAGTATTGTTTTCATTGAATTTTTGTTCTTTATTGATTATTTACGATTAGCAAACATAGATTACGTAGTTCACATATATCTCTAGGAACTATATAGCGATCAAAATTGATGGGTTCAAATAAAAATAATTAGTTTACTGTTGGAGCAAACCAAGTTTTTAATTCTGGTAGTAATCCCTCCAAGTTTTTATTGATTCTTTCAGATCCGTGGTGCTTGTGGTATTTGCCTTTTGATTAGGTGTAGTCATCATTTCTTCTAGGGAGGGACTGTGTGGTTGCATAGATCTACATTCTAGGATAAAGTTTTCAACTACTGCGAATCCTTTGTTCAGATAACCTTCTTCATTATCCCTAAGAGTAGCTACATTGTAATCATCTATAAAGCATTTAACATAACTGAAAACTCGCTTTAGATCTCCACCATTAGAAATGATTATGTCTACGTCAAATGGATTCCAGTCTTGCTTTTGAACTTCAGAGTTTCTAAAAAGGAACGCTTCATCTGCATGCTTGTGTAATAGAGGAGTATCACCAGTTATTTTTTGCGCAGTAAAAATGAATGGTTCTGCTCTTTGAAATCCCTTTGTTTGTGTAAATACTGCAAGTGGAACAAGTTCCTCTCCTTCACGAAATTTAAAGACACCAGTAATCGTGACATTTCCAGAATATGTGAATCCTGTGTTTGCTTGTTCTTCTGCAATAATCTCCGTAAATTGAAAACCCATTATCATTGCTACAGCTAAAGTTACAAAAACACTGACAGCAACTATAGTTGCTGTTTTTATCCTATTCGTTGATTTTACTTTAGATGATTTTCGAGGTTTTATGGAAATGATTTTTGCAGATGTAATTTGAAGCCAGGGTTTTTCATCATCTGGATAGATTATTCTTGCTTTCATGAAGATAGTACGATTGTCTAAATTATACCATTGTGTAAGTCCTAATCTAGACTAGATGTTCCATGTTTTAAAATGATAGCACGAAATCAAAGAAAACTCATTAGAATATAGTATTTAAAATTAAAATTTTAAAAAAATTATCATTAAAATCTAAATGTTATTCACATTTTACTTTAAGATCTCCGTCTTGATCCTTAACGACATTACATGAATCATTATCATCTCCTCCATCAATGACGTCTATTCCAAGACCACCGGTAATTGTATCATCGCCTGATTGTCCTTTGAGCACATCACTTCCATCTCCACCTGATAGGTTGTCAGCACCTTCGTTTCCAAAGATAATGTCATCACCGTCTCCACCTAGCATGCAATCATTTCCTTTGGAACCCATAACTATGTCATCTCCTTCCTCTGCAAAAATAAGATCAGCTACATTAGTACCGGACAAAATGTCATCTTCAGCAGTTCCAATAATCATGTTATAGTAGGAATCTGGTTTACCGCATGCCTGTACTGTAATTATCTGCGAAGAGCTAATAGAATTTCCAAATGAATCAATTGCAGTCCAAGTAACTACTGTTTCACCTAGTGGAAATGAAAATGGTGAATTATTGGTAATAGTAATAGCAGAACCTGCCAAATCTACAGCTGTTCCTTCACCAACACTTATTGGAGTTTGAAGAGATATTGCATCAATTGTAATGCCAGATGGTACAGTCAGTTCTGGAGCAGTTGTATCAACTATTGTGACTATCTGAGTGGCACTAGCAGAGTTTCCTTCCTCGTCAGTTGCAGTCCATGTAATGGTAGTTTCTCCAAGGGGTAAATAATTTGGGGCATCATTTGTCATAGTAATCTGGCTTACTGAATCAGAAGCAGTAGGTGGAAGTAATGAAATTATATTTTTATCTGATGAGGTAGCCTCAATCTCAATATTTTTTGGGGTTTCAAGTGAGGGTGGAGTTGTATCAATTATTGTTATAGTTTGAGTGGTAGTGGCTGAATTTCCTGAAGAATCTATAGCAGTCCAGGTTACGATTGTCTCACCTAGTGAAAATGTATCAGGGGCATCATTAGTAATTGATGAAATCGAGACCAAGTCTGAGGCTTGTGCTTGACCTAAATTGACAATATTGTTTTGTGCGCTAGAGGCCTCCAATATAATATCTTCTGGAGATGTGATGGATGGAGCAGTGGTATCAACTACAGCAATTTGTTGTGCACCGGTAGCAGTATTTCCAGATTCATCTGTTACAACCCATGTTATTGTTGTTAAACCAAATGGAAATACCTTTGGTGCATCATTTTCAACTGAAGATACGCCTACAAGATCATCTGCATAAATTCCACCAAAGTCAACAACATTTTGAGTTTCACTTGTTGCTTCAACTGTAATTATTTTAGGTACACTAACAGTAGGCGGAGTGGTATCTACTACATTTACTAATTGAGTATCAGTTGATGAAAGGCCACCTAGATCAGTTGCAGTCCACGTTACAGTTGTTTTACCAACAGAAAAAACTCCAGGTGCATCATTTGTAATTGAGCCTATTCCAATATAGTCAGATGCAGTTGCTTCTCCAAGTTCTACAATATTTTCTAATGCAGATGTTGCTTCAATCTGTACTGCTTCAGGTGCAGTAATTGATGGAGGAGTTGTATCAATAATCGATACTTTTTGGGTTGCAGTTGCAGAATTTCCAGCAGCATCAATAGCAGTCCAAGTTACTAAATTATCACCAAGTGGAAATACAGCAGGGGCATCATTAGTAATTGATATGACACCCACAATATCATTAGTGTTGGCAACTCCTATTGCAACAACATTAGAGGTTGGGTCTTGTCCTTCAAGTATTACATCAGGTGGCGGTTCAATCAAAGGAGGAGTTGTATCAATAATCGAAATTATTTGTTCGGCGGATGCAATATTTCCATGCATATCTGTTGCAGTCCAGGTAATTATTGTGTCTCCAAGATAGAAAGTATCTGGGGCGTTATTGATTAGCGAGTCTATTCCTATTATATCAGATACAGTGGCCTCTCCTATTACGATAGGCATTCCTGAGGAAGTAGTGGCTTCAATAATTAGGTCTGAAGGAGGTGTAAGGGTTGGAGAAGTAGTATCACTAATAGTTACAATCTGAGTATCTGTTGCAATATTTCCAGATGTATCAATTCCAGTCCAAGTAACTGTAGTCATTCCTATTGGAAAAGAGTCAGGAGCATCGTTTGCATAAGACTCTACACCAATAATATCATAAACCCAAGGCAAATCTAAATCTACAATATTTGCGTCTGGATCAGTTGCTTCAAGTAAGATGTCATTGGGTGCTTTGATTTGTGGAGAAGTTGTATCAACTACTGTGACTGTTTGTTCTGCAGATACAGAATTGCCAATTTTGTCTGTTGCAGTCCATGTTACAACTGTTTTTCCAAATGGAAATGCATCAGGGGAATTATTTGTGATTGTAGAGATTCCCGTTACATCTTCAGCTGTTGCATTACCCAAGGCAACAATATTGTTATCAACACTAGTAGCTTCAATTGTAATATCTTCTGGAATAATTAAAGTTGGAGAAGTTGTATCAATTACAGTTACTGATTGAGTTACAGTAGCAGAGTTACCAGCTGGATCTTGAACGAACCAAGTAACTATAGTTTCACCAAATGGGAAAACTTGTGGTGCATTATTTGAAATAATTACATTTTGTACATCTGTGACAAGTGGTGCTATAAGATCAATAACATTTTCATTTAATGATGTAGCCTCAAAGATGATATCTGAAGGGGAAGAAACCACCGGTACTGTTTTATCAACAATACTTACTAATTGTTGTCCACTTGCAACGTTTCCAGATGAATCAGCTGCAGTCCAAGTTACAGTTGTATTGCCAACGGTAAAGAATTGTGGAGCATCATTTGTAATTGATATTATTTCTCCATTATCAATTACTGCTGCCTCTCCAAGATAGATATCATTCTTATCAAAACTTGTCGCCTCTATAATAATATCTTCTGGTACTAATATGGTAGGAGGTTTTGTGTCAACTACAATTATTTTTTGTATTACACTAACAGAATTTGTTGCAACATCAGTTGCAGTCCAAGTAACTAAAGTTTCTCCTAATGGAAAAACCTCAGGTGCATCATTAGTAATAGATATGACACCAACAGCATCTGTAGCAAGAGGAGATTCCAATTGGACTAGATTTGCTTTAGTGGTTTCTGCTTGAATAGTGATTTCTGGTAAAGCCGTGATAGTTGGAGGTATAGTATCTACAACCCTAATTTCCTGTGTGGCGATACCCATATTTCCTGCACCATCAATTGCAGTCCAGATAATAGTGGTAGTTCCTAATGGAAATTGTGCAGGCGCATTACTTGAAAGAGATTTAATTCCACTTGCATCTGTGGCCATTGCTTGTCCAACAGAAACAGGTGTAAGACCACCGGTGGCCTCAATAAACAAATCATTTGGGGGAGTAATAACTGGTTTTGTCAGATCTCCTGGGACTGGATTAACTGGTGTCAGTGTTTGGGGTTGTTGTTCTAATGTGGTTTTTTCTGTTGAGGAATATGTTTGAGTAATACTAGATATTATTGGGGAGCCAAACTTTTGTATTCTGTGACCGTTTGAATCAACTACAAACAAATAGCCATTACTATCTATTACAATATCTTTTGGCGTTTTGAATTGGCCATTTGCAACTCCAATGCTTCCCCAACTAGTTAATGTTGTTCCTTCTTGTGATAATAGTAGTATTCTATCATGACCCGTATCTACCACGTAAAGATTACCAGAAGGATCAGTTACCATCCCTTGCGGCATAATTGAGAAACCTGCAAAGTTTGGTCCAAAGCTCTGGGAATAAACTCCCTTTGAATCAAATTTAAAAATTTTATTTTTTCCTGGATCAGAAATGAAAATATTTTCTTTAATATCAATTGTAATACCTATAGGGGAAACAAACTTGCCATCTCCAGTTCCGCTTTCTCCAAATTCAGAAATAAATTCACCATTAGGGGTGAATTTTTGAATTCGTTGATTTCCTGTATCAACTACATAAATTTCTCCATCAGGACTAACTGCAATTCCGTTAGGAAGTAAAAATTGGCCTTGTTCATTTCCTTCAGCACCCCACTTTGAAAGAAATTTTCCATTTAGATCAAATTTTTGAACATTATGTAATTGAGTGTCTACAACAAATACAGTTCCATTAAATACTGCGATTCCTGCTGGAGAATGAAATTGTCCTGAGCCTGTGCCACTACTACCCCAAGCTTTCAAGAATTCTCCACCACTGTTAAATTTTTGAACTCTCATATTCCCAAGATCAGTCACATACACATTTCCTAAATCATCAATGGCTATATTTTGCGGAAATGAAAAAAACCCAGATTTACCAATTCCTGATTCTCCCCATGCCAAGATAAAGGGGTGGCTAGAACTAGTATTTGCCATGGCAAGTGGCATAGGAATGGTTATGCCAATAATCATAAAAATTACCACTAGTGATATTACTGCTTTCAACATGGGGGAATTCCGATATCTGAAAAAGATCTCAGGAGTTAGGATTTGTTGTAGTTTTAGTCAATTTGGGTAAATTAGAATGGCTTGTTTACCTCACGCGTAAAAACATAGCTAGCCAGGCCAATCATAACCACAACAAAGGCGGCAATGATTCCAATGCTTAGGATGCTATTTACTCCTTCATTTACCCCAGTCATCATACCTCGAACTAAAAGAACCGTATAGGTTACTGGATTGAATCTAGCAGCGATTCCCAGCCATTCTGGCAATAGTTCCAAGGGGAATAAAGCAGGACTAAGCATAAAGAGAGGCATTCCAAGAAAATTAATTACTCCCCAAAAGGTTTCTTGGGATTTTGCAGTAGCAGCTACCATTACTGAAATGCCAGAAAAACCCAACGAGAATAATATTACAATTGCCATGATTGGTGCAATCAAAAGAGGATTTGGAAAGCTTACGCCAATTGCAAGTGCAATTCCTACGATAAGCGTTGCTTGAAGTGCCGCAATTAATGATATTGCAAGCATTTTTCCTAGTGCTAAAGAAGACCTTGAAATTGGGGAGGTCAAAGCTTTATTCATAAATCCATATCGTCTATCCCACAACGTGTTAACACCACCGAAAATACTTGTGAAAATTGCAGTGAGTATTATAACACCAGGTGTCATAAATTCAATATACTCTCCTTCAAATCCAACTGATTGAATTAACGGTTGTGTACCTGCAAAGGTGTTGCCAATTACTATAATCCACACAGCAGGTTGAATTAATCTAATTAATACACCACTTCTTGATTTGCGATATCTTTTCATTTCGCGCCAAAAGATTGTGTAAGTATCAGATGTAATCATGCCCTTAACCTCTTCATCTTTGTATGTTCTCTTCTTTTGTTGAAATTTTCTGTCTCATCTCTAAGTTCGCGTCCAGTATAGGAGATAAAAACATCATCAAGAGTTGGTTGAGTAAGTGAGATAGAATTTATTGTTATTCCAAAACTTGACGATAGTTGAAAAATTATAGGAATTACTTCGGTTCCTTTTGACGAAAATACAGTAATTCCTTCTCCATTAGTTGTAATGTCCTTAACGTATTCAATTTCCTTAATTTTTGAAATTAGATTAGATTTTTTTTCTCCATTGTTACTGATTGTAAATGTAATAACTTCGTTGCCCAATGCATTTTTCATAGTTTGAGGGGAATCAATTGCTTGAATTTGTCCATAGTCTATTATCCCAATTCTGTCACAAAGATTATCTGCTTCTTCCATGTAGTGAGTACTCACAAAAATCGTCATTCCAAATTTTTCATGAATTTTTCTAAGGTACTCCCAAATTTTCCGCCTAGTTTGAATATCTAGCCCAACAGTTGGCTCATCTAGAAACAAGACTTTGGGTTGATGCAATAGCCCTCCAGCAAGATCAAGTCTTTTTCGCATTCCACCAGAGTAAGTAATTACAGGCTCGTTTTGCTTATCAGTAAGTTCAATTAATTCTAGAATTTCATCTATTCTCTTTTTGACCAGATTTTTTGGTATATGGTTTAATCTTGCTTGTAAGATTAGATTTTCTCTACCAGTAAGATATTCGTCAACAGAGATTTCCTGTTGAACATATCCAATGTTTTGTCGTACTTGTTTGGCTTGAGATACTACGTCATAACCTGCAACCAATGCTTTTCCTGAAGTAGGTTTTAGGAGTGTAGTAAGAATCATCATAGTAGTGCTTTTGCCTGCACCGTTTGGTCCCAAAAATCCGAATATCTCTCCCTCTTTAACTTCAAGTGAAATGTTTTCTACAGCCTTTATTTTCCCAAATTCCTTTGAGAGTGAGTTTATCTCAATTGCATTCAATAATTGAAGTCCTATATGCAATTATAAATTGCTAACACTGCAAATTCAAATTTTTAGGCGATTTTGAATAGTTGGATTATGATCTACAAAAAATATTTTACTAAAATATTTTTTCTCTATGAAATGTCTTTGTCAGGATTGTTATTCTGCAAATGGTGGAAAATCTATCTGTAAAATTAATGAAATAAAAAAAATCAAAATTAAACGAGTTTTTAATCTAATTTTTTGTATTGATCTTTTGTCATTTTTAGGATGACCTTTTCCCCTATTCCCCAGATTTCAGATTTGGATAGAATCTTTGAATGCAACAGGCCATCAGTAACCTCAATTGATTCTAGTTCTTTTGTGTCTGGATTTCTATGTAGTCTTTTAACTTTACCAATTTTATGGCCATCAATGTCGACAACTTGAGAATCTGCTCTTACTGGTGGGATATTTAGTAATAGTGATTCTTTTGTGAATTTGTCAATGTAATCGTTTGTCAAATAGTAGTTTTTACAAAAACCTTCATGTATGGTTACTCCAGATACGGTAAGAGTTTCGGAATTGATGTGGATGTGTTTAACCTTTCCATACTGGATACCTTCTCTATCTACTACCTTTTTTCCTGTGAATTTATCAGCAGTAGTTAGATTTTGCGGGATATCTGCGAGTTTGGTTGACATGTGGGTAAATGATGAGGTTTCCTTATGGCAACAGATATCAGAATTTCCTATCAAATAGGTTAAATTCCTTGACCATAGAATTTACTCGTGAAATACAAGAATAATCAAGTCTTCAAAGCCATGCTTACTACCAAAGGACGAAAAACTGGAAGAGATCATTCTGTGTGGCTTCGTGCCGTATTATATGAGGATAAGATTTACTTTTCTCGCCACAAACTCGATGGGGATTGGATAAAAAATGCCGTTTCTAATCCAGACGTTAAAGTAGAGTTTGATGATTCAAGTTTTTCAGGTAGGGCAACTCTAGTATCCGATAAGAATCTAGCAGAAAAAATCTCTGAACTAAAATACCCAGGGGAAGAACGTAGAAAGGAAAATAGAATTGTTCTAGAAGTAATGTTAAACTAGATTATTCCGGACAACCGTCTTCATCGTTGACACCATTAAAATTCTCGGGTACTGATGGACATGAATCAAAGTCATTTGCAATACCATCTAGATCATCATCATGTTTGTATCTTGATTGTTCAGGGTTATTATCTGGACAGCCATCTGTATCATTGTACTTGTTCCATGTTTCAGACTCCATTGGACATGAATCAACATTGTTTGGAATTCCATCTCCATCAGAATCAGATGCTCTTCCTTCAAAGCTAGATGCAGAATCTGGGCAACCGTCCCAGTCATAAAATCTGTTAATTGTTTCAGGAGAGTCTGGGCAAACATCGCTTGCATCTGGAATTCCATCACCATCTGCATCTGGTAATTTTACTGTAGAATCAGGGCAACCGTCATCATCAAGAAATCCATTGAAAATTTCTGGCTCCAATGGACAAGCATCAATTGGATCTGCAAGACCATCGTTATCAGAATCAATTGCTGTGAAAAGATCTTCTATTGTGTCAGGACAGCCATCTTCATCTAAGTATCTATTGTAAGTTTCAGATTGTAGTGGACATGCATCGATTGCATCAGGTAAACCATCACGATCAGTGTCTCTTAATGGAATGTAATCATCAGGACATCCATCAGTATCTAAAATTCCATTAAATGTTTCAGGAATTGTGGGACAATTATCTTTTGTATCTGGGAGTCCATCACCGTCAGAATCGAATGTTGGTCTTTCAGTAGTTGTTCCGTCAGGACAGCCATCTGTATCATCAATCATGTTGTAAGTTTCAGGCTCTAAGGGACATGCGTCAAGTGTATCAAAAATTCCATCTAAATCTGCATCAATTGCGCGCGTATAAGGAGCTACATCAGGACATCCGTCAGTGTCTTCAAATTTATTCCAAGTTTCTGGCTCATTTGGACAAGAGTCTTCATTGTTTTTGATTCCATCTTTATCAGAGTCTTGCAAGTTAGGAAAACTAGGTATTGTGTCGGGACAGCCATCAATATCATAATAGTTGTTATGTGTTTCTTTAAGGTCTGGGCAATAATCCAAGTCATCTGGTACACCATCACCATCTGCATCTGGGAATGTTGCTAAAGAGTCAGGACAACCATCTTCATCTTGAAATCCATTAAATGTTTCTGGTTCTAATGGGCAAGTATCGATTGGATCTGCAAGACCATCGTTATCAGAATCTATCGCTACAGCAGAGTCAGATATAGAATCAGGACAACCGTCTTCATCTAAGTATCTATTGTAAGTTTCAGATTGCAATGGACATGTATCTATTGCATCTGGTATACCATCCTGATCAGTGTCTCTTAATGGAATGTAATCATCAGGACATCCATCAGTATCTAAAATTCCATTAAATGTTTCAGGAATTGTGGGACAATTATCAGCATTATCTGTAAAGCCATCACCGTCACTATCAGGGATTCCTTTTTCTGCGTCAGTGGAAACATCAGGACAACCGTCTTCATCCTGATACAGATTGTAATTTTCACGAAGGTCTGGACAATTGTCAATATGGTCCTCTATACCATCAAAGTCCTCATCATACCATGGGACAAAATTCGATGGACATCCATCAATTGTTCCTTGATAATCTTCCTGAAGTTTTGGACAAGAGTCTACGTCATCAGGAACTCCATCTCTATCAAAGTCTGTAGCTGAAAAACTAGCGATAGGGGAAGACACGAATAGTATCAAAAATAGCAAAGATATTGTAAATATTCCTCGATACAACTTATAGTATGGCAGATTTTTTTGGTTTTTAACCGTTACTCTTCTTGGCTTTTGAGGAAACTAGCAAATCTAGATGACATATTCTAGGTTTGAACACTAGAGAAAAGTGGGAAAAACAGAGAAAATTATATCAAGATTTGGATCTGTTAATTATCCGGGCAACCGTCCTGATCTCTATCCCCATCATAGTCTTCTGGAGATAAGATGCAGGAATCCTCATCATCGATTATTCCATCTTGATCCTGATCGTGGATTTGTCGTGCCTGATCTGGAATTTGATCAGGACATCCATCTAGATCTTTATACTTGTTCCAAGTTTCAGGTTCGGCTACACATTGATCTCTTGAATCAGGGTATCCATCTTTATCTACATCTGGTGTTCCTGGGCCAGTACTTGATGGAGGAATAATATCAGGACATCCATCGTGGTCTAGGTAACCATTTCTGGTTTCAGGAATTGATGGACATTGATCTTTAGTATCAAATATTCCATCACCGTCAAGATCATTGGTTTGATAGTCTACGCCTTTTCCACCTGGTGGTGAATCAGGACAGCCATCATCGTCTTGATATTTGTTATAAGTTTCACGTACATCTGGACATGCATCTATTGCATTAGGAATACCATCACGATCAGAATCATGAAGCGGGATATAATCATCAGGACATCCATCTAGGTCTAAAACTCCATTAAATGTTTCAGGTTGCCTAGGACATGAATCAATTGCGTCAGGAATACCATCACTGTCAGAGTCTGGAGTGCCTTTAGCTGCACCACCTGCAGAATCAGGACAGCCATCATCGTCTTGGAATTTGTTATAATTTTCTGGAACTATTGGGCATTTATCGTTTGAATCAATTATTCCATCATAATCAGAATCTGCAATAGAACCGCCAGGAGCTACATCTGGGCAACCATCTGCATCACTATACTTGTTTCTAGTTTCTCTGTCAGTTGGACACAAGTCTTCTCCATCATAAATTCCATCAAAGTCAGAATCTACAGGAGACCCAGTACTTTCTGCACCAGGTACATCAGGACATCCATCCCAATCTAAAACTCCATT
>JBQTHA010000133.1:0-5192 GCA_052390375.1 Nitrosopumilaceae archaeon
AAAAAAGCACTTGAAGAAAGATATCACGAGCTAAAAAGAAATGGTGTCAACGTTCCAGATAGTAGATCCCTATCACAATTACTTAGACTACGAGATTATGTTTTAAGACAGAACCGTCGTTCTGCAAAACCCCTCTTTACTGCAATTAGAATTCATTACGCGCTTAGTATTTTTGAATCTCATGGCATAACCCCATTTTTGAGATTTTGTGATAGAGCCAGTAAGAAAAAAGGTGTCGGAGTACGTGACCTCTTTGAAAATGATCAAAACTTTACTCAGGCTATTCTTTTGTCAAAAGCTGCTCAAGAAAAAGGGATTGAACATAGCAAGATCCCAAAACTAAAAGAGATTTTACAGTCAGTAGATGGCAAAGCTCTAGTCTTTACAAGTTACCGTGACTCGGTAGAAGTAATTTATCAAAAATTAACTGAAATGGGAATTGCGGCTGGATTTTTAATTGGCAAGGCAGGAGAAACTGGTTTAAAACAAAAAAAGCAAATTGAAACCGTACAAAACTTTCGCGAAGGTGTTTTCAAGGTATTAATTGCAACAAGAGTTGGTGAAGAGGGGCTTGATATATCAGAAGTGAATCATGTAATTTTTTATGACAATGTGCCTAGTTCTATTAGGTATATTCAAAGAAGAGGACGTACAGGAAGAAAAGACGCTGGTAAACTAATTGTATTAATTGCAAAAGATACAATCGATGAGACATACTATTGGATTGGAAAAAGAAAAATGACTTCGGCTAAAAACATGGGAGAGAAAATGTCCAAAGTATTACTAAAACAAGTTGAAAAACCTAAAGCAGCACTTGATGCTTATTTCTGATTTAGCCTAGTCTTTTGATTATATGATACCCAAATTCTGATTTTACAGGTTCTGATATGGCTCCAACTTGAAGCTTAAATGCTGCTTCCTCAAATGGCTTGACCATCATTCCTCTTCCAAAATATCCAAGGCTCCCATCTCTTTTTGCGCTACCTGAATCAATTGATAGCTCCTTTGCCAACTTGCCAAATTTTTCACCTTTTTTTATCCTTTCAAGAATAGCCAGAGCCTCACTTTGCTTATTTACCAAAATATGAGAACATTTTATTTTATCTGACATACTTTATCCTTATAGTTTTTCATTAAAATATTATTCTAAACCCCAACTTGATTTTCTAAAGGGTACAATTTTGATAAATGGGGCCTCATTTTCACCCCAGGGTTGATTCCTAACCCATTCAAATCTATCGTGGAATTTTTTATATAATTTCACAAATTCTTTCCCATTTTCGATAATTGTTACTTTTCCTTGCATACAGACTGCGTTGTGTGCTTTGTCTTTGTAAATGTCAATTGAAAGGGCAGCATTAGGGTTTTTGAGCAGGTTTTTGTACATTCTAGTATCGTAATCTGTTGCTATGAAAATTGCTTCGTCTTCATAAAGATACGAGACAGGTTTGACATGGGGCATATTATCATGGGATGTAGCTACTCTACATTCTTCCATTTTATTTAGAAACTCTCTCTCTTTTTGTGAAAATGAAACCATCAGGCGTAATTTTATACCTTTATGCTAATATTTTTATGGATTAATGGCTACTTTTGATTCCTGGTTTGTCTGTCTTTTTTTGGACATATTCAGAGATATCAAGCAATTCTTCTAAACTATAGTAAGCAAATGAAAACCCGGGGGCCATGCTCTCATCCCAATAGTAATGTCCTATTCCCCCCGGATTTTTCTTTTGTACCGAATTAGCCAAAAATTCGTTCTCTTATCTGAGGAATTTTTTTGTAAACCATGTCTCTGATTTTTATCTGATCTTCTGGAGTGGGCAGGCCTTGTTTTATCTGAACTAGCCCCATAATGCCAGTTGTTAAGGCCGATCCAATAATTAGTCCATAGACAAATTCATTAGGATTTTCTACTTGAATGGTATCCTTATTTTGTTCGATTTCTTGTAAATGTGCTGGTATTGTTGCAAGAGCACCATCTAATGTCTGATTGATGAGTTGCTCTAATTGTTCGTTTTCGCTCATAATTGGCGTAAAGTCAATTGGGTTATAAACATGAACCTAAGTTTTAAAATTCCAGTCTTGAAATAGATTTTTAATAAACCTAACTTTAGCACACATATGTTTTCTTATTTTACCATTGCTGCTGCTAATGAAAAACTTCCCATAGTAGTAGACAAATTCAAAAATATCATCAAACTTAAAAATGAAATAGTAAAAATTGAACACGAACTAAATTCATCATTAACTCCTACTAGTACATTTGAGCAATATGTAACAATTAAACAAAAACTAAATTCCGCTGTAACAAAATTCTATCAAGCTATTGAAGATCTTGAAAATACCAGTGTTGTGATTAAAGGAATTGATGACGGCCTCTTAGATTTTCCATCAAAACGATTTGATGATGAGGTATGGTTATGTTGGAAAGAAGGCGAAAAAGAAATAAAGTTCTGGCATGAAAAAGACGTTGGATTTAGTGGAAGAAAACCAATTAGTGTTAGTGACGAATCATTAGTGTAATGTTACTTTAGCTTATTCATTATTTCAACATACTTTTTTTGTAACTCTCTAAATTCAGCTTTCACTGAATTAAGTTCGTTTAGTGTAACTTTATTTTTTTCATTTAAAAGATCTACCAATACGTTTACAGTACGAAATATTCTCCGAGATTCATTTAGATCCCCACCTCTTGCTAATTCCTTTTTAATAATGTCAACTGCCTCCTGTTCCGTTTTTATTTTATTTTGTAATGCTTCTTTCTTTTCAAGACGATGTAATTCTAGCTCAATATCATAAATTTGTTCTACTTTGAAATCATACTCTGATTGAGCTTGGTTAATTTGATTCCTAAAATGAATTAAATTGTTTTTGATTTCTTCGCGTTCAGTTTCTAGCTTAACTAATTCCTGTTTTAATTTGGTAACTTTAATTTCTTTGTAATCCAACTTATTCAGATCAAATTTTATTTCTTGTTTTGGAGGGTTGAGTATAGATATTTCCTTATCAAATCGCTCATAATCTTTTTTAAATTTATCAAAACCTGATTTTTTTTCTTCAACATATTGTCTTACTAAATTCGTATATTGAGCAGTGTTACTAAAAGCATCTTTTACTTTTGGAGCATCTTCTTCATATGAATCAAGATTATTCCTATTGATTCTCTTAACGATTACGGATCTGTCTGGGACTTCTTCTATTATTTGGTCTTCTAGTTTTTGTCCAAGAGTTGGGATCTCTTTCCATTCATCTTCTTCGGTTAACCCTGAGTCTGCTTTTTTTATTCTCTTCAGGTGTTTTTCTAACATGTTCTTTTTGAACGGTCATTAAATATGACTAGTATGTAGTCTAAAGCGAACGGACACTTCTCCAAATATGCTTTGGCCTCATACTATCAAAATACCAAAAAATGTTTAGAGGGTAAAAAGTAGAGTAGGTAGTATGTTGTCTGTATGGTTTCGTGTAATTCGAATTCGGTTTCTATTATCATCAGTAATTGCAGTATCTGTAGGGCTTGGCATTAGTTGGTGGCATATAGGTCAGATTGATATTTTGTATGCAATATTGACTATGGGTGGTGTTGTTTCACTACATGCTAGTGTTGATCTTCTAAATGACTATCGGGACTTTAAGCGTGGGATAGACACTGAGACGCAACGAACCAAGATGAGTGGTGGCACTGGTGTTCTTCCTGAAGGCCTACTTCAGCCTAATCAAGTATACCGCGCAGGTCTTGGTTTTTTAATAATTGGAGCTCTAATTGGAAGCTATTTTGTCATTATTGATGGAATAGTAATTGGAGCGATACTAGCATTTGCTGTGGTATCTGTCTATTTTTATTCTACAAAAATTGTTGACTCGGGACTAGCAGAAATATTTGTAGCAATAAAAGGAACGATGATTGTTCTTGGAACATATTTTATTCAAACTTTAGAAATTAATCTTACACCAATCATGGGGGGAATTTTCATAGGTGCATTGTCATCTCTTGTTTTATTTATTACTTCATTTCCAGATTTTGAAGCAGACAAGGCAAAAGGAAGAAAGACGCTAGTCATATCTGTGGGAAAACAAAAGGGAACGTCTGTGTTTTGGATTTTTCCAATAGTTGTTTATTCTATATTATTTTTTGGCATTTTTTATGAAATCTTTCCAATTTATTGTGTTATTTCAATAGTGATGTTTCCATTAATAATTAAAGCTGGGCTCTTGCTAAAACAAAATTTTGATAATATCAATAAACTCATACCTGCAATGAGCTATGTAATTACTTTTAGCAGAATAACTGGAGCCTTGTTTATTATTGGTTTTCTATTAAATCTCTAATATGTTCATTAAAAACATACAATGTGATATTACAAGTTTTTCATAAATTTACTTCTTGATTGGAGTAATAGTAATTGACGATGAACATGACGTATCTGAAGTTTTGTGCGAATTTTTAAAACTTAAAGACATTAAGGTTTTGGGCCGAGGTAAAAACGGAGAAGATGCAATTCAATTATATCGAAAACTACATCCTGATCTAGTTTTAATGGATCTAGTCATGCCAAATTATGATGGATTTTATGGTATTGAAAAAATTCGTGAATTTGATCCAAAATCTAAGATAATGATCATTTCAGCATCATTGACTCACGCATATATTCAAAAACTACTAGAGATGAATGTCAATTCAATTTCCCTTAAACCTTATGACCTCAATAATATCATTGAAATAATCAATAAGGTAAACCATGGAATTGAAGTTCAAAAAGTCCCAACCGCATTTTCCAAAAACAATTAAACCGTCAGTTTTCCAAACATATCATGATAGAAGGTCATGCCACCCCAGAGGGTACTGCTGAATTTTTAAAAAAACATCCTGATGCAAACCCAAAAAATTTTCGAAAAATACATGGATTAACATTATCAAATGTAGGCGTTGGGACTTATCTTGGAAATCCAGATGCACAGACAGATCAATTGGTAACAAATGCTGTAAAAAAATCTATTCTTGCAGGAATCAACGTTATTGACACTGCAATAAATTATCGTTCTCAGAAAGCAGAACGTTCTGTTAGTAAGGCAATTTTGGAATTAATACATGATGGAAAAATTAATCGAAATGAGATCTTTATCAGCACTAAAAATGGTTATGTAACAAACGATGGTGATATTAAAGAGGATTTTTGGCAGTATGTAAACAG
>JBQTHA010000134.1:0-9616 GCA_052390375.1 Nitrosopumilaceae archaeon
ATCGATGAGATAAAAAAACAAGGTGGAGTTTCGTCTGCCCCTCACCCATTTAGTTTAGTTGATGCACTACGAGAAAAATCCAAGACATGTGATATGATTGAAGTATTCAATAGTAACAATATTGACGTGATTTCAAATGCAAAAGCAAATCAATTTGCCTTAGAAAATAATATGACCAAGGTATCTGGAAGTGATTCACACGTTAGCTCAACTCTTGGACGATGTGTAAATGTAATCGAATCTGAGAATACACTTGATAATATCTTATATGCAATGAAACATAATCAAATTAAAATTCTCAACACAGGTTACACTCTGCCAGAAGAAACATTAGATCACATAAAATTCAAGATTAATAATTCTAAAGACTATATTTTTGATTATGTTAGAGAACATCATCCTCACGCTGTAGGGCTTTTTTCATTTTTGCTCAAAGTATATGAACTTGATCAAAATAGTTACCTCTGGAAAGTCTTCTACAAATTCTGTCTTTATTTCCTCAAAAGAATCTCATACAAAATTAATTATCAAAACCTTGATTCCAATTTTATGAATGAAAGAAATCCATTAGTTATCTTTACGAAATCTTTGTGAGAATTTTTATTGTTAGGTAATACTAATTTTCTCTTATACATTGGTGTAGCATTTCTGAATTCCCAAATAGATTTTAATATGACAAAACAAAGATCATAAAATAGGTGACTGGAAATTTCAGATACAGAATCTATAAAATTAGATGCAGTAGGCTTGTTTTGCCCAGAACCGGTATTTCGTACAAAAATTGCAATTGAAAAAATGCAAGTGGGTGAGATATTAACAGTACGTGCAGATGATCCTGCAGCTGAAGAAGACATTTCAAAATGGGTAAATAGAAATGGTCATGAGCTATTAAGATTGAAAAAAAATGATAACATCATCGAATTTTCTATTAAAAAGGTGAAGTAATACATGGCTACAAAAGTTGAAACTGATTCATCTATTGTAAATCAAATTGGTAATACCCCACTTGTAAAACTTGACTCTCTTACAAATGATAACGTGACCTATTTTGCAAAACTTGAAGGTCATAATCCATTTGGCTCAGTCAAAGATAGGGCAGCATATTGGATGATAAAAGATGCAGAAGAACGAGGGATCTTGAAAAAAGGTCACAGTATTATCATCGAACCTACTTCAGGAAACACTGGAATCGCTCTAACAGGAATTGCCAAATTGTTAGGCTATGGAGTAGAGATTGTCATACCAGAAAAAGCAAGTAATGAAACCAAAAAAATTATTGAATTACTTGGAGCAAAGTTATATGAAACATCTGACGATCTATGTCCCAAAGTAGGAGCAGGTACTGATCAAAGCATTGCTTTGGCAACATCCATCGCATCCTCAAGGCCAGATACGTATTATTCGCCAAATCAGTATGCTAATGAAGCTAATTTTATGGGTCACTACAAAGGAACTGGCCCAGAAATATGGAAACAAACCCAAGGCAAGGTGACTCACTTTTTTACTGGAGTAGGTACTGGAGGTACTATAACTGGAATAGGAACATATCTCAAAGAGAAGAATCCAAATATCCAGATAATTGGATGCCAACCACAACAAAACCACTTAATCCAAGGATGGAGAAATTTTGAAGAATCCGCAAAGCCTGATTTGTTCCTAAAACGAGAAAGTGTTGTTGATGATTGGGTATCAGTTACAAATGCTGAAGCTTTTGGGGTAGTAAAAGAGGTATTTGAAAAGGACGGACTTCTGATTAGCCCATCATCAGCTGCAGTCTATGCTTCAATGAAAAAATACCACATAGAGAAAGGTTATGTGGTAGGAATATTTGCAGATGATGGTAGGAAATTCAAAAGCATTTATTCAGAACAAAAAATTATGACAGAAGAAGAATTCGACAAGTCATTAAAAAAAGCAAAATATGTTTCAAAAATAGCTTACATGTGATTTTCTTATCATCTTGTTTGAATTTTAGCTATCATTGTATTTAGAGAAAAGGGTTTTTGTAATATTTCAACCGACTCTTTCAATACGCCTGGTGCAGTTAAGATAGAACTAATGTTGTATGCAGATGCAAAAATTATTCTCTGTTTTGGGCATCTTTCTAAAATCTCTTTTACTGCTTCAGCCCCACTTTTTTTTGGCATGTTATTATCAATCAGCACTACATCAAAGGGACCTAATTCTAATGAATCAGGATCTAAAGTCAAGAATGCCTCATTAAATTTTTGTATACATTCCTCTCCATCATACGCAACTGTAACTTTACAACCATTTTTTTCAAGTATACGCTTGTATTGTTGAATTGTAAAACGATTATCTTCTGCTACTAAAACATGCAAATCAATTATTTCCTCATCTGTAATATTTCTAAATGGAGTTTAACATAGAGTCTGTTTGAATTAAACGAACAGGTTACTATCTAATTTGTTGATAATTCTGGAAGGTTTTGAATTTGCCCTTTGTTTAAGACAGGTATCGTAAATTCAAATGTTGCTCCACCATCAAAATTATTGTGTGCTGATATTTTTCCGCCGTGAGCTTCTATGATTCCTTTACATAAGAATAATCCAAGTCCCGTCCCTGATTGTTCTTCATGCTTGAGACCCTTTGTAACAAATTTTTCAAAAATCCTCGGTAAAATTTCTTCAGAAATTCCTAAACCAGTATCCAAAACTCTAACTTGGATTTTATTTTCATCTGGATATACATGAGTCTCTATAGTTATAGTCCCCTTTGGCGTAAATTTTATTGCATTATTTAGAAGATTCCTGAACACTTGACCAATTCTAACCCTATCTACTTCAACTACAATGTTTTCATCAAGATTTTCCCTAATGATTATAGGTTTTTTGAGGCTTATTTTTTGGGATTTAGTAATTTCTAAAATAATATCATTAATCGGAATCTTTTCTATTTGTAATTCTAATCTATTGTTCTCAATTCTAGTTACATCAAGTACTGCATTTGCCAAGTCTTGTAACTTATTTGCAAGCTCTAATACCCCATCCCAGGCTTCTTTTTGATCAATATCTCCTGCTTTTGCCAATTCCGCAAAACCCAATATTGGTTGAATTGGACTTTTTAGCTCATGTGAAGCTATTCCAATAAACTCATCTTTCATTTTATCTAACTCCTTCAATTTTTCATTTGCGGTTTGCAATTCAATGGTTTTCAAATCAACCTCTTTTTTCAAATCACTGTTTATTTGACTAATAAAGAATCCAAGTGTAGCTGCTATTGCTCCGACAATTGTTATGATTACAATTTGCCCAGTAAGTGAATCTCTTTCATTATCCTCAATCTGACTTGAAGATTCATCTGCAAGGATTGATAATGAAGATAAAGTTGAATCTAGTTCAATTTCTAATTGGTTTTCAGTTTTTTGGATCTGATCTAACAAAAGATCATTATCTAATTCAAAAAATAACTCGCCTACAAGATTTTCATATTGATTATAAATTCTATCTATGTTGGATAATTTTTGATATAACATATCAAATTCCTCCCCTGATTTTCCTGATATTGCTATATCCGTTCCTACATTTACTATGTTTTTACCTCTCTCTATGTTAGAATCAATGGTTCTGCCGCTTAACCAAAAACCCTCCTTTATTTTTTCCAGTTCCCCAATGTTGCCAGTTTCTGCAAATCTAATAATTTTCTCAAGACTAATCTCTTGATTTGATTTTTGGAATCTAATATCTGATACTATTTCATACAGCGGAGTGTATTGTTCAGAAATTTCAATAATTTCATTGCTGACTTTAGACATCTGGAAAACACCAAACATCACAGTTATCCCTAAAAGTAGAATGATGATTCCGACTAATCCCCCTATCTTAAAACTTGTTTTTGTATTCCTAAACAATAATCTACACCCTCCATATCATTTCAACTAATCTCGAAATTCTAAATTCAACATAATCGGATTTTTCCATATGGAGTTAATTGCAAACCAACTAGTATCTGTAAATGTCTGATCAAAATGAACAGACAAGGATAGTTCTGAAAATTCTTTCTAGTTCTCTGATAGGAACTTATCTACTTCGATGGCTGCCATACATCCAAAACCTGCTGCAGTTATTGCTTGACGATATCTTCTATCGTGTACATCTCCCGCAGCAAATACCCCTTTTACACTTGTTTTTGTATTTTCTTTAAGGACGATATAGCCTTGTTTATCCAACTCAATTTGATTAGCGAAAAGTTTGGTGTTAGGGTCATGACCAATTGCCACAAAAATCCCTCCTACCTCAAGTGTTGTTTTCTCATTGGTTTTAGTATCTCTAAGAACTACTTTTTGCACTTTTCCATTTCCAATTATTTCTTCTACTGTTTTATTCCAATGAAACTTGATCTTTTTATCTGCAAATGCTCTTTCTTGCATTACCTTGCTTGCCCTAAGCTGCTCTCTTCTATGTACAAGATGAATAATCGATGCAAATTTTGTAAGGAATGTAGCTTCTTCAATTGCTGAGTCTCCCCCTCCTGCAACAACCAATTCTTGATTTCTAAAAAATGGACCATCACAAGTTGCACAATACGATACCCCTTTGCCTCCATAGGTTGTTTCCCCTTCCAATCCTAGCTTTCTTGGATTAGCTCCAGTGCAAATTATTATCGCATCTCCTTCATACTCTTCAGATGCAGTGAGAACTTTGAAGGGCATGTGTTTAAAATCTACGTTAACTACTTCATCATCAATAATAGTAGTGCCCATTCTTTCTGTCTGCTTTCTCATATTTATCATAAGATCAGGTCCCATGATACCATTTTCAAAACCTGGATAGTTTTCTACATCGGTTGTATTCACAAGCTGTCCCCCTGGAAGTATACCTGAAAGAATTAGAGTATCATGTCTTGCACGTGAGCAATAAATTCCAGCAGTATATCCTGCAGGTCCAGCTCCAATAATTATGACATCAAATTTTGTCTTTTTTTCACTTGGTTTACTTGGAGGTTTTTTTCCTAAGCCCTTGTCAACTACCTGAGTTTCTCCCGCAGAACTTGACATCATGAATTAAATTTTAAACTCATGAATTTAAATCAAGCACCAAATCCTCAAGAATTTTTTGATGCTTTTTACAAAGTTTACCAATCTCAATCTGTGAGTGAAGCAATTCCTTTTGCCAATGTGGATTAAACAGACGACATTCCTTAAGTTCGCAAAATGGCTCTCCTGTAAGGTAATAGAATAATGCCTGCATAGCGTATCCTTCTACTATTGTTGAAATACGTTCATCATGATATTCTAAATAAGATCCTTGATATTTTTTCTTAATCGATTCAAGATTAAGACCTTGAGTCATATATGACATTAATTCGATATAGAATTCTTTAGATTTTGCAGGTGCCTCAATTATGCCTGTAGTGGAAATTATAGATGGGTTTGAACATATTATGGCTCTTCCATGATATCGATAATCATTATAATCATAAGTGCATATCAGTCTAGTTGTAAAAATAAGATGAAAATTCTCTGCTGAATTTTCTGCCTCGGAAATTAAATCAGAAAGAACCTTTTGAAATTCAAATCCATCATACATGATGATGTTTTTAATTCCTGATGAATTTTGAAAACTATCTTTTTCAAATTTAATCTCTTCTGCTCTAGGGAAATGAAATTCAAACGGCTTTCTAATGTTAAAGATTCTACACGTTGAAAGTTGTTTGGCAGTAGTTTTTTTTACATTTGAGAAAATATTTTTACGTATTTCTACATCTATTGAGAAATTTTTTTTAATAAAATCCGCTAATTGACTAATATTGATTTCTGGTACTGATGGCTCATCATATAGAAAAATTTTTGAAATTTTCAATAAACTATTTGAGATTAAGTTAGTTATCTTTCTAACTCTTTGATTTTGGCTGCGGTAACTTCTGCAGCTTTTTTACCTGAAAACAGCATAGAGCCAAACGTTGGCCCCATTCTTGCCAAACCATATGTCTCAGTCACAGACATCCCTGCAACCACTAATCCTGGAAATACTTCCCCTGTTTTTTCAACGACATACTCTTCTCCTTGATCAACCCACATTGGGTTCATCCCCTTCCATTCTACAAGCTTTCTATCTACAAGACGTTTTACTGCTACAGAATCGTGACCTGATGAATCAATCACCATTTTTGATTCTAATGCTATTGGATCAACACATGTGATGTTTCGTGGCAATGCAGATACCGGCATCCAGTTTACTACCACCCCAGCAACACGACCGTTCTTTAAAACCAAATCATCAAACTTTGTTAAATTCAGAAATTTTACCCCAGCATCACATGCTGCAGCTATCAATTTAGAAACTGCATGAGGACCTGGAGTGAGGTACAATCCATTTGCTACTTTCTTATATGGAATACCTAACTCATCCCAAATCTTTTGAGCAGGCTCTCTTACAGTAACAGGATTCATCATATATCCTCCTAACCAATATCCCCCTCCTAGGTAGTTGTTTTGTTCAATTATCAGTACTTTAAAGCCCATACTAGATAACTCCCTTCCTGCAGTTAGACCAGCTGGTCCGGCACCAATTATTATTACATCGGATTCTGCTCTATCAATCAAAACTGAATGAAATTCATCAGCAATTGCTTTAGTGATATCGACCTCTCTTACATCCGTAAAAATTTTTTGTGGTCTTTGTTCGTTAACTGATTCTTGCATGAACTAATCCATAATAAAACCAATTAATAGTTTCCTCGTATTTGACAAAATCTTATTAAATTTAGTACTATTGAAGAAATTTTTTCTTTTTTTCAATTTCAATTTTTTTAGGTAAAGTGACAAGATCCATATTTCTATGCCACAATAGATCTTTTGCCATATTTTTTTTCAATTGTTTAACACTATTTTGTTTTATTTGTTCGTCATACATCTTGTGTAAACATTTATTGCAAATTCTATCAGTCGTCCCCATACCCTCTGGAGGCGTAATTCCCATTATCTTAAATCTTGATCTAGATGTTTTCATACTTCTTGGTTGGAAAATTTGTTTACATAAAAAACATACATTATCCATATTGCCGATATCGTTAATCTACTAAAAAAACATACATGTAAACTAATTATTGATTCACACCATTAGTATTACCTAATTCATAAAATGCCAAATATACTAGATGTTATTCTGTGAATCTAGAACTACTATCAAGTGGCAAGATATGGCCGCTATATCGTAAATTGCCGTTAAAATTCCTACTCTCAAAAATTTATATCCAAACTCAAAGAACCTTTTTTGAACATTGACAATATCTAATCTAAAACAAACAAGTCCTGATTCTAAATTGCCTAGAGTAAACTGGGCAAAAATTGAAGAAGCTGACAATTTTGCAAAGATGGTAAAACTCTATAGACAAGGAAAAATTGATCATGATAATTTTCGACGCTTTAGACTACAGCATGGTGCATATGGTACAAGAATGACTGATGATTATGCAATGGTTAGAATTAAAATCCCAGCTGGGGAAATTTATCCTACTCAATTAGAAAAAATTGCTCAACTTAGTGAGACGTTCTCAATTGGGAGTGCTCATATTTCTACAAGACAAAACATCCAACTTCACTGGGTAGTTCTAGAAGACGTATCAGAAATTATGCGTGGATTGACCGAAGTTGGGTTAACTTCACGAGAAGCATGTGGTAATACTGTTAGAAATGTAATGTGTAGCCCTCTTGCTGGTGTATGTAGTGCTGAAGAGTTTGATGTAACCCCATATGCCATCGCTACTGCAAAGTTTCTTTTAAGAAATCCATTAAATCAAAACCTTCCAAGGAAATTCAAATTCAACTTTACATGCTGTGAAAAACATGGAATGGCAAGAATAGTTGATGTTGGATTAATACCTCAAATAAAGGAACTTGACGGAACGAAACAACGCGGTTTTAAGATCTTCTTAGGTGGAGGTCTTGGTAACAAATCATTTGTTGGACATCAATTAGAAGATTTTACTCCTGAAGACGATGTGTTGTATACTTCTATTGCAGTTCTCAGAATATTTGATAGAATGGGTGATAGAAAAAATATGGCAAGAAACCGAATGAGATATTTAGTTGACGAGATGGGATGGGAAAAATTCCAAAACTTGGTGTTAAAAGAAAGAGCCATTGTAAGAGCTACTCAATCAGTAATTGTAAAACTCGATGTAGATGATACTTCTACCGACATTAAAAGGCCATTAACTATATCTGGCACTGATGGAAAGCCAACCCCAGAAGGATATTCCCGTTGGATTAAAACTTCCACATTTAAACAAAAACAGGATGGCTATTATTCAGTTTTTATTAACTTAGAAGCTGGCGATATAACTGCTAATCATCTTCATGCTCTTGCAAACATTTGTAGAGAGTTTTCAGCCGAGGGTTTTGCTCGAAATGGATTTTCACAGGATATAGTTTTCAGATGTATACATGAAAGTGATCTCACTAGATTGTATTCTCGTTTAATTGAAGTAGGACTAGCAAATCCTGGTTCTCTTACAATGGCATCCCCAATAGGATGTTCAGGAACTACCTCATGTAATTTGGCACTTACTAACTCTCACAGACTTGCAAAGGAGATTCAAAGAAAGTTTCTTGAATTAAAACTGGATGAAGATGATGACTTGAGAGACTCTACAATTAAAATTAGTGGTTGCCCCAATTCTTGTGGCCAACATGAAATTGCCACAATTGGATTTTACGGAGGTGGCGGTAGAGTTGGCAAAGACATGTATCCACTTTATCAGATGTCACTAGGTGGACGTTCAGATGGTGATGCCATGTTGGGCGTAACCTGTATGCGAGTTCCAGCTAAAAGGATAATCCCAGTAATTCTAAAAATAATTGAATCGTTTAAGAAGAACAAAAAATCTGAGGATACTCTTTCATCATGGATTAATAGAATTGTTAGTGGTAATGAAAATTCTGAAATAAAATCTGTCAATGATTTAAAACAAATTCTATCTTCTCATGTGGTGCCCCCAACCAAAGAAGAAGATGCAGATTTCTATTTGGATTATGGCAGTGACAAAAACTATCACACAATCACTGGAAAAGGTGAGTGTGCTGCTTGAGTAAA
Organism: Nitrosopumilaceae archaeon; assembly: GCA_052390375.1. GTDB lineage: Archaea > Thermoproteota > Nitrososphaeria > Nitrososphaerales > Nitrosopumilaceae > CSP1-1. The sequence continues at coordinate 9,057 of JBQTHA010000134.1, forward strand.
GAAAAAACTATTCGTGTTACCACTGACGTCGATACCCTTCGTTCTGAGATCCGCGATAAGAGCATCCGAGTAATTGACGTTAGAAGAGAAGAAGATTATAAAAAAAACCACATCCCCACATCAGTAAATTTGCCTCTGGCAACTTTATTATCAGATGATGCCCCAGAACGCGTAGTTAAACTTGTAAACAATCTTGGAATCGACGATGAAACCTCGGTAGTAGTTTATGATGATACTTTTGGGGCTTTGGCATCTAGGGTTGCCTGGACATTAGAATATCTAGGTCATAACGATGTTTCACTGCTTGAAATGACTTTTGGCCAGTGGAATTCTCTGGGGCATGAAACTGATACTAAGGTGCCTCCAGTCACGTCAAAAAACCACTCTATAAAACTTCATCCAGAAATTATGGCGACTGTTGACTATCTTGAAAAGGCTAAAGAAAAAAAAGATGTCATTTTGTTGGATAATCGAGAGAGATTAAATTTCTTAGAACAACATATTCCTGGTGCAGTTAACATTCCATATAGAACTCTTGGTACATCAGAGAAAATTTTACG
>JBQTHA010000135.1:0-2311 GCA_052390375.1 Nitrosopumilaceae archaeon
AAGAATTTAAAATCCACTAGATTTAATTATTGAGTATTAAAACCGCATGACATGATTACTATTATTGGCTCAGGAAAAGTTGGTGCGGCTGCAGCCCTTTTTACAGCATTAAAGAAATTAGATGATCAAATGCTTTTACTAGATATTGTCAAAGGTTTACCGCAAGGAGAAGCAATGGATTTGAATCACATGTTATCGGAAAAAGGGATAGATGTTGAAGTACGAGGTTCAAACGATTATTCAGAGATGAAAGATTCAAAGATTGTTGTAGTTGTAGCTGGTTCTGGAAGAAAACCAGGAATGACTAGAATGGATCTATTAAAAATCAATACGGGCATTGTGAAAGATGTTGTAGAGAATATAAAAAAATATGCTAAAGATTCCATGATAATTCCAGTTACAAATCCTCTTGATCCTATGGCTCATGTGGCATACAAAGTTTCAGGTTTTAAAAGAAATAGAATATTTGGTATGGGAAATATGTTAGACCTTTCAAGATTCATTCAATTTATTCATGAAACAACTAAACATTCACGAAGTTCAATTCGTGCTTTAGTAATAGGAGAACATGGAGAAAATATGTTACCATTAACAAGATTTTCATCTGTGTCTGGAATCCCATTAACTTCACTTCTTACAAAGGATAAACTCGATGCATTAGTACAAGATACTAGACAGGTTGCTGCAAAAGTAATTGAACAAAAAGGTGCCACTATACATGCACCTGGTAATGCGATTTCTACTATTATAGAAGCGGTTGTAAGAGATCAAAAAAAGGTAATCCCAGTAGCAACAGCGCTAGATGGAGAATATGGATTTTCAGACATTACTATGGGGGTTCCCGCAGTGATTGGTAAAAACGGTGTTGAAAAAATAATCGAATTAGAATTAAACGATGAAGAGAAAAATAGCCTTCAAAAATCAGCAGATAGTGTGAAAAACGCCATTTCAAATTTAAATATCTGATTAGATTTTTAACTGAATTATATCGAACGAATAATATTGGAATTAGATGAAATTCTTAATTCATTAAAGTCTGGGAAAATGACTGTTCCCAATGCACGTAAGTTATTATCACTTTATTCTCTTGAAAAAATAGAAGATTTTGCAAAAATTGATACTGGAAGGAAGTATAGACGTGGCATACCAGAAGTAATATTTGCAGAACAAAAACAATTAAGTGAAATAAAAAAAATTATACAAAGAGTTTTAAAAAAATCTAATTCAATACTTGTTTCAAGATTAAAAAAAAATGATTATAATAAAATCTTAGAATTTTCCAAGAAAAGCAAATTAAAAACTGAAATTGGAAAAAATTCAACGTCAATTCTAATTTACAAAAAACCATTGAAAAAAAACAAAGGAAAGGTGGGAATTTTAACTGCAGGCACTTCTGATATAAGCGTAGCCGAAGAAGCTAGACTAATGTGTGAAGCAATGAATTGTCAATGTATTAGTAGTTACGACGTTGGCGTAGCAGGCTTGCATAGAGTATTACCTGTTCTCAAGGAATTTATCAAAAAAGAAGTTGATTCAATAATTGTAGTTGCTGGTATGGAAGGGGCATTAGCGACACTTGTCTCCTCATCAGTTAATGTACCGGTAATTGGAGTACCAACATCTGTTGGATATGGTTATGGTGAAAAGGGAATTGCTGCATTAGCTTCAATGTTACAAAGTTGTTCCTTGGGATTAGCAGTTGTGAATATAGATAATGGGATAGGTGCAGGGGCTATGGCGGCAAGTATTGCTAACAGGATTAGTATGAAGAGAACTAGACATTAATAATTCCGATACTGGCTAACTCACTACCAATTCCGTATCCAATTAATGCAATACCAGTTCCCAAACCTGCCATTTCTATTCCTCCTTTAATCAAACTTGTATTTGCCATTCTTGATTTTACTGCACCAACTATGAACGAGGCAGTAAGACTAATCCCTATTGCAATAAAAAGAGGAGTAAATCCGGAACTAAAGAAAAATGGAATTATTGGCAAGATTCCTCCAACTAAGAATGCGCCAAACATTCGAAATGCACTTTTTATTGGATGGCCAAGAATTTCCAAATTCAGATTTAATTCCTCAGTAAGCATAGTATTTAACCAGACTTTTTTATCAGAAGTAATTTTATCTACAATCATTTCAAGATCTTTTCCTGTAAAACCCTTAGCTTTGTAGATATCTTCGATTTCTTTTCTTTCGTCCTCTGGTTTATTTTCAATTTCCCAGTTTTCTCTATTAATTTCTGAGGTTAATAATTCGCGTTGTGATTTTACTGCAAGATAATTTTGAACTGCCATTGCCTTTGC
>JBQTHA010000136.1:0-14027 GCA_052390375.1 Nitrosopumilaceae archaeon
AACCGTATGCTGGGGTCATTTTATTCGTAAGCTGGACCATAGCTTACGACTAAGCTAAAAAAGGTATTTGCGTATATTTTAGCTTACAAAATGTAAGCTGTTGTTTTGTAAGCTGGATAAAGCAGTACTTTTGTAGAATTATATGATTTCATATCAATTTTGGATAATCTCTGTAGGATTATACAGAATTATAATATCACATAATTGAAAAATTATTGTTAATTTTTTAATTCAGTTTTGAATTTTTTATATTCCATTTTTTAACGAGATTTGATCAATTATTTTTAACGAAAAGGATACAATTTAATTCAACGGTCTAATTTTTTTAATTATGGAAAAACAGACTAAGGTTCAAACCCAAAAAGGTAAATCTTTAATAATTTTAGGTTTTGTAGTCATTGCAATTCTCTTTTTAATTTATGCAAGAATAGCAAGTCTTGGATTAACTCCTGAGGCGGTTTTAGTAATAGAACGACTCGCAAGCATTTTTTACATCATTCTCATCATGGCTTTTGGAGCAATTACATTTGGACTGTACAGATACCATAAACAAAAAGCACTCAAAAATAATGGAGGAATGCTTTCAATAATAGCTGCAACAACGTTTAACAAAAAATCACTGAGAATATTTCTTTTTACTTTGGTTGGATATGGAATATTTTTTTCTCTAACTTCAGGCATGTTAGTATACCAACCAGAAGTTGTTTTCTCTTATCATTATGGTGCAATAATTCCCTCAGCACACTTTACTGCTTGTTGCGGGGATCCAGGGTATGTACCTAAAATTACAGTGTATCTTACAGAACACTTAGGATTACAAATTGTTCCAATCAATCTAGTTCTTCAGATAATTGTTTCATATCTTGTTGGACTTAATACTACATTGGCGGTAAGTGCGTTTACTTTTTTTAAAAAAGAAGGAGGACTAAGCAGTGTTGGTGCGACCACAGGATTGTTTATTGCATGTCCAACATGTGTTGGAGCGTTTAGCTCTATTTTTGTTGGAAGTGCAGGTGCAATCGCATTCACATTAGCAATTACCCAGCTACAAACTATGTTTATTCTAATCACAGTTCCTATCTTACTTATTACTCCCTTTATTATGGCAAAAAAATTAAGAGTACGAGGAGGAAATTGTACAACAGAAACTAAGCATGAGTAAATTTCTTGATTTCAGGAATTTTTGAATTTCCTATATCAAATCCATCTAGTCTTAGATACTTTAATGATAGTTTGTAAACGAGCTCATCATGATCAACTTGTTCTAAAAGTTCTTTCCATGAAACCTTACCACTTTCTAATATCTGCTTTTGGATTTGTATGTTAATTGATTTTGCTATTTCTTTACATTGATCAAAAGTCTTTCCATTTTTATATGCTCTAGTTCTTCTATCACAGCTTTCCATAACACATCATTATTTTCATAAGATAAAAAGAATTAATTATTCTTTAACTTCGCTAACTCTGGCAAGATAATTTTTTCAAAAACCAAGTCATCACTAATCCAAATACAAGCAATTCCATTTGCTTTACATGCCTTTCCAGGTTCTTTATCCTTTGTAATGAAAACCATATTATTCTCTTTGGCATATTGAATAACATTATAGTCATGCCCCATTTTCTCATTTTTAGTTCTCAGTTTTTTTACGCTTTCAGCATAATAACCAGCATTTTGTAATTTGATATCTAACCCGTCACTAGTCTCGTCGACAAGAATTTTTAATGGTTTTGATGACATTGATAAAATTTGTGACATCATACTAATTATATTAGTTTAGAAGATTTGAAATTAATTTTATTGAGAAAACCCAATAATCAGGGGTAAGAGAAATCCCAAGGCTGATAATCCAGCTAATATTAGAAGTATTACATGCAAGTGAGTTTTCTCCATTTTAAAAATTGTTTAGAACATATTGATATCCATGTATGTTCAGTATGGACAGATATCTATTTCCATCAAAATTTTTTATAATAGATCATAAATGAGAAGTGAGTTTTTTAATTCTCATTACTAATTGTAGTTTTTTGTTAATGCTTAATTCAGGCTCGACAGTAAAGTAAATGGTTTTACGTTTTGAATAAACCACCAGCTGAGTAACTTTTTCGCGCTCCACATGCACATAGCTAACTTTACCTAGATGTCTATCAAACTCGTGGCGCATTTTCCTTCTTTTGGCAACTTGTTGGCAAAAGTGAAATTCTTCTTTTTGGGTTTTTAATGAGGTTTTACCCCTTTTCATAATTGATTCCACGATATTTCCTCTTAGATCAATGATAGCTACAAACCTCATCTTAGAATTAAGATCAATAATATCTTCAACAAGTTCTAATAGTTTTGATTTTTTTAATTTATTCAAATCGATATAAAAAAATTTTGATTCAGTAATATATCTTTGTTAAAGATTCTAAAATTATATCAAATTTTATGAGCTAAAAGTATTACTAGATTTTGCTTTCCTTTTTGTTTTTCTAAGTTTTATTGGTTTAGTTAATGTATTTGATTTGGTTTTTAATGGTTTTATGGATTTTTTTGATATTTTATTTTTCAAATTTTTTAACTTTTCATTTTTATGCTTGACTTTTTCTTCCATTTTTTTCCGTTTTTCTTTTAGTTCCTCATATTTTACATGGTCTCTTTTTAGTTTTTCAACAAGTTTACTTTGTTTTAATAAATTGATATTTTCTTGTTTGGTAAGGGAGGTTAGCTTATCTTGCTCTTGTGTTAATTGTTCGGTGACCTTGATTCTTTTTTCGGCTATGTGTTTTAAAGTCTGTTCTTTACGAATTATTGATTTCTTAATGTTTTCTTGTTCGGTTAGCTTTTCTTTTCTTTTTTGTTCCTGAATTACTATTTTTTGTTGTTCTAGTTTTATCTCTTGAAGATTCTCAGACTCTTGTTTGTTTTGTGTGGCTAGTCTTTCCTCTTCTTGTTTTAATCGTTCAGCTAAGTTTAATCGCTTTTCTGAGATCTTTTTAAGAGTTCTTTCATTTTTGATAATTTCTTGTTTAATTTTTTCTTGTTCTGCTAGCTTTATTTTTTCCTGTCTAATAGTTTCTGCCATCTTTTTCTGCTCAAGTTTTATTTCACTAAGATTCTCTTGATCTTGTTTAATTTTTTGTACCAGTATAATCTGCTTTTCAAGACGTGATTTTTCTTCTTTTATTTTTTCAGAAATCAAATTCTTTTCTAATTGTGCATGTTTTTCGATTTCTTCACGCTCAATTTTTGCTTTTTCTAGATTTTGTTTTTCTTTTTTTAGTTCTAAAGTAATTAATGCCTGTTTTTCTTGTATTTGTTTAACAATTTGGTCTCTTTCGATTCTTGCGTAGTCTAATTCAATTTTTTGATTGGTTATTTGTTCTGCTAGTTTAGTTTGTAATTCTACTTTTTGGCGCTCAATTTTTATTTGCTCTTCTAATCGATTTTTTTCTATCTCAACTTGTTTTTCATATTCTTTTCTATTTAGGACAAGTTGGGTTAGTTTAGATTTTTGAATTTCTATTTGCTGAGAAATTCTTTTTTGTTCTTCTAATTTATCGTTTTCAATTTTAATCTTCTCTGAGATCTTAGCAAGCTCAATTCTCTTTTGTTTTAGTACAACTTTTTGGATTTGTTCTTTTTCAGGTATGACCCAACCTTTTGGCATAATACCGGGACTTTGTTTGACTAACTGTACCTCTTGTTTTGGAGATTCAGTTTGCATTGAAATTTCAAGATTGGATTTACTTTTGTCTAAAAGAGTTTCTAGATAATTGATTTTTCTATTAGCTTCAACTAGATCGGATTTTAATTCATTAATTGATTCTCTTTCTTTAATTGATTCTCTTTCTTTAATTGATTCTCTTTCTATTATAGGCGCATCTTGGATATCACTTGTTATTGTTGGGGGCGAAATCCTAGAGTTTAATTTTTCATTAAGATATTTTTTATCAGATTTGTAAAGTGGTTTTCCCTTTTGTAATGTTTCATTGATAAATTGTAATCTACCAGAATCACCAATTCCAAGTTTAATTAGTTCCCGTATGGCTGAAATTAGTTCAAATTCTAGTTTAGGTTCCTCTTGGTGTTTTTCAACTAAAACAAATGTAGTGTTTAATTTTTTTTCGAGATATTTTTTATCAGATTTGTAAAGTGGGTTTCCTCTTCTGAGGGTCATCAAAATAAAGCGTAATCTACCCAGATCACCTTCTCCAGAATCCATCAATTCTTGAATTTTTCCTAAAATTTCATCTAGTGTAATGGCAGTCATTTTTAACATCCCCCCATTTTAGCGATAATGTTCATACGGATATAGATAAACATGCTCGACGACTAAGAAATATCAGGGAGCAGATTAGAAATTAATTTTAATATTATGGGATTTCGTATGTTCAAATCATACACACATAGCTAGTATTATTCTGATATCATACCTAGAAAATAATTGACTCGAAAATTCATTAATCGCGAGGATAAAAAAGGACTAGATGCAAAAATAGAGGTAGCTGCAGAAGATGAATGGGCGCATCTTGCGGGGGAAGAAAATGAGGGTATAGAAACAAAGATTGAAAAAAAGATTGAAGCAGCTGATGCTGCTGATGTAAATGATAGAAGTATTACTTTTGGAAATCAACAGCAAGTAGGTCAAAAAACTAAATTTGATATTGTAAGGGAGGAAGCTAGAAATGCAATGGATGCTGCTGGAAATACAGGGCAGTACATTCGATTTGTCAATAAACATATTGACAATCAAAAACGAGAGATAGATAAAATTAAGAAAATTAAGGAAAGATTTGATCATGAAATTGATTTACTACAATCAAATCGTTATAAGATAGATACATTAAACAATAAATTATCACCCAAGCCTGATGTAAAGACTATTACTGAATCTCTACATCAACTTTTATTAGAAAAAGGTATTACAAAAGCTAAATTAGATAATTTAAAAAATGAGATAGGGGCAGTGGAAGAAGAACTTCAACAGCAAGAAAATCAAATCGAAGAGGTAAGCGAAGAAATTAAGAATAAAAAATTAGTCTCAGTGAATGAAGATAAAAAAGAAAAAATAAAAGATGATCTAGAAACCCTTATGAAAAAATATGGGGTTTCTAACATATCTGAACTTGAGAAATTTATGAAATAATAGCAAAGATTATCTGAATTTACTAGAAAAAGATGTATTCTTTTCGCATCGTGGACATTTGAGGCCATTTGTTTTATATCCACATTTTTTACAGCGTACATTCATTGTTACTGCTTCATATGAAGGAGTTTTTACAACTTTAACTAGTAAGATTATTGCTATAAGAATCCCTACTACAATACCAATCCAAATAAGAACCAAGATTAGATAAAATACGGCTTTCTCTCTTTTATAGGCTCACTTGATCACTAAATTATGGAAGTTCCACTGCTTCTGTTAAACAGTGTTTGTGTACCCATTTTCCAGAATTATCTTTAGCAATCTCCTTTCCAGGATTAATTTCTCCATTACAAGAGATACATGTTGTTTTGAATTTGGCTTTCATGCACATATTTGAACACTAGATGATAAAATTCCTAGTATTGAAAGTGGTTAAACCACAGGTTAAGATGTAGCTTAATCTTATGGCAATAAAAAAAGATAATTCACCATTCCAGGCACAAAAATCCGTATTTTTTATGTCATAATGGAAAGTATGATTTGCTAGAGAGAAGTTAAAAACTAAAATTGTTTTATAGGTTCATGTTTGCAATCTGGTATCTTTTTGATAAAAAGGATAATGATTATCTTTATCACATAATTCAAGATCTAAGTAGAAAATACAAATCTACAGTTTTTCTACCTCACATAACTGCGTATGGTTTGACTGAAATACCTCTTGATGCCATAGATAAAATAGTTTTAAAAAGTATTGAAGATGTTAAACCATTTTTTGTAGAAAAAATGAGAATTAATTACTCTGATGATTTCTGGAAGACACTATTCATAGAAATAAAACAGAACGAGTTTCTTAATAAAATAAATAAAAAATTAACAAACGAACTTTCAAAAATTTCAAAGTTTAAATTTTTACCACATGTTAGTCTTATTTATAAAAAAATGAATGAAAAAGAGCAAGAAAAGCTGGCAAATAGCCTAGACATTAAGGATAGTTTTTTAGTCTCAAAAATTGGAATTCAAGATTTTTCAGAAAATATTACAGAATGGAAAATTGTCAGGGAATACAACTTTTGATAAATTTTATGTTATCCTGAGTTTTCCTTTCTCATCAACATAGTATAATTGCCATCCTCTCTTTGTGTTTGGTTTATGTCGGGATTTCCTCTATGTTTGTAGGTTTTTGATACTGAAATGATGTATTTCATGATACCTTATTGATACCTTAATGAGGTTCGGAGAAAGGATCATAATTATTTTTTAAAACTATTTTTACTCTTTGTCTATAAACTCGTCTGCAGTTGGAGGATCTGGACTAAGGCCCTTTCTTTTTCTAATTTCAGACATCATTTCAGATAATTTAGATTTTGGAAGTTCTCCCCATGCCTTAAAGTGGGAATTCCACATTGCCTTTCCTGCTGTTTGGCCTCTCATATCTTCAGATAGGGTAAATGTTTCTGCTGCAGGCACCTCGCCAATAACAATGCTTAGTGCTCCTTTTTGCTGCATATCCAAAACTTTCCCACGTTTCCCAGAAAGAACCGTTGCAACGTTTCCTACAAGATCTGTTGGAACTCGAACTTCAATTGCCAAAATTGGTTCCAAAATAGTGGTTCCAGCCGTCAAAAGCGCCCCCATACATGCACGTCTTGATGCAGGTCCTAATTGCGACAAACCTCTATGAGCTGTATCTTCATGAGGTACAAAATGAGTAAAGGTAAACTTACAATCTCTCATTTGTTCTCTACAAAGAGGACCTTCTTTCATAACATCATCAAATCCAGAATTAATTGAGTCAGTTGATTCTGCTATAAACTGAACACCTTTAGTTCCATTAATCAAAACATTGCCACGTGAATCTAGCCTCATAATTCTTTTTATTGTATCGGAATCCCATCCTTCTTTCTTTAGAAGTTCTGCCATCATTTTCTTGTCTTTCATTTCACCAATTTGGCCAGACCTTAGCAAATCACCAATTGCAGGTTCCAAAGGTTCAACTTTCATGAAAATTTTGTTGTGTCGGTTTGGGGATTTTGTCATGATTGGCTCACATGTACCCTTTACAGTCTCCCTGTAGTTGATTAGAGGTTCAGAAGTAACAATCTCTACTTTGGTATCTTGAATTCTGTGTGTTGCAACATCAAGATGGAGAACACCCATTCCTGCAACAATTGTCTCACCACTCTCTTCGTCAATCTTTACAACCAAGTTAGGATCTTCAATTGTTAGTTGTCTTAGAACTTCGACAAGTTTTGGCAAGTCTTTTGCGTGTTTTGGTTCAATTGCAATTTGTACAACTGGCTCAGAAATATATTTGACTCCTTCAAACATTTGAATATCTTTTACAGTTGATAGTGTGTTTCCAGCACGAGATTCAGTCAAACCCATCAATGCAGGAATGTTTCCTGCTCCTAGTTCTCCAACATGTTCTCTTTGATTTCCCATGAAAAAGTTCACTGATTGAATACGCCCGTCCCTTTTAGCGTCAATAATGTTAATTGTATCACCATCTTTTATAGTTCCAGAAAACAATCTGCCTACAGCAACAGGACCTGCTGCCTTATCTAATACCATGTTAACAACCATCATTATTGTTGGACCATCGTCTTTACACGCCAGTAGTGCTTTTCCTATATCAGATTCTAAATCACCATGCCAAATTTTTGGGATTCTGTATTTTTGTGCAACGTTCGGAGGAGGAACATGTTTAACAACCATTCCAAGTACAGCTTCAGCAAGAGGTGCTTTTTCAACTAACTCCTGAACTTTTTCATTTTTATATGCCTCTATGACATCTTTGAAGGTTATTCCTTTTTCCTTCATAACATCTACATTAATGGCCCACTTATCTTTGGCTGAACCAAAAGTTACACTTGCATTTTGGATTGAGACCTTCCATTTGTCTTTGTATTCGGGTTCAGCATAAGTATCTAAAAGTTGGTTAAAGTTTAAAACAACATCAGCAAGGGTTTCTTGCATTTTCTCAGGAGTTAATCTTAGTTCTTTGATGAGTCGGTCCACTTTGTTAATGAAAAGAACTGGTCTGACTCTTTCTTCAACTGCCATTCTGGTTACTGTTTCAGTTTGAGTCATGATTCCTTCAACAGCATCGCAAACAACAACAGCGCCATCAATTGCCCTAAGACTACGAATTACTCGTCCACTAAAGTCTACGTGCCCAGGAGTATCAATCATGTTGATGACGTATTCTTTGTCTTTTTGAGTAAAGTGTAATGTTACGTTAGCTTGGTAAATGGTAATTCCCCTTTCTTGTTCTTCTTTATCAAAGTCCATGGCCAACGCCGTACCAGCAGCAGAAGGAGCGATAATTCCGGAAGAAGCTAGGAGGCTATCACTCATTGTTGTTTTGCCGTGATCAACGTGAGCAATTACACCAAAATTTCGAATCTGTTCCTTATTTTTAATAATCTTCAGAACTTGTTCAGTTGACTTGTACTTCATAACCGCAAATCCTTTTTGTACATCTATTAAATCTTATGAAGAAAAATAGGATTTTTTTGATCAGTAAATCATATTGGAGCTTGCATTTCGTAGTTTTTTAGCTGTCACGAAATAGCATTCCTTTTGATGATTTTTTTTTGCATAAAATAAAGGGGTTAATTGGGAGAAGAAAGTAAAAAAAATTACCTGTGAAATTTTGTTCCTTGTACCTGGATTTGGCCGATAAACATTCAATCCAAGTTTTTTCAAACTTTTTGCAATTATTGAATTATGAAAATTTTTTTCTTCAAAGATTATCACAGTATCTCCTGGCTTTGCTGAAAAAAGCCCCATGTGTAAGAATTGTTCAATTCTTTCATAATGTGCATCTGTGCCCAATATCTCATAGAATTTTGCAGCACAATACATTGCTACAGGTATAGTATGTAAATTACCTATAATGAAGACTTTTTTTCCAATCTTTATCTTTTTACTTTCAAGTAAGGCTCTTTTGAACAATTCCATTATGCTTCCAATTTTGAAATTTGAAACTAGAGAAATGCTAGTTAATGTACTTGAAATAAATCCAATACTTCCAGAAGTAAAAACTCCAGAATTTGGATAATCAAGAGGAATACAGTTTGAGCAGGCTTTTGCCAGCTTGCTTTTATCATTTAATGTTATTGCGGTTGCTCTTTTAGCGTTTTTTGCAACTTTTACGTTTGAAATTGTATTTCCTGAAATTGAAATTAGATAAACATTGTTATTTTTTATCATAGCTTTATTTTTCAGTAAGTCGAGTGGATCAGCAGCTCGAACTCGAAAATTCGAAAATGCTTCTGCCAATAAAGCAGCTGCAAACGAGTCTCCACTTCCACAAAAAACGGTTTTCCGTTGGTTTTTCTTTGTTAATGGTTTTTGTAGTTTAATTTTTTGTAGATAAGGAATCTGTAGAAGGATATCATTTTCAAGTGCTTCGATTGTTTTCATGCTTTATTATTCAAATTTCCTTGTAATATTTATAACGAGATTCTAAGAGCAAATATGTGGAAATTTCTGTAGGACATACTCCTGATTCAGATGATGCATTCATGTTTTACGCTATGCTCACAGGAAAGATACAATCTCCAGGTTTTACTATAAAACATGTTATTGGAGATATTGAAGAGCTAAACAAAAAAGCATCTAAGCCAGAGCTTGATGTAACTGCAGTTTCAGTCCACGCATGTGCCTATATTCCTAATTACACCATTTTAAGAAGTGGTGGAAGTTTTGGATTAGGATATGGCCCGATAGTAATTGCAAAAAAAATGATTCCAATTGATGAACTAAAAAAATTAAAAATCGCCATTCCAGGTAAAATGACCTCAGCATTTCTACTTTTACAATTGATGATTGGAAAATTCGAATATACAGAGATGAACTTTGTTGAAATTCCAAAAGCAGTTTTAGAGGGAAAAGTTGATGCAGGTCTGGTAATACATGAAACACAGCTTTCCTATGACCAAGAAAATCTGACTAAAATTCTAGACGTAGGGGAATGGTGGGATAAAACTACTAACGGTTTGCCTGTACCTCTTGGGATAAACGTGATAAGTAATAGGCTAGGGTCAGATATAATTAAAAAATTTGACAGTTATCTTCGGGATTCAATAAACTACGCTCGTTCACATACAGAGGAAGCCTTAGACTATGCAATGCTGTACAGTAGAGGAAAACAGCGTTCTCTTATTGAAAAATTTGTAAAAATGTATGTAAACGATGTTACTATGGATATGGGGAAAAAAGGCGAAGAATCAATTAGGCGAATATTTGAAATGGCTAGAGAGAAAAACCTAGTTCCAAATTTTGAATTGAAAATAGCTTAGATATTCAATATGTTTTGGAATTTTATTTTCTTTTAACTAAAACTAATCCAAGTCCAGCTGCTGATAGTACTGCTGGGATCATCCATGATGCACTTGTTTGAATTCCTGTAATATACAATACTGTGGTATCAATCGGAATTATTTTTCCGCCAATTACCTGTACGTTATCTGGACTGACACATTGGAATGATCCAGAATAAATCAATACCATACTTCCTGGAGGATCAAAAATACATTTAGGATCTGTTCCAGATTTAGTAAATCCGGTATTACATGTCCACGTAGGACAAGTCCTGCCATCCAGTGTACCATCACAACTACTACCGTCACCATTTGGAATATTTGGGATTCCACACTTGAATTGCCCCCCTGCATAAGCCTCTTGATTAGCCCCAAGTGAAATTGAGAATGATACTGCAAATAGTACTAGGAGTAATTTTCTCAACCATGAAATTGTATCTTATACAGTAATACTATTTATGAAAACTCTAGTCTAGACTGGGAAATTCATATTGTAAATTGGTTAATTGAAATTGGAATGGTATCATAATTATAGTTCAAACTTTATCTATTAAGAGGATAGATTTGTTAGCTGATAAAAAAATTCTAGTAGCAGGAATTATCATGGTGTCTATAGGAATTTCTCTTTCATTATATCTGAACTCTACAAGCCCAGTTGGAACGTCAGGTATGACAGAAGAAGAAACATTGGATCTTCTAATGGAACAGCAGGAAAATCAGGACTTTAACACATTAGCTGGAATACTGATCGGCATAGGCTTTATGTTAGTGCTAATTAGTTTTGGAGCACGTAGAAGAAGAAAGGGTCCAAAGAAGGTAGAAAAAAAACCTGAAACCTAGTAATTGCAATGTAATTAATTTAGAATGTTTTCAAAACATTAAAAAATGTATCACGTTGTGCTGGCTTTTTCCCTACTTCTCTAACCATATTTGCAAGATCTAATACCGATGAATTAGTTGGCTTGCCAGCTGCACGATAGATTTCTTCAGAAAAGGCTGTGCCTACCAAGTCGTTTCCTCCATTTGATAAGGCAACCTGCGCTAGTTTTTTGCCATATGCAACCCAATATACCGAAATATTGTTAAGAACATTTGCAAGCATTAGTCTTGATAATGCAATTACTTGAAGGTCATACACTGAAGAACATTCATGAGTAACTTGTTTTTCTTGTTCAAGTTCTGTATTATCTAAACTAAACTTTAGTGGAATTAATGTAATAAACCCTCCAGTCTTTTTTTGTAGTTCTCTAATCTTAATTAAATGATCAATTACATGTTCAGGTTTTTCAATGTGACCATAAAGCATTGTTACATTACTTTTAATTCCTAAATTATGTGCCTGCTCAATTGTATCAAGCCATTCTTGGCCTGTGCATTTTCCTCTAACTATTTTATTTCTAATATCTGGATGGAAGAGTTCTGCTCCACCTCCTGGCATAGAATCAAGACCTGCTGCCTTTAATCTTGAAAGTATTTCTTTTACAGAATTTTTTGTAAGTTTAGATAAATAGAAAATTTCTGCTGCAGTAAAAGCTTTGATATTTAGATGGGGATGATTTTTTTTGATAGTTTTCATCATCTCTTCATAATAATCAAGTTGGAGTTTTGGATGAAATCCACCAACAATATGCACCTCAGTTGCACCCATCTCCTTTGCCATTGAAACTCTTTTTTCAATTTGTGCAGGAGTTAGCGTATATGCATCATCTTCGTGTCCTTTTCTATAAAATGCACACATCTGACAGCTAGCTGCGCAAACGTTTGTGTAGTTCATGTAATAGGATGCTGCAAAAGTAACAGCATCACCTACAAGTTTTTTCCTTGTGATATCAGCTACTGCACCTAGCATATGGAGGTTTTCAAAATTCATTAGTTCCATTCCGTCCTTAAGTGATAACTCTTCGCCAGCAATTGCACGATCAAGCGCCTGTGATTCACCTACGAGTTGTTCTAACACGTCTTGAATCCAATTTTATGCAAATATATAATTTGACTAATCAATCTCAAAAGATAAGTAAGCTAGACGCCTCCTAATAGTATGGTATTACCACTAGTTGATGAAGATAAACCAAAATGCTTCCTGTGCCATGAAGGTTTTGAAAACATAGAAGATCTTCAAAATCATCAAAAAACGATTCACAAAGGGTTTTTTGATTTCCATGAGAAGAATGTGAGAAGAGAGCCAGCGCCAGGCGACGTTACTGTGTTTTAGAGTGTTTTAGTTCCTTCATTTTTGACTTTAGAAGGTCTTTGGCCATCTTTTTACTCAAGTTTGCAAGATCATAGTCCAGGTCAATTTCTAAGGCTTTTTTGAAATATTTCAAGGCCTCTTGAATTTTGTCTATCTCACCTAGGGATAATCCTTTGTATGCAAGCGCAATAGCACATTTTTTATCAAGGTCAAGAGCTTTGTCATACAAAATTATTGCTTCATTGAATTTTCCTAAAGAATGGAAGGCAGTTCCCTTGTTAATTAGAGCATCTAGATTTCTTGGATTGATTTTTAGTGCTTTATCATAAAGTGTGAGAGATTGTTTTAATCTTCCAAGATTTTGTAATGTAACTCCTTTGTCAATTAATGCTCTAACATTTTTTGGATCTTCACTTAAAACCTTATCATAACATTGTAAAGCCTCAGCATACTCTTCATTTTCACTCAGATCAAAAGCCTGTTCTAATAAATTCATTAATTCTCTCTTCACTATTTACAATTAATGGTTTGTCTATAATATAGATTGACGATTAGTTAATAGTGAAACTCAAATGTTAGTCACCATTACGATGCTTTTTTGTCTCTGGGATCAAGTTCTAATGATTTGTTAAAACATTCTATGGCCTCATCGTATCGCCCCATGCTTCTCAAGGTAACTCCCTTATGGTTCCATAATTCCGGATCGTTTTGATTTAATAAAAGAGCCTGATCAAAAAAACCTAGGGCCTCTTCAAATTTACCTGCTTCAAGGAATCTATTTCCTTTGGCTACAAGGTCTTCAATTTGGTTCATGTTGTGGTACAACACTGTTTGTTTGTTTTAAACATACTTGTCTTAAAAGACAAAAAATGAGAAAAAAATTTGGATTAAAATGGCATTAAACATCCTCATTGCAGAAGACAACGACTTTACAGCTTTACAGTATAATAGAATCTTAGAAAAATATGGTCACAGAGTAATCGTTACAAAAGATGGTGAAGAATGCATACAAAGATACAAAGATGAGAAGAAAAATAACGAGTGCAAATTACCTGGAGAAAGTCCTTTTGATGTAGTTGTTTTGGATCAGTCGATGCCAAAAAAAACTGGAAAGGAAGTTGCTAATGAAATCTTAAAAACTACACCTAACCAGAGGATAATTTTTGCCTCAGCATATGCCTTGGGTGGGGAGATTGAGATAGCAGAAGATTTTAAGGAAAACGTAGAATTTTTACAAAAACCATTTTCGTTGACAAAGCTAATTAGACAAATAGGCAATTAGACATAAACCAACTTATTTAACGAATTTTATACAGTTACAGTCTAAAACTAAGCAAGTTTCAGAGTTTCTAATATGATCATTTAATGAATGCCTACATTGAA
>JBQTHA010000137.1:0-28527 GCA_052390375.1 Nitrosopumilaceae archaeon
AATCTTCCACAGTGGTCACACAAATTCATTGCAGATTTGGATCAACTAATTGTAATGTCAGTAGTTCCTGGCAAATCTGGACAAAAATACATCGAGTCTAGTCACGAGAAGACTCAAAATCTAGTTAAAATTCTAAAAGATAACAAATTTGAAGGAACTATTGAGGCTGATGGAGGAGTAACCCTTGATAATGTGGGTCAATGTTTTGTTGATGGTGCTCGAGCCTTTGTTGGTGGAAGTGCAATAATTGGACAAAAAGACGTTAGAGGAATTATTCGAGAGTTTAGAAATGCCATTTTGAAATCTAGACGAAGACTGTTAATACAAAAGGCAAATGAGCTTGGTGGTCCAGAACTTGTTAAAACTTGGATAAGCCTACATGTTATTGGTGAGAAAAAGAACCAACTTATTCAGATAGCAAAGGAGCTTGGATTCAATTGACGATGACAAATCAAATGGCAGACATGCGAACCGAATATGGAAAGACGCTAATTGAAATTGGAAAAGAAAATCCTAACATTGTTGTTTTAGGGGCAGATACTACTGACTCACTAAAAACTGCTGGGTTTGGAAAACAATTTCCTGAAAGATTTTTCAATGTTGGAATTGCAGAAGCAAATCTTGTAACTATAGCGGCTGGTCTTGCATATGCTGGAAAAATTGCATTTGCAAGTACATATGCAATATTTTTGCCAGGTAGATGTGTTGATCAAATTAGAAACCAAATAGGTTATCCAACAAGAGATGACAATAAGGGACTCAATGTAAAGTTGGTAACCTCACACGGTGGACTAACAGTTGGTGCTGATGGTGGCTCACACCAACAATTAGAAGACATTGCAATTATGCGTTCAATTCCAAACGTACGCGTATTAATTCCAGCTGATGCAATTTCAGTATCAAAGCTTACCTGGATTATTTCTCAACAGTATGGCCCATTCTACATGAGAATGGCTCGTTCTGAAACACCTGTTATACATTCAGAGTCACAAGAGTTTGAAATTGGAAAGGGAATTACATTACAGGACGGTTCTGATTGCACCATTGCAGCATGTGGCATAACGGTAAAAATGGCACTTGATGCAGCCGAATCCCTAAAAAAAGAAGGAATTTCTTGTAGAGTACTTGACCTGTTTTCAATAAAACCAATTGATAAGGAACTTTTAGAAAAGGCAGCAAGAGAAACAGGTGGAATTGTTACTTGTGAAGAACACAACATTATGGCCGGATTTGGTTCTGCAGTAGCTGAGGTGGTTTCAGAAACCTACCCTGTTCCAATAAGAAGAATAGGTGTGCAAGACAAGTTTGGTGAATCTGCACGAGATAATGAAATTCCACTTTTGCTTGAAAAGCATGGAATTACATCTATTAATATAGCAAAAAAAGTAAAGGAAATCAGGAGTAAATCATGAAAATATTTCTTGATACTGCTAATCTAGAGTCCATAAAGAAGTACAATGACATGGGATTGCTAGATGGCATCACAACTAATCCATCACTTTTATCAAAGGAAGGTGGTGATCCTCAAAAAACAATGGAGGAAATCACTAGAATCATCAAAGGTGATGTTTCCCTTGAGGTTGTTGCAACAGATTACGAAGGTATGATGGAAGAGGGTCGTAGACTGCGCAAGTATGGTAACAATGTTGTTGTAAAATGTCCAATGACTTCTGAAGGTCTCAAAGCGTGTAAAGCACTTACTGCAGAAGGAATACCAGTAAATGTTACTCTAGTATTTTCACCAAACCAAGCATTACTAGCTGCAAAATCTGGTGCAAAATACATCAGTCCTTTCATTGGAAGACTAGACGATGTTGGAAAGGATGGCATGAGTCTGATTCGAGAGATTAAACAAATCTTTTCAAATTATAATTTTAAAACACAAATTCTTGTTGCAAGCGTTAGACATCCAATGCATGTTGTAGATGCAGCAAAGATTGGTGCCGATGTTGTTACATTGCCCCCAGCTGTTCTAGGACAAATGCTAAAGCATCAACTAACAGATATTGGTTTGAAGAATTTTCTGGCAGACTGGGAAAAGCTCAAATCAGAAAACCCAGATATTAGCATCTAAGTTATTTTAGTCAAAACATATCTTTTGTATATGGAAGCCCCACATTTTTCACAAACAAAGTTTGTGTGTTGAACAGGTGGTCTGTCCGGATCCTTCCAAACAATAGTCCTAGGAAGCATCTTTTCACCGCAGGTCTTGCAATCCACTATATCTTCTATGTATTTCTATGATTTAATAACTTCGTTGAATATTTTGGAAAAAAAAGAAAAGGAGAGACTGAATTATACTTCTGGTATTACTTCAGGTACTTCTGGTTCTGAAATGTTTCTATCCTCACAGGCTTGTGTGGTGATAGTGTCTGAAGCAGGCTCTGCAGAGTCATCAATTACAGCATCAAAAAGTGTACCATCAGTGTGTTTGCCAACATGTGCTTTTTGTGCATTTTTGCTGACATTAATAACTCCCCATTCAGATTGTTCAGATTCATCAACATCTGTAGTCAGAGGATCATCTGATACTTCCTGCCAATGACAAATCGAAACCTTTCCTGCTTTTGATTTATCATTATTGGCGTGGTCTGGTGGTGCTGCCATAGCTGGACTAATGGCACCTAGCCCCATGATTACTGCAAACATT
The DNA here is from genome assembly GCA_052390375.1 of Nitrosopumilaceae archaeon. Taxonomy (GTDB): domain Archaea; phylum Thermoproteota; class Nitrososphaeria; order Nitrososphaerales; family Nitrosopumilaceae; genus CSP1-1. The sequence continues at coordinate 2,651 of JBQTHA010000137.1, forward strand.
GCGATTGCAGTTAATGCGAGTTTGCTATTCATTATTCAGTTATAATTTTATGGTGAACAAAACATATGCGCTGTGCATTATGCAGATTTTATACTAAAATTAATGAGAAAAAGTGATTTCTAATGATGATAAATGAGATTAACAGATTTTAATATAAAAGAAATGATAGAATCTACTCGTCGTAGATCATTAGTTTTTTCTCTTCTAGTAGTGAGTGTAGATTGTGAACGGAGCGATAAACGTCAGCTTCCTTTTTTGCACCAGTACAAACTAGTTTTCCAGAGGCAAATAACAGAATTACAGTTTTTGGATCAAGCATTCGGTGTATCAAGCCTGGAAATTGTTCTGGCTCGTACATACTTCGTGGGAGAACTCGGGCAGCGTGTTCCAAGTGAATCTTTCCACCAAGGTTAATTGCAGCTACAATATTTTGTACAACAATTACTGCGTCCTTTTTGATTTTAATTCCACCTTTTCGAAGCTTTTGAACTACAGTTCTTACTGCTTTGATTGCCATTTCTTCGGATTTTGCACCAGTACATACCATTTTTCCTGTCCTGAAAATCAGCGTAGCAGTTCTTGGTACCTTTAGACGGAACACTAGACCTGGAAACTGATCTGGATGGTATTCAGTATCTGGAAATTTTTTTGTAACCTCGTTAAGATCAATTTTCTGATCTACAGAAGCAGATGCTACAACGTTTTCAACACTCACAATTGGCTTTGTCTGTGGCATTTAACGTCCTTATAAAGGCCCTTTATATATACTAAATATAAGATTTGCCCTATCGTTTTGAGTTAAGAATTCTTTAGGTGATTTTTTGCTATTGTTGATGAAATTGAACCATATTTTAGATTAGTAATGATTTTAGATTTTTTTTGTAGGCTAAATGGTTTTACAAATAAGGAACACGTAGAACTGATAAGTTATCCATGTTTTTAATTTTGTAAATATATTGTAAATTGTTGTTTTATCTTTTGAATATTTCTACTGATTTCTGTTTAATGGATATATTCAAAATTAAAAATCCCATCTATAATGACGCAGGGGAAAAAATTAATCCTTCCAACAGCATTCTTGTCAATTGTTGCTATGATGGCAATGATTATGACAAGCACAACACAAATTGCTTTTGCAGAGTCAGATACATCTTCAGAGCCAGTTGTAAAGGCTTCTACAGAACTTCAAAAAAATCCATTGGCCATGAAAATTCTTGCTGAAATGGAAAAACAAAAACTAAAATACACACAAAAAATGCAAGAAAAGACACAACCAATCAAACTAACTGCACAACAAGTTGAGGTAGAAGAAAAAAGAGTTATTGCACAACAACGACTAGATGAAAAACTGAATGCTTTTGTTGAAAAATATAAAGACGTAATGCCAAAGGCAGCTTATACAAAATTTGTTGAAAAAAAACCTGATTACATTCAGGGCGTATTTTGGGGAATGTTTGATTTCATGCAAGGCAAAGTTGACAGTGCAAGAGATGCAATGAAGGTTGTACTAGACAATGGAGGATCACTCAAGGAGGCTCGAGACGCTTACTTTGAACATGCATCAGCAAAACGAGTGCAGCTAATCCAGGCAGTAAAGGATCTTAACATACAACACGGTTTTGCAGACAAATCAGTACAAGATACATTTGATAAAAATGGAAAGCTTCCTAGAACTGATGCATAATCCTTTTATTTTTTTTAATTAGTGACGACCAATCCACTGGTATCTGTATTCTTCATCAATTAGATCAGTAATGATCTGAGACTTTTTGATTTTCGCTGATTTTAGCTTTACCTCAAAAAATCCTAATTGTCCCTTTGCAGGAATCGGTATTCTGAATGCTTTTGCGTTTTTTAGGCAAAAACCATACTTGTTATTTTGAAATTTTTTAGAGGCTAGATGTTTTTTTGAATCTTGGCTTAGTTCTGTCTTTGTTTTGTATTTTTTTACGTCGTATATCTCTGCTTTGCCAATTATTGCGCTTCGGATAAGGGATTTTTGGTTAATTTTTAGCCTTTTACAATCATTTATTCTAATTTTTTGTGGCGAGTGAATTAGAAATTCTCCTCTAAAGTTAGTATTCCAACGCCTAAGCTCAATTGTCTTTTTGCCTTGAACTATAAGATTTGCAAAAGGCTGTGATACAGAAAGGCACTTCATTGGACACTGCATCTATTTGGATTTGGTGCTATTTTTATTCTAATACTTTTTTCTTTTCGAGACATTTCAAGCTGAAACATTTGGAATTAGTTATATTATTCGGTAGCTACTCTTATCAATTCAGGAATTTGTCTGCCTTTTGCTTGAGGTAGTTCTGATATTCCACCAGTCAAACTTTCAGTTACAATGCCTTTGCCTGCAAGTACTTTAACAGCCATCAACGAAGTATTTCCAGCCATACAAACCAGCAACGACTTGCCTTTAGCCCCTTGTAGATCTTTACTTAGCTCTTCTGGAATTTGTTGTGTTGCTAATAGTTGCTCCACGGTTCTTGCCTTTGGCACAGAGATCTTGCTTTTATTAACCCCGAGAGATTTTGCAATTAGCTCTATTCCTTCTTCGCGTGGAGTATACTGGGTATGAATCCAGATTACTCTATCATAGTCACCTACATTTGATACAGCTTCCTGCAGGGAGACCTGAGTACGGTTCTGCTTCTTTGCCATCTCTTTCAGACTCTTTTTGTACTTTTGTATTCCATCAGCAACTATTACGACAAACTTTCCACCGCCCCCAAAGTTTGCCATCTGTATTACAGCATAAAGTGCAAGAGCACTACTTTCGCCTATGTCGTGACCTTTATCTACAAAAAACTTTAGAAGAGGTTTTGCCTGCTCAAAATCTACTTCATGTTGTCCAGCATATATCTCAGGCTCGTATAACTTCAATCCAGATGCCTTGTTTTTTGTCCTAATTCCTGCAACATCTTGATTACTAGCTGGAAATACTACATGCAGCAACTTTTTTCCATATTTTTCAGACAAGTATCTGCTCAAACCACCAGACGTGCCGCCTGTACCAAAGGTACAGACAATTCTAAAATCTGCCAGCGAATTTCCTTTTTCATGTAATTGTTGGTCTATTTCAGCTGCGGTAACAGTTCTATGTACATCAATGTTCAGTTCATTGTCATACTGTTCTGGGCAGAAACAACCGTAGATCTTGGCAAGAAACTTTGCCAAGTTTATGATGTCTTGGCTAGCTAAGAGCGATTGTATCTCAGAGCTTGCTTTATCAAAAATGCTAGGATCAAATCCAATCTCAGTTAATTGTGAGCGAATATTCGCAGCGGTTGCTTTTGCAGCCAAAAGATTTGGGCTATCTTTCATTCCTGGAGCAGGGCAGATATCCATGTCAAGATCCATGATGCGTATATTCTCGTTTCTCAACTCCTCAAAGACTCCCTCCTGTAGCTTTCTTGAGACAAGCGCAACTACACTTAGTCCAAGTTTAGATAAGTGTCCAAGCGCTATCCCAAAGTTGCCTGAGGTTGCCTCAATTATTGTCTGTCTACTCCTAAGCTTCCCTGTAAGAATAGCGTCATGGATTATGTGGACCGCAGGCCTGACTTTAATCGAGCCTGTTAGTAAGTTAGAATCAAACTTGCCGAAAACTTTTAGATCTGCATCAGCAAGATTCAGCTTGTACACATTTTTTGCACATTCTTTCAAATCTTCAGTAATATCAATTAGTGGTGTTGCGTTGACAACCTTTGTTTCACCCTGTTTCTCTTCTAGATGAGGAACCTTACTCCATATCTCTTGTTCAAAGCGCTCAAGCAGAATGTTGTCGATGTTACTTCCGTTAGTTACTTCCAAAAATCTTTCTCCTCTGCATTATCATATTCTACAAGCTCATATAAAATATCAGATAGACTCCATTTTTAGTTGGCTTTTCCATTTCTGTTTATCAAACCCTTTCCATGCATAATGGCAACTTGCCATCATGTTTTTCAACATACTCCTTGAGGATCTGTGCTTTTACTTCATCAGGTGATTCTGTGATCATGTAGCGAAAGCGTTTTGCCTTGTCTATGCATGGGGTGGACAGAGATTCAAGTAATGAATTTCTGAGGTTTTGAGTACTTCCAATAAAGAGGATCTTCATGGATGCATGCATTCCAAAAACGCCAGCACATTCGGGTATGCTACTAACATTAGATTTATCAAAGTCTAGCCATTGTGACCATGATTCTCCTGATTCTGTATTATTCATAACGCATACTACAAATCTTATTTTTTTAAACATTGTTTCTATGTCTTGATATCCAAATTTGTTAAGACTTTGACCTAATCTCTTCCTAAAACATTGAGAACCTTATTTGGAATGTCATTTAATCTAGAAACAGCCAAAGTTCTCTCATATCCAAGAAGCTTCAAATTATTTGCAATTATTGTAGCTCTAGTTGTATCTGGACCAAGACCAATTGCTACCATCCTTATCCCTAAACTCTTGAATGTCTTTACCATAGCTCGCACTGCATCAGGATCTGATGGCTCACCATCACTTAGTGTCAAAAAAATATCTGGCTTTTTTGCATTCACAATCGGCAATAATTTATCATAAACTTCAGCTAGAGGAGTTCCACCATTAGCTTGAATCTGTGCTAGTCTTTTTGCAGCAACATTATTCCATTTTATCTCCTCTGGCTTAATTGCCCAACACATTACCTGTTTTTCTACAGTGTTAAAGGCATACATTGCAAATTTTACCTTCAAAAACCACAAGACCTCACACAATGCACATGCAGCCTTTTTGTAATCTTGCTGAATGTCTGATACGCTGCTGGAATGATCAAGCAAAATCAAAACTCTAGATTTTATCACCTTTTTTATATCAGTAAAAAATGGTTCGTGTCCTTCAAGATAGGTCTCCTCATCAAATTCATCACCTGTTCTAACATGTTGCTCATTCCAGCCAGTACGCCATTCTTTGACCTTTGCTTTAAGACCAGAAATCAAATCCTGATCATAAATTTTTGTTTCATCAACATTAGTTGCAGATGGAATACTAATCCCAATAGTTTCAACAGCTAAACCTTTTGTTTCGCTTTTCTTGTTTTCTTCGACTAGAATCCTAAACTCGTCTTGTATAGTTTTTCCTTCTAACACATTCTTAGGTTCAACTTTTCCAAAATCAGATTCACGATTTTTTGCAGTTTTCTGCAATGCTTTAACTAGATCTTGTTCTGTTGCCATTATCCCAGGTCCCTTTAGCGGAACAACTAGTGGTATTGTAATTAGAGAATCAATGTCTAGAATTTTAAGTATCTCTGGAATTTTTTTTTCTAGCCATTCAGTGGAATGGTTTTTCTTTAATGCATCAGTTATTGCTTCTTTTGCAAACCTTACCGCCTCTACTACCTTTTCAAACTGACTGGGCTGAATCTCACCCTTGATATCGCCCATGATAAAATACTGGTAAAATGCCTCTACAATTCGAGCTTTGCCGTAAATGGAGCTCAATATTGGTCTATACAACCATTGATACGTATACGAAAATATCATCTCTTCATCCATTCCCTGCCAAACCTTTCTACCTAACATCTCGATTCGGCGAGTCTCAAGTGTATTTAGAATAAATCCAAAGGCGTGATCATTTGATAGTATTTTTTTGCAAAACTTGATTCGCATTGCCTCATACCATATCGATGTTCTAAACTGCCTATACTTTGCAAAATCATCTCCGTGATAAACTTCAACAGGAATGAGAATTACTCGTTTATCGCCGAGTCTAGTTGAAATCTCCTTTCTTGGCGATAACTCTACTGTGATTTTATCGTCTTCGGACCATCGTCTAACCAAAAAGGTTGCAATTTCAATTAATGTGTCATATCTTAAACTCAGTGATTGCATTAATTACCAAACATTGAGGTTATGATGTCATTTACTTTTTGAAATTCAACAGAACCCCACTGTGCATATACATTTCCAAATACAATATCTGCAGCCTCTTTTGCAGGAACTTTGAGATCCAATAATTTTGCATATGCGATAGTTTCTCGAAGGCTAGGTGAATAGACCAGCTCTTCTACTGCAGCTGCCTGTCGTAAAGTGTTTGCAAGCTTTATTCCTTGTTGTAATTCCTTATCATGCGAGCCTGAACTGTGTCGTTTAACAATATCTATCTCAATGTCTTCAGGAGGATATTCTAGTCTGATTCTAACAGGAAATCTTGATAATATCTGAGGTGGAAGCTCTTTAGTTCCAACATGTGATAATGGATTTATTGTAGCTATTACAAACCATCCTTCTTTGGCTTGAATCGTCTCCCCCGTTGATTCTTTGAGAACAATCTGGCGTCTGTCATCAAGTGCCTCATCTAATCGTAATAGTACATCAGCTTCTGCTGAATTTATCTCATCTAAATACAACATGTTTCCTTCTTTCATTGATTTTACTAATAGTCCTTCGATAAATCCAACTGTGCCATTCTCTAATGTTTTAGTTCCTACTAGATGGCTCTCACGAGTTCTAAGACTAAAGTTAATTGAATCCAGGTTTACAGATTTTCTTTTCGCAAATTCACGAACTAGAGTAGTTTTTCCAGTTCCCTTTGGACCAATTATTATAACAAACAATCCGGCTTCAAAGGCTTTTTCAATTTTTCCAAATGAATTATTCCAATCTAGATATCTAGAATCTTGTAACAATAGACTAGTTTGTATTTTACTGTATTAAAACCTAGAACGATTTTCTAAATCTTGGCTCTAAGAATACTCAATGATATAGCTTTGACTTTGCCTAGTTTTCGATATTTATTCCACGCTGCTTTAACTGCCTGAATTTCTTTTTTAGTAGATTTTTTGTTTTTTAGATAATCAAAAACTTCTTCGGGATGTTTTGCTTGTGTAGGAAATTTAGGATCACTCATACATTTTTTAGCTATTTCTCCAAGTAAACTAGGCTCCTCTTGCTGCTCTAAAAACCAATTAATGAATTTAAATGGCATCTGCAGATTCTAGACAAAAATCATAGATAGACACTTGTTTGTATAATTCAAAAAACACCTACTTTAATCAACAAGTATTGATGTAAACAATTCTTATCGAATTACAAATTATTCGAATGAAACTATTTGAAGTGCAAAATTCCTGTTAGAGTTACTCCATCCCCGAAAACAAACACCTCGTCTCCTGCAGCTACTGCTGGAACAGTATCTCCTTGTCTAGTATCCAAATTTAGATTACATACTCCATTGTTATCTTCAAAATATCCTACAACCTCAATCCCACTCATTTTAGCTGAGAAACTTTCGCAATTCATTGACATGTTTTCAATTTCGATGCTAAGGCGAACTCGATAATCTTGAGCCACAAACATTGCCTTTCCATAGCCATCCACATAATCCTGGTTTAATCTAGCTTCTAGATTTATCTGTCCATCATCTAGACCGGCAGAAGCAGATTGTATTCCTCCAATGCCTAAAATGACAATTGAAATTGCTGCCAAACTCTGAATGAAACTGCCTTTCCCCTCGAATTTACCCATAAATCATCGTAAAAGTCTTGAAATTTACTGATACCGATGTGCATTTTGCACATCTTACAATATAGTAAAAAAAATTCACATTTTCTCCGTTCTCTAATTCTCACCAATCCTCACACATTTTTTCTGTGATTTCAAAATGCACATCACTAGTGGAATATAGTAGTAAACCTTAACTTTGTCAGGTATCTGTTGACAACGTTAACATGGTTCGAGGCTTGGTCAGACAAATGAGATGGCCACTCTTATCCTTATTTGCAGTTTTTTCAATTTTAATTCTTCAAGCAGTTGCAGAAAATGAAGCATTTGCCTCTGATAGTGTAAAACCAATAATAACTGCGCCTGAGGACATTTATGTAATCTCCAAAGTTCCTACTACAGTTTTTTATTCCATAACCGCAGTTGACAATACAGGTAAGCAATTATCAGTTGATTGTGATCGAGGCGTTGGGTATGTATTTAATACAGGAAAAACTACTGTTAGATGTTATACAGTTGATTCTTTAGGTAATGAGGCTAGGGCCTCTTTTGTAGTCACGGTAGGATATGAAATTGTAAAAATTCCGAACTGGTTTAAACTTACAACGGGATATTGGGTGAACAATCAAATGTCAGATACAGAATATGCCAAAACTCTGGAGTTTCTTTTGGAAAATAAGATAATTCATGTACCATATTCAAGTCAATCAAAAGAAATTGATAATTCAGAAATTCCAATCTGGATTAAAACCAATTCTCAAAAATGGATTCAAGGAAATGCATCAGATGACGAATTTTCTATAGGAATACAATGGATGCTTGAAAGAGGACTAGTTCAGATTTAATACTCTGAATAATATTCTCTTAAACTCTCTCTAATCTCTTAATCTCCATTTAATTCGTTTTTATTCCTTCTTCTTCATCTTTTTTCAAACACCATGTGCAAAACGCACAGCAAATTTGTTATCTAAGAATTATTGTTTTATCATTTTTGTTGACTCACGTAAACGCAAATAACTTGCAAACAGAACTTGTTACAGATGATCAACATGCATTTGGGCAAGACTCAAATGCAAATTTACTAAACATACAAAAATCTCTTTACATGACTGAGATAGATTATACATTATTAACTGCAAAAAAACTTGAACCAAACTTTGGATTAATACAGGTTCAAATCCCTCAAAGAAGGGTTGTAGCTTGCGATAATTGTCAAAAAGAAATGGAACTTGAAGAAGGTACAGTAATCTACGATAAAAAATGGTTTCATGATTCTTGCTGGCAATCAATTACACGAGGAGATACAATTGTCAAATAATTCGCAAGTACCACAAGAAAAGATTTTGGTCATAGGATTAGGACAAATTGGTTATAGTAATGCAAAATATATGACATCAAAAGGTTTGTGGGTAGAAGGGTACGACGTTAGCCAACAGGCATTACATAGAGCACTAGATGGTGGTGTTATCAAAAAAATCGCAACAGATTTTGTAGATTATGATTACTATGTAATCTGCATTTCAACCCATCAGCAAGAAAATATGTTCATGCCAGATCTTAATGGGATCTACGAGGTAGCCTATCACATTTCTAAACAAGGCAAACCAGGAGCCCTTGTAGGAATTGATAGTACAATACCTCGTGGAACCTCCCATAAGGTAAACCAAATCCTAGAGCATAGGCAGCATGTAGTTCACGTACCTCACAGATTTTACATAAATGAGCAAAGGGATCATGGAGTAAATCAGACACGAGTTATAGGTAGCTGCAAGCCCTGTTGCATGCAAAAAGCCCAACATTTCTACGGAAAGCTGCTTGAAATTCCTCTATTTCCTGTATCCTCACCTGATATAGCAGAACTCACAAAGATTGTTGAAAATTCTTACAGATATGTTGAGATTGCCTTTGCTGAAGAGCTGAAAATAATATGTGATAAAACTAATGTTGATTTTAATGAATTACGTTCTGCAGTAAATACAAAGTGGAATATCGATATCTTAGAGGCTCAAAAAGGAATTGATGGTCACTGTCTTCCAAAAGACAGCCAAATGCTGCTTGATATCTCAAAGAATGTTATACATTCTAGTGTTATCGAAGCTGCAAAAAAAATTGATCATCAATACAGAATACACATTGAACAATCTAGTGCACACCATATTCCTGTGTCATTAAATCGGTGAATTAAATGAACATAGTGCGTGCTGGAATGATAAGTACCTCACTAGTAGTTTCAGTAAGCATTTTGTCGTTTGTATTTATTTTCTTTGAGACACCAGAATCACGACCAGTTCTTCTTTCTTTTGACATTATTGATAATAATAATATGCCAGATTGGTGTTATGATCTTTCTCAAACTCTAGAAAAAAATAACGTAAAGGCTGTTGTATTTATAACAGGTAGAGTAGCTGAACAATACCCTCAATGTGTACAAGCATTTGCTAATGATATTGACATTGGTAGCCAGACCTATAATTACGTCGAATTAGATAAAATCTCAGACTATACAGTTCAGCTCAGAGAAGTTGAAAAAGGAAAAAATGCAGTTGATAAAGCTGGCAATTTAGATTCAAAATTATTTAAAGCTCCTAACGGCAATACCGATGATAATATCTATTCTATCTTAAACCGTGCTGGCATTTTAGCAGATTTTTCTTATGATAAACAATACAATCAATTTTCTGAAGATCATTACGTAAAATACAATCTTACTTCATATGATGGCGCCTATCATAATGTGGGGTTCTTCAAAAATCTACAGTTTAGCACAAGCCCTCTAATGATTAATTATGATAATACTACTCCTGTCAAAGAAATAGATGATTTTATCTCAAATATGAAATCAGATAAAGTTCACTTTGTTAGTGCATCTGAACTAACCCACCTAGATCTCACTACTAGATTGCTAGGAGATGTTAAATTTTGAGCCAACAGCTCCTAGAAAAGCCACAGCATATTCAATGTAATCAAAAAATTTCAGAAGATGGAAAAATAATTGTCAAAAAAAGGGGCTGGATCCTAAGAATTGCAGCACTTGCTGGTCTGATTGCTGTAATAGAATATAATCTACTAGAAGGATTACGGATTAGCTCACCATTAATAGTTTATGCTACCCTCATGCCATTGCATTCATTTATCGTTTTAATTGTTGGATGGCTTTTTTATCGAAATCCTGCAATAAATGGAATTGCAAAAAATGATCTAGTTAGTGTGATAATACCAATATTTAATCAAGAAGCAATGATAAGCCATGTCATTGATGCTATATACAATTCAACTTACAAAAATATTCAAGTTGTAGCTGTAAATGATGGTAGCAAAGATAATACTAAAAAGATTTTAGACGAACTAGCAAAAAAATACCCTAGCCTTAAGGTAATTCACAAGAAAAATGAAGGCAAGAGGTTAGCTGTTGCAACTGGTTTTTATAATTCAACTGGAGAGTATGTTATTCTAATTGATTCAGACAGTGTAGTTGATAAAAAAGCAATTAAAGAATTTATGAAAGCCTTTGATTCTGATCCAAAAATTGGTGCAGTTGTAGGATATGCAAAGGTCTGGAATTCTAACAAAAATCTACTTACAAAATGTCAAGATTGTTGGTATGACTATGCCTTTAACATTCACAAAACTACAGAAAGTACTCTCAATACTGTAATGTGTTGTTCTGGTTGCTTGGCAGGTTACAGACGAAAAGCCATTGAACGATTCATTCCATATTGGATTAAAGCAAAAATACAAAATAGTGATGATCGAGATTTGACCACATACGTCTATGCAAACGAATGGGGTAAAACACACCTGGCTCCAATCTCTGAAAAAATTATGCAGGCTAATGCAAAATATGATGATGCAGAAGATCGAATGTTAACTGCTGCCTCCATCATAGAGTGGAAATCAGTTTATGTTGCATCCGCAATTGTTTACACTGAAGTTCCTGAAAAAATTAAAGGTTACATTCGACAGCAAACCCGATGGAAGAAAGGATACATTCGTTCTAATTTCTTTGCTAGCACATTTTTCTGGAAAAAAAATCCAATAATTGCAATTATATTCTATATTGAATTTATGACTACCTTTTCTGCACCAGCCATAATTATGATAGTCTTTGTGTACTCTCCTGTATTCCATGGCCACTATTGGATTCCGATGGTATTCGTAATAGGTTCGTTTTTCACAGGATTTGCACAGGGATTGGATTACAAATTCAGAGATCCAACAACTAAAACTTGGAAGTTCAAACCTTTCATGAATCTATTTGCATCATTTGGATTATCTTGGTTGGTAATTCCAGCTATTCTGACACTGCGAAAAAATCAATGGTTAACAAGGTAAAATTATGAAAAATATTTTTTTCAATAAATTATTTTTAAGCGGAGTAATCTCAGTAATACTCATTTTTAGTTTGACATTATCTATTGATGGTTATCCAATTAACAATATATTAAAAACATCGTGTCAGGATAATACACTATTTGATGTTGCCTGGACAAAATCAGAATATAATAATATTTATTCAAAAAAAATTCCTGGGTTATTCCTAGACAACGATAGAACAATACAATATCTATATGATAATTTTGATCGTTATTCTGAAAATCAGTTAGTTCTTGATCATTTTGAAAACATTCAATCATGGAATGTAAACGGCAAGATAAACCAACTTCAACGTAGTGATGAATATTATGGAGGACATGGATCTGCATTTTATGCTCTTACGGGAGAAAACGAATTAACCCTAACCAAAAACTTTGATCGTACACAGAATATAAAACAATTTGAAAATTTTGGATATATTACAATGTGGATAAAAATTGAGAATGCCAAGAATATTGATAATGTAAATATTATTCTTGAAGACGAGTTTGGAAATCTTCGAGAATACTCCACTCTCGTTAATGTTCATACTTCATCAGAAAACACGTTTAGCGATGATGAAAGTTTCCCAGACCTTACTTATCCTGATGGTGATTCTAAAATCGAAAGATGGGTTGATTTTATTTTGGCATCTGGTTGGAACTATCTACTCTGGAGATCTGACGAATTTACAGACAATGGAAATGTAGATTTATCTCAACTTCAAAAGATTCATCTAATTATCAAATTCAACGAGAATTCTACAAATCAAAAAATAATTTTTGATGATCTTAGGATACAACATGGATTACAAAAAAATTCTAATCCAACAAATGGAGTTTGGTTTCCACCACATGGTAGACCACAATACGGTGTATATGATATAGATCAAAATCCATCTAATCCCAATGATTATGAATTACGCTTGCTCAATGTTCGAAATTCTCAATACATCACAAATGGAGACCATGCAAGAATGATTAGCTCTGCACCCGTACCAGAAAATTTTGCATTAAGGGTAAAGTTTACCTTAAACCAGTTAGGATTATCTGATAAAGATACAAAACTTTCATTCCCATATGCTAAATATCTTCCAGCTGAATGGATTCAGTTTACTGATTCTGGTCAAAGAGATAATTCGTATTTTCGTGTAACTTATGATTTTGAACCTGATTGGGATCCAGGTCATGATTGGGTAGGCGCATATCTCTCATTACAATATGATAAATTTGGTCTAGTTTCTGTTTGGCCTGTAGTACGTAATTTAGAACAAGATCAAGAACCAAAACAAGGAGATCTCTTGGCAACAAACACGTTTGTTCCAATTGAAGATGTAACATATCAAATGGACATCTTGGTATTGGGACAAAAAACTACTGCTACAATATATGAAGTACAAGACGACTGTCTAATCTCTAAATCATCAGTAGGCTATGTCTTCCAACATCCACGTCATGGTTCTGATGAAAGATACCCTATTGCAATAGAATCAACTGGCAATATGCGTACCATTATTCACGAAGTGGAATTGATCTCTTTAGAAAAACCAGATGATAAGATAGGTGCCTAATCAACAATGAAATTTAAAACTAAACAAAACATTGCAGTAATTTCTACACCTATAGTTTCTATACTTGCACTTTTTTTTATTATCCAATCAATAATACCTGTTTTTGGTGAAGATCTTTCACAAGTAGAAATTGACATCAAAAATTCAAATGGAGATAGAACCGCAGCATCCAACGTTGTCTTTAAAGTGTATCAATACGCCAAAGATACTCTTTATACTGAATTAAAACCAAAATCAGATTATCCATATTTTGTTGCCTCATTGCCAGTTGATCATAAGTACAGATTAGATGGGTTTGTAAATGGTATGTTTGCTGGTTCTTCAATAATAAATATTAAAAATAATCATGAACAAATTGATTTTATTTTACCTAAATCAAGTGGAATGAATTTACAAATTCTCTATAATGATAACTATACTCCGATAGTTGGGGCAACAGTAATTATAAAAAATCATGATGGAAAAATTCTACGTAAAGATTTTTCAGACAAAGATGGATCTACACTAAGTTTTAGTTCGCTTCCAACAATTCGTGAAGGTGATTTTTACCAAATTGAAGTTTCAATTGCTGAAAACATCACTCATACATATTCTCCAATAAAATTATTGCCAGGTTTCACAAAGGACATCCAAATTACTACGCCTTGGCCTACTATGGTAAATTCTCTAATTACTCTATATGCATACAATATGGATTTGAAACCAATTGCCTCTGATAACGGTAAGTATGTTGCAGAGTTATATGATAAAGAAAACAATCAAGTTGCAAGATCAGAATTTAATACTCATAGTGAAGCATACTTTTCTAATCTTCATGTAGGAAATTATCGTTTACTAGTCAAAGATATTGATGCAAATCACTTTACGTATTTTGTAAACAAAACAGTCTCAATTTTAGGCGATACAAATGAAATTGAGGTAATTGCTGAACAATTTTTAGAATCCAATCTGGAAACTGATAATTTAGAACCTGATTCTCTTGAGGAAAATATATCTGAAATAACTAGTTGTAATTGTGTTGCCTTTAGGCTTGATGATATTCAAGACTATTGGATAAATGATGTACAAATAGAGATAATGGAAATTTTTAACGAAAGAGATGTACCTCTTACAATTGGAATAATTGGAAGTGAAATTGGTGAAGATATACAAATTGTTTCTTACATAAATCAAAGCATTTCTAGCAATCTTTTAGAGATTGCAAATCATGGCTGGAAACATGAAGATTTTACAGAATATGATAAGGAAACCCAAAGTCAGTTAATAAAAAATACAAATGAGCAGTTGCAAAATATATTTGGTGTAACACCTACAGTGTTTATCCCACCTTATAATGAATACAATAATGATACAATTTCTGCAATGAATGAAAATGATATTACTCATTTTAGCTCAAGTACTATCATAGCAAATCCTCCATATCCTATGATCGATGCACAGCTGTATAGTTTTCCCACCGGTGCATCAACTGGCGAATTATATTTAGAAAATTCGCTCTTTACAGGAATTAATCATAAGCTAACACTATCACAAATTCAAAAAAGCATTTCACAATATGGGTTTGCAGTAGTAATGATGCATCCTCAAGAATTTTCTGTGATTGAGGGAGAAGAACATCTAAACGAAATTAATTGGAATCAAATAAGAGAACTAGAATTACTATTAGATCGCCTTAAAATTGAAGGACTCGACATTGTTCCAATTAGTAAAATCGATTTTGATCTAGATGATACTCCCAAACTTCCTCCATGGGTTCAACAAATATCACAATGGTGGTCAGAAGGAAAAATTTCAGATGACGAATATGTATCTGGAATTAAATTCTATCAAGATAATGGCATAATTAGCATTTAACTGGTATTCAATTATCGTTGTTTATTTTAGATAATTTTTCCAATCCTGGTTGCATGTGTTTTGCAAAAAAATGCTCAGAGTACTTGAAATAATCTACAAACTCTTCTTGTGGATCACAAAAACTGCATTTCCACGATTCTAATTCTATAGGATGATTGTCCTTTGATTCAATATGAGCTTCTAAAATAATTTGAATTAATTGATTCAGGGTAGAATCAACTCCTTGTGCTTCTTTTTCTAGCTCCTCTAATATGGTTGGTCGCAAGATTAGCTGAATTGTTTCTTTTGGTTTAGCTGCTGTCTTTTTTCTTGCTACTTTTCTTTTTGGTTTGTCTTGTATTAGTTCAGGTTCTTCTTTTATTATAGATACTTCATTTGGATCTTCTTTTTCTATATCGTCAAGACCCCACCAGTACCAATTAAACCAGGTAGGAATATCCCACAGTGAGGCCGGCATGCAGACAGTACATGACTAGCCGTTCATATTGGATTAAGTTTGAATTTTATTACAAAATTGATTGAAAAAATCTGATTAAACTTTATTGAAAAAAACTCGTTAATTATAGTACGCTTCCAATTTCACGTTGGATTCATCTAATTTCTCATGTAATTCTTTTCGCCACTTTTCAAATCCATCCGGAGTTTCTGGAAAATCATAGTAATGTTTTGTCAACCAACTATTTACTTGGGTTGTAAATCGAAGTCCGTCAGCAAGTTTTTTGTTGAGAGCTCCTCGAATCATCATTCCTATTTTGCTTAATGCACTAAAATCTGGATGCTCACCCTTTGAGATTGCCTCAACATCAAGATTTCCCAAAAAGTGTTTCATGCCGTAGCTGATTTGTTCATTAGTCAGTGTCTGAATTAATCTACGAAATATCTCAAGACCAGCTGTTTTGTATCCATATTCATTAATGAAATTCTTATTGTATTTCCACAATCCTCGCTCAGTTACATCTCCTGATTCTATAGATTCTGCAACCACTTTCCCGATTAGAGTGCCAGCAACTAGAGCAGGACCAATACCTCCTGCATCAAGTGGCTTTGGCATCCATGCAGAGTCTCCAACTAACATGTAACCATTTGCCACTAAACAATCATTTTGTCGTCTTACTGATACCTGAAAGTTTCCAGTCGCATTGTTTTTATCAATTGGGTCAGTTGATAGTCTAGGATTTTTGATTGCTTTGTTTCGATGAAGGTATTCCTCTATAAGACTAGAAACATTATCGTTTTTTCCTAGTCTTTTGTTTCGTTTATCTAAAATTGTTTTTTCAACCCCTAATCCAATGTTTACCTTGTTTTCTCCTTTAGGAAAAACCCAGCCATATCCACCTGGTGCAATATCTTGATCAAGATGTATGATACAATAATTAGGATCAAATTCAGATAGATCTTGCTCTCCTTTCTCAAAATACATTATGTGACGTCCAGTAGATTCTACATCCCGTCTGTCAATTTTTCTCTCAATTTTTGTAGTGTTTTGAATCTGATTTCGTAGCATCGATGTTATCCCAGTTGCATCAATTACAATTTTGCCAGTTTTCTTGTATGGTTGTTTAGTTTTGTTATCAATTCCTTGTACGCCAGTGACTTGATTGCCCTCATACAAAAGCCCAGTTAGATTAATTTCAAAATCAAACTTGACTCCCATTTTTTGGGCTCTTTGGTTCTGAACTTCTGGAAGTTTTTGTCTGTTTAGCATATAACCGTCTCCATCAAACGGAATGGATGTTTCTCTATCTGGCGAAAATGCCATCACCCCCTTTACATGATGCTCAATCTCAGGCTCTGTCCAGTGAATCTTGATTCGCTCTGTCATAAAGTCAACTGTTTCTTTGCTTACTGCATCACCGCAAGTCCAACCACTAATATTTTTTTGACCTGGTGTAAACTGTGTACTTCGATCAATTACTAAAATTGATAGTTTTTGTTTAGAATAGTATGAAACTGATTGTGCTGCAATAGTACCTGCAAGTCCTCCTCCAGCTACGATCACATCATAATCTGTATTCATAGCTACCCAACTAGAACAACTGTATTTAAAATAATCCTAAAACCACAATAAATTTTTGGGTCAGTTCGTCGCGGCTTCTTCAAAGCATATTTGCTCAGACTGGAGCGGCTAATATCTCCTCATTCCCATTCCGTCATACAGAATAATACTATTAAATTCTATCCAAGAAATTTATTTCATTTACTTTTACCAGTCAAGAGTGTAACATAATTTTTGACAGTATCTTTTTTGTTGTAGGCAGGTGTGACTATCTTAAACTTTATTGCATCTTTTTCCTCTTGTATCATTTTTCCTCTAATCATATCCTGCTTTCCAAATCTCAAATGCAATGTTGAATCTTGTAACCGATTCTCAATATCATCAATTAATGCTTCAAACTCATCTTTTGGGATTTTTGAAACCAATTTTTCTAAAAAGCTTTTGGCATCCTTTTTTTTAATTTTGGCACTAAGCAAAGTTATTGGATTATCAAAATGTCCAGTAAGGTTTTGCCGAGAAAACTCATCTTTTGGAATCTTAAATAGCTTAAAAAATGAATCTAAAATTTTTTCAACATCTTCTGTCGCGTGAACAATTATCTCTACTGTAACTTCAAGCTTATCGGCCATCTTTTAACTAAGAAAATATTCTAAATTAATTCTAAGCCTTAAGAAGGGCAATTTCAGCTTCTGCTGTTCTAACAAGTTTTACTTTTTCTAATCCAACATGTCTCATTCTAATGACTTTTTTAGTGGCTGCCATAATGTCAGAGTTTATTTTTCCATAACATGTTGCTTGGACAAACTGGTCAATTGTCATCTGAGGTATCGTTTTTTCCATAACATCTTTTGCAATCAATCTGAATGCATGTTTTCTAGAGGTGTTTAGTTTTCTATGTGTTAGTGCTATAACCTTAATTCGGAAAATATAACCATCCTTTGTTTTTACTTCAAGCATAAATGTAATCCTAGATGAACCACGTCTAATCAAACTTCTCAAAAATTCTTTTGCATATTCATATCTTTTAAAAATCGTAGTAGCTTTTTCGCCTTCGACTTTGTTAATTTGAAAGTACATCTTGTATTGGTGCTGGGAGGGATCTCCCTTTAGAATATCAAAAAGCGTTACTTCAATTACTCTTCCTTTTGCATTTTCATCATCAGTGATGGGAATATACGCTATTGGAACATTGTTAAATGAATCTGGTGCATATACATTTACCCATCTTTTCTCTCTCCACTTGTCCTTTACTTTTGTTGTTCGGCGAGCCAACTAATATCGACCTTTTGAGCCAAAATATAAGTGGTACTGAATTTAGATTGTGTTTTTTCTAACATATCTCTGTAAAACTTCTGGAACGTTGATGTGACCATCTTTTGTTTGAAAATTTTCCATGATGGCAACTAAAGTCCTTGTTGTTGCCACAAGAGTACTGTTTAAGGTGTGAAGATACTGAGTTTGTTCATTGGTCTTATCTCGAAATCTAATCTTTAATCTTCTTGCCTGATATTCCAAACAATTTGAGCAAGAAACAATTTCTCTATAGGCATTTTGACCACCCATCCATGCTTCTATATCATACGTCTTTGCAGAAATTTTTCCCATATCTCCACTTGATAGAAGCATTACTTTGTAGGGAATTCCTAGATTTTTGTAAAATTCTTCAGCAATTGAGAGCATGAGTTCGTGTTCCTTCCAAGAATCCTCAGGTCTGGAAAAAACAAATTGTTCTATTTTTTCAAATTGGTGCACACGAAAAATTCCTTTCTGATCTTTGCCATGAGCTCCTGCTTCTTTTCTAAAACATGGACTTATTCCTGCATATCTAAATGGTAATTTTGTTCCATCTAAGATTTCATCAGAGTGCATAGCTGCAATTGCATGTTCTGATGTACCTATCAGATAAAGATCCTCATCTTCAACTTTGTAAATGACATTTTCAAAATCTTCAGCAATAATTGCACCTTCCATAGAATTACGATTGATCATATATGGAGGTTGAATTAGACTGTATTTTTTTTTGGAAAGAAAGTCAAGGGCATATTGAATTAAGGCTTGGTTTAGTTTCACAAGATCATTTTTTAAAAAATAAAATCTTGCTCCAGCTACCTTTGCCGCTCGTTCAAGATCTACAAGATCCAAACTTGTTGAAAAATCCACATGATCTTGTATTTTAAAATCTAATCTAGGAGGTTCTCCACATTTTTTAATCTCTTTATTTGCAGTTTCATCCGCTCCAATTGGAACTGATTCATGAATTAGGTTAGGAATTGTTAGTGCTAGTTTTTTGTAATCTACTTCAACCTTGTTTTGTGTTTTCTCCATCTCTTCTAATTTTTGAGAAACCTCTTTCATCATTTCAAGCAATGGAGCAGAATCTTGTCCAGCTTTTTTCTTCTGTGCAATTTCTAAGGACACATCATTTCGTTTCTTTCTAAGCTCATCTGTTTTAATGATGAGTTCACGTCTTTGTTTGTCACATTGAACTAGTCCATCAAAGTCAAAATCAATTGCTCTATTTTTTAGCATCTTTCGAATAATTTCAGGCTCTTCTCTGATAATTTTAGGATCAAGCATTACTCTATCACTTTGAGTGCAACTTGGACATGTTCTAAAACCTCATCAACCGTTGCTATTAATTTCTTCATATTACCCTGACTTTGAAAATTAAAAACAAGTTTGTTATCAACATTTTCTACTTCTAGGGTCAAGTTTTCTGGGAAATTTACATTGTCTGGCTCTAATGCCATTCTGACGGCATGCGCCTTTTTCTCAGATATGTTATTGAGAGTTACCTGCACTTTGCACGTTAAGGACATTTTGTTCCAAATAATCTAAGAAACCATCCAATTTGTCTTTAGTTATTCTAGCCCCAGCTGCAGCATCATGACCCCCGCCTACTCCCTCAAACTTTTCTGCTCCGGTTCGCATTAAATTACTAAGGTTTACCTCTGATTTGCAACTATATGATTTTCTTGACGAAAACTTTATCGTGCCTTCCTCTCCATCTGTTCGCAGAATTACAATCTTTCCAGCATTTTTTGGTGATCCTGCAATAAGAGATGAAATTGTTCCTGTCATAGTTTCAGGGACGACTCCTTCAGCATTTACCATCACACAATTTGTTGTATCACTAGTTCTCCACCGTTCATTTGCTATAATGTTCATGTAATTTCTGATCATCTTTCTATATCCTACTAGAATATTTTCTCCTTCTTTGAGCATCTTGGTTCTATCTCCCATACATATGGCAATTCCAACCCCTGCCTTTTGAATTCGTCCACAAGAGTTTAACATAGTTGAAAACTCTCTTCCATCTCTCAGAAAGCTTCCTCTGTCTTCTCTTGGAAAAGTGTATGTATATCCAATTAATTCATCCATTATCTCAGTAGCATTTTTTCCAGATGTGAATTTAGAAATAGATTCGATAACCATTCGTTTTTCATCTTCATTTAGTTCAGCTGGAACCCGCCAGCGTCCACCATCTTTTAGTTTTATCCCAGATGAATTAAGTAAAGAAAGACAAGCATCTCTATTCCATGTGAGTCCCTCAATAAATGGCTGAGATGTAAAGGCTAGTGCATCAGGTAACGGTCTTGTTTCTCTTCCCACAAGTAACAAATCCAAATCAATTTCCATCTGACCAGAATTTTTTGCAGCATTTGCAATTTCCAAGTTAATTCCAGTAAATGATTTTTTTTCGCCCTGGTCTTGTCTATCCCCTAGTGCCGAAACAACTGCTATCCATGCAAGCTCAGTATTTTTATCATCAAGAACTTTCGCTGCTTGATATGCCATTCCCCCAGCACTGATCTGGGTTCCTCCATCGATTCCATATTTCCAAGCATTGATGACCCGTTCATTATCAAACTCTTCTTGGGGAATCTGATGATGATCAAGAACAAACCACTTGTCAGTCAGATTCTCATCAAGAGACTTTCCAAAGCCTCCGCCAAGATCAGTTATCACATGAAAATCTCTATGATCTTCACGTAATTTTTCAATTACTTTTTTGTTTAACTCCTTTGCTGTAGTTACAGTACAATTTGCTCCTGCCCGAATTAGTGCCTTTGATATAATACTGCCAGATGTAATTCCATCACAATCTATGTGAGTGATAACTGAGATACTTTTTTTTGATTTTATACAATCCGCGATTTTATCTTTAAAATTTGTTAATGCCTGGTCTAAACCTTTTTCCATTACTCAAGTTGAGCGACTACGGACTTATATTTCCAAGTTTTAGGAATTCGCCCAATCTTCTTATAATAAACTGAAAGTCTGTGTACTTTGGCTTCTATTAGCTCAAGCGATCTAACATTTCGATTATCATTTCTGTTTGTTTTTAAGTGATTTTGCAAACCAACTGCTTTCATTACAATATTATTCAAATCTTCAGGTATTTCTTGACTTGATTTATTCTCATCTAGAACCTGTGCTATACCCTTATTGATTATTGGTTTAACAAGTGGAATTGCATGTTGATCTCGTAACTTGATTCCGATCATGCTTGGTGGTAATCCATCTTTTCCATATTTTACAATCATCTCTTCAATTTCTTTTGGACTTTGAGTTACCCATGATGGTTTTTTGAGTTCTACTGGTCTTGTGGAATGTGATTTTCCATGATTGTGGGTGTGTAATCTGCCCATGCAAATCGTGCCTGAAGAACAAACATAAACGTTACTTAAAGCGATCACACTAATTATTTCTAAAATTGATATCGAGAAAAAAGTTAAATAGACACTGCTAGCATTCCTTCAACAGGTAATCGATATGAACAAAACCTTACTAATTGCAACCATTTTCGCTGTCTATGTACTTGGTTACTATGGAGCTAGTGGGTTAGCTTTTGCACAGTACATGGGTAATGTCGGCGATGAAGGTGAAACCGGTGCGCGTACTTTAGAAGAAACATTAGAGCTTGCAAGACGAAAAGTAGAGGCAGCAGAAGCCAATCCGTCTACTGGTTCTGGTACACCATATCTAGCAGCAGATGGTGTCTTGGGTGCTTCAGCAATTGCAGCAGCAGTATTTGGAGGAATTGCAGGGGCCTTGTTCTTCAAAGGAAAATCTGGAAAATACGCAGCTCAAGGAAGAGGTTAAACAACCTTCTCTTTTCTTATTTTAATTCCATCTCTAGTTCGTTTTATTTTTTGATCTCTTCTTGTTTGAGAATAAAGGAAATGTATATATCGTACGTGTGTAATTTTCATATTCAATGATTCCTTTACTGGGCACAATCCTAAGCATTTTGTCAACGGTTACAGGACAATTAGGACCAAATTATGACCCACTATTTTACGATGTAATGGTATACATTTTCGGTACCATAATGTTTACAGTATTCCTACTTGGAATTATTGCATTCTGGTTACGTGTTCACGGATGGTCATACAAAGACAACCGTGAAAGATGGGTCGATGAACTAGACAGACACTTCGAAAAAGAAGGCATCGGTCTAATACCTGACAACGGCAAATACTGGTAAAATCATTTTCTTTTCTTCTTTTCATTATTTTTTAATCAGACAAAAAGATTAATTTGTCCACCTAGAGATCAGGTGGTAAAAAGTCCTTATCTTTTGTCTCATCATAATCTTTAGTCTGAAATTCTGCTTTGTAATGATATCCATCTACCAAAGGAGTATTGAGAAAATTTGGAGATTCAACACCATTAACTAAAATTCTTGATTTACTCTGATCCATATCTCTCATTGGAAAACCCCCTTCATGATAAGTGGTCCAAGTCCACAAAAAGTGCCCTACTTCAAAAGGATACTCTTCTTGCCATTGTGCATAGATTGTCCCATCATTTGTAATTGTATGAAGCGAATGTGTACAACCCTCACTGATTCCAATATTTGATGGCACCTCCGCCTTTTTACCATCCACAAATAATTCTAAAGTGGCAGAAATTTTGTATGGCGTGTCTCTATTGTCTATGCAAACTCTAAGTGGATTATCTGCATTAAGAATACCCTGAACAGCTGAACTTCCTAGTCCTACTGCAATAGCAATTCCAGCAGTAATGAGAAGATACTTGATTGTCTTTTTGCGTTTGCTAGGATCTCCCATCCCTGGCCATATCATGCCTAAAAATCATAGAGATTTACTTAAAGTCCTTTCTATAAAAGTCCCTTAATGTCGTCTATGATTTCAAGTGTATCAAATTGATCCTGATGATCAGCAATGTAAAATGTTATTTCATCAGAGTCAATTTCTACCCATTCAGACTCTCCTCTATATGGTAGATAATCTTCAATGAAAATATCCCCAGGACCTGTTAGTCTTGCCAACATTTTTTCATTTTTTACTTTTGGCTTAAATGGAAGTTTGAGTACTTTGCCTCTTCTTTCATTTTGGATGTTAATTGTATATTCGTCTCCTCTAAATTCGACTTTGCCCTTAAAGTAACTCTGATGAATATCCAGACGTTTAATTTTAAAACTAATGGTCATTATTTTGTCCTATACTTTGATGTATTGCATCCAAGATAAGATTTTAATTCATAAAGTATGAAAATATGCATCAAAAAATATGACTAATGGTTTACAGATAAAATGAAAAAGGGAGGAGTTTTATTTTAGATTACTTGCCAAGGTCGTGTCGCAAATGTCACTACATATGCAACACCAATCATTATTGATTGATATGCAATGTTAGTGTACGGAATTGGTTTGAGAATGAAATCTCCATCAACAACTACTGTTTGTCCAGGACCAAGTCCAGGACCTACTGAGGCAACATTGAGTTGAGTATGTACGTGATATACTCCTGGTTCAAGTGCTTTTGCGCAAATTTGGTATGGGACCACCCCGTTTCCTGGAAGATCAAATACATTGCCAGGTGGGTCTCTTGTCATAATTTCCCATCTATTGCCAGCATTTGTTGATTCAGAGAAGATTGAGTTCCATGCTCTTAAGTCTCTTGTAACAAGACTAACAAATTTTCCACTAAGGCATAATTGTTCTCCTGTTGCTAGAGATTGTCTGTTAAAGGTCTCATCTTCAATTCTTACGAAACGACTTTGTAGTTGTGCTTGGACACCGTGTGCTTCAGCTGATGGAAGTATAGAATCAATCCAATTGAATCCAATTGTTCCAAGTGCTAGTACAACACTGAGCCCTACAACGATTAATTTTTTATCGACCATAGTTATCCCGTTAATTACCAAATGAGCCCACTAAGAACGATATATGTTTTACCTTAATTATCATCAACCAGGGATCAGTTTGATTGATTAACATCAATGATTAACAATGAAATCTCCTCTAAAAGTGATAAAAATCTTATATATTTTCTAAAGAAAAAATAAAAATTTTTATGAATTTTATTAATTAGACACTAATTAATTCTAATAAAAACCAATTTTTCAGAACTCATGCCTTATATTTAGAATTAAGACTACATGTGTGTATGGCACAAATGCCGGCACTAATTCCCAAAGAGGTCGAAATCCAGAGACTAAAAAAGATCTGGCTTATCGTTATCGCTATGGGATCAACTGCTGCATCGGTAGAAGTCGACAACTTTGTTGACGGTTCTCTACATCAAACCTCTATCAGAGATAGTGCATTTACTCCAGCTCACTGGTGGCTATATTCACATTTCATTACTTTGCCACTCGGATGGGGTGCTGCTGCAATTTATGATAGAAGAGTACCAGTTCTCAGAGGTCCAAATAACTCAATGAACACTGGTCTGAAGATGACTATTCTAGGTTATCTTGCAACCATGTTTACAATTGGAGTCAATGAGATGTGGCACTTTTGGTTTGTAGAGGAAATCTTTGCAGTACCAAATCATTGGATGTTTAACATGGGTGTTGTAGTAGCCTTTATGGGCGCTCTTGCTTACGTAGTAAGAGTATATGCAAGACTGGTTGAACTTGGCGCAGAAACACCAGGTGAAAACCCCTATGTTGCTGAAATGTACAAGATGGCCTTAGAAGGCAAACTGTACAGCAGATCCATTCCATAAACAAAAAAATGCGAATAATCGCACTTTTTTCTCTTTTTATATAAAACTCTTAGATCGAACCAGGCTGAGAATTTAAGAAAGACTTAAAAGTATTCTTAATAGTATAAACCCAAATGACTCTACCGAAGGGATTTGGTTCAGCGGGTGGTTCTGGAGGAACTAGCGCTGATGTTGAGCGAATGATCGGCCGTCGTGTTGAAAACATGACAGGCATGATAACGATATCCTTCATTGCAGCTTGGTTAGCTACCTTTGGCGGAACTGCCGCAGGATACTTCTATTATCCATGGGCATATCCAACAAACAGTGGTCACTATGCTTTCATTGTCTTGACAATTATTGAGGCAATAGGCTACATCTTCTGCATCAAAGTAATGGAAGAGGGTACCAGAAAGAACAGTAATGGTTTAGTTGCCGGAGTAGTAGCTGCAGTAGCTGTAATCACGGTCTTAATATCGTTATACGTCGGTTTCTAAGAAACGTAAATCGTTCCTACTTTTTTCATTTTTCTTGATTTTCTACCATATGCGAGATCGATAATCTTGTAAAATTTTATATACTGACCCTATCATCTACCTGATAATGGTCTGGCTTAGACGATGTACACACTACTTATTCATAGTAGTAGTCGCAGTCAACTCAACTTTACTAACAA
>JBQTHA010000138.1:0-11478 GCA_052390375.1 Nitrosopumilaceae archaeon
ACAAGATCAGGTTTAATGTAGAATGGTGAAACTGGTCCTCTTGAGCTAAAATGTGCAACAAAATCTGGATGGTAAAATACATTTAAAGTTCCAGATGTTTTGTTTTGAATAAGTTTTTTTAATATCAAACCTTCTTCTCCTGACATTGATACAGCAGGAATAGTTGGTTGATAATCTGGACCTGCTAACTCATGGGTTAGCTCACCAAAAAATAATCCATGTTCATTATTGTAAACGATTATGGCTTTTGCTCCAAACTTTGCAGCATTATTCTCTTTGTCAGAAAAATACACAATCTCGCCTTCTAGATCACTTCCCCGTTCAACTAGCAAAATAGAATCTTTTATCTTCAAGTCTACAAGATCCCTTTCTCTACCATATTGCCCAAAATGAATTTCTGCTGTGATAGGCTTGTCTAATGGACTTGTTCCTACCATTGGTAATACTTGATATTTTTTACCCTCAACTTCCAAAGTTGAGACTAAACTTGCAGTAATATTGTTGTAAGTAGCACCAACAGTAATGGTATTGGGATTTATTCCAGGACTTCCAATTGTTCCTACATCAGGTCCATTATTTCCAGCAGCTGTTACTACAATGATTCCTTGTTCTACTGCTTTGTTTACCGTATTATCGATTTTTTTGTTAGTTAAATTCACTCCTAAACTAATGTTAATGACATCTGCTTCATCCAAAATTGCTTGTTCTATTGCTTTAATTATCAAATCTGATGAAACAGATTCACCATTCTCTGAAACCCTATAAGCTAAAATTTTTGATTTTGGTGCAACCCCTTGTAATTGTCCATCGGCTGCAATAATTCCTGCAACCTCAGTTCCATGACCATTTGTATCAATTGGCGAGTTGTCATTGTCTACAAAATCATAACCCCCTATGACCTTGCCATCTTTGCCAAATCCAAAAAGATCAGGATGATTATAATCAACCCCTGTATCTATAACAGCAATTTTAATTCCTGTCCCATCAAAACCTAATTCCATTGGATGCGTTGTACCGATGTATGGCACACTCTTATCTAAGAAAATTTCAAAATTGTTATCCTCTTTAAAAAACTGAAAACTAATGATTGTAAATATTAGAATTACTGCAAAGAAAATAATTTTGTTTGAAGATATCATCATTTTTCACTTATATTGATGTCTAAAAAATACATTCCTTACTAAACCCATAAATTATCTTGATGTAGATGGTTGACTATGACAAAATACGAACTACCAAAATTGCCATATGCATACGATGCTTTAGAACCACACATTGACGCAAAAACTATGGAAATCCATCACTCAAAACATCACCAAGCTTATACCAACGGACTAAATGATGCCTTGGAAAAACTTAAGCCAGATCTACAAAATAAAGATCTTTTAGAAATTCTGGGTAATCTAAAAAAGGTTCCTGAAAATGTAAGAGGTGCAATAAACTTCCATGGCGGTGGATATGATAACCATAAGCTATTTTGGAACAACATGAAACCAAATGGTGGTGGAACCCCTGGCGGTGCAATCGCTGACGCCATTAACAAATCGTTTGGAAATTTCTCAGACTTTAAAGAACAATTCTCAAAAAATACAGCAACAATTCAAGGAAGCGGTTGGGGGTGGCTTGTTTATAATAAAAAATCAAAAAAAGTAGAATACAAAGCGATGCCAAACCAAACAAGCCCACTTACAGAGAAACTTGTACCACTGTTGGGATTAGATGTGTGGGAACATGCATACTATCTAAAATACCAAAACAAACGACCTGACTATATTTCTGCATGGTGGAATGTCGTCAATTGGGACGAAGTAGATAACAGACTTTCTAAAGCAAAATAATTATCCAATTTTTTATTTTATTTTTTATTATTGAATTTAATTTTAAATTAATTTTTTATATGAATGCATTTATAGCCATCTGGAAAGATTTTGTTTTAAATGAGTGAAGAGCAAGCTCAACAATTAATGTATCAAATGCAAATGCTAGAAAATTATTTTGGTCAATTAACACAAAAAGAAGAATCTCTAATTAGAATCATCGGAGAAGCTTCCTCTGCTATCGAATCAATAAAATCTATTAGTGAAAAACCAGAATCATCTACGCTTGTTCCAATTGGTATGGGTTCATTTGTAAAAGCAAACATTTCATCAGGTGATAAGTTCATATTAAATTTGGGTGCTGGAGTAGCTGTAGAAAAAGATAAGAATTCTACAATTAATTTTATCGAAGCTAGAATTAAAGAAATGGAGGTAGCACTAAGAGATACTACTGTACAAAAACAAAATGTGATGGCGAATTTAGAACAAGGAAAACAAGAAATGGATCGCCTTATTCAAATATCACAAAATAAAAATCAGTAAAGGTAAACAAGATGTTTGAAAATTTACGTGATGCTTTTTCAAGCGCAGCTAAAAGTTTAGGTGAAAGAGAACTTAGGGAAAAAGATATTGAAGATGTATTATTTCAGCTGGAAATTTCCCTATTGGAATCAGACGTAGCCACAGAAGTTATAGATTCAATAAAATCTGATCTAAAGAAAAAACTAATTGGAACAAAGATAAATAAAAAAGACATAGAAAAATTTGTAAAAGATAGTCTTATTCAAACTATCTCTAGCTTGTTTGATTCTGCTGGCAAAATTGATATTTTTTCAAAAATTACTTCAAATAGAGATTCCGGTCAACCATACATTATTTTGTTTGTGGGCATAAACGGGACAGGAAAAACAACTACACTAGCAAAACTTGCTTATCTATTACAGAAATCAAAATTCTCAGTAGTAGTTGCAGCAGCTGATACATTTAGGGCTGGCGCTATTGAACAATTAAAGGAACATACCAGCAGACTAAATCTAAAGATAGTTGCACAAAACTATGGTTCAGACCCTGCTGCTGTTGCAAGAGATGCAGTACTATATGCAAAATCACACAAGATAGATTGTGTTCTAGTTGACACTGCTGGAAGAATGCAGACAAGCAAAAATTTAATGGACCAAATTACTAAAATTATAAATGTTGTAAAGCCAGATTTTAAAATTTTTGTTGGGGATTCTTTAGCAGGAAATGATACTGTTAATCAAGCTAAAGAATTCCACGAACACACAAAATTTGATGCAGCCATCTTAACAAAAAGTGATGCAGATGCCCGTGGCGGAGCAGCTCTATCTATTGTTAAAGTTACTTCGACACCGGTTATTTATGTAGGAGTTGGACAGGAATACAAAGATCTTAAAACTTTTGATAAAGAATTGTTTCTTGAAACTGTGTTTGGAAAATATGACAAAAATGAGATTTCTATTGCTAAAGAGAAAGTGCATGAAATAGAATCTAAAATAGATTCAAAACAAGTAGAAAAAACTATACCTGTATTCCAACAAGAATCTGAATCACAAGCAATTGTAGAGTCTTCAAGGGATTCAGAAATTCCCAAAGAATATGATGAAATCAAACCATCAAATGACTCTGATCCATTTGAAGGACTGGACACAAAAGACATTAATCTTTATGCAGATTTATTTGATGCTCCACCCCCAGAAAATGACCAACAAGCACAAGAACTATCTGTTAAAATAAAGAAATGGATTTCAAATGGTAGACCAAAAACATATGATAATTCCAAAGAGGTTGATACACACACAATGAAAGATGATTTAGAAAAACCTAAAAAGAAACACTCGCTATTTGGTAGGTTTAAGAAATGAAATTAAAAACAAAAGACTTTCTCACGCTTGAGGAACTAACTAGCAATGAACTTTCACACATTATAGATTTTGGAATTAAATTAAAAAAAGAACTAAAAAATGGCAAGACAAAACCTATTCTCAAAAATAAGATATTAGCAATGATTTTTCAAAAACCATCAACTAGGACACGAGTAAGTTTTGAAACTGGTATGTTCCAGTTGGGCGGTCATGCCTTGAATTTATCCGCAAATGAACTTCAGTTATCTCGTGGAGAATCAATTGAAGATACTGCACGCACATTATCACGTTATACAGACATCATTATGGCACGAGTTTATGACCATAAAATGATTGAAATTCTATCAAAAAATTCAACTGTACCAGTGATTAATGGACTATCTAATTCATTTCATCCATGCCAAACTTTGGCAGATCTTATGACCATTAAAGAAAAAAAGAAAAAACTACAAGGACTAAAAATTGCGTGGATTGGAGATGGCAATAACGTTTGTAATTCTCTCATCTACGGATGTTCAAAATCAGGAATCAACATATCTATTGCAACTCCCAAAGGATTTGAACCCGATAGCCAAGTTATCAAAAAATCAAAAATGAATATTGAAATTGAAACTATCACTAATCCTGAAATTGCAATAAAAAATGCAGACGTTGTAATGACTGATACATTTACATCAATTCATAACATAGATACAAAAAGAGAAAAAAAGTTTCTTCCAAAATTTCAGGTAAACACATCTTTAATGAAAAAAGCTAAATCAAATGCAATTTTTATGCACTGCCTTCCTGCTAAAAGAGGACACGAAGTCACAAGTTCTGTTATTGACGGTCCACAATCTGTGGTGTGGGACCAAGCAGAAAATAGATTACATACTCAAAAAGCTCTTTTGGTGTCGTTATTGGGCATCTAACGTTTATAAGAGCAATTTCAAATTTCTGCGTATAGATGGCCTATTCAAAAATATTACGTAGATTAAGAGATGAGAAAACTAACTATCGACGAAGGACAGCTTTACTTAAAAGTAAAAGAGATTTTGTTACCGTTAAAATTTCAAATGAAAATATTCAAGTCCAATTACACAAACCTGAACTATTAGGCGACAAGGTAATTGCATCTGCACATTCTAGATTTTTAATTAAAAAAGGCTGGAATGGCTCACGAAAAAGTATTCCAGCTGCTTATCTCACAGGTTACTTTGCTGGTAAAAAAGCACTAGTAAAAGGCGGCAAAGATGCTATCTTATACCGTGGTACTGACAAGTATACACAAAGAATGGCAGCTGCACTAAAGGGCGTACTAGACGCTGGCCTAAAAATACCTGCATCTCCAGAAGCTTTTCCTTCAGAAGAAAGAATCAAAGGTCAACATTTGAAGGTAAAAAATGATGTTGAAAAAGTAAAATCAACTATTGATAGTGAGGTAAAATCTGTATGAGTCAAACACGACAAAGACAGCAACGCCCAAGAAGAGAACGAAAACCAAGAGAAGAAGAAGTTTGGATTCCAAAAACTAACCTTGGAAAAAAAGTTGCTTCTGGAGAAATTACCGCCATGGAAGAAATTTTAGAGAATGGATATAGAATTCAGGAAGCAGGTATAATGAAAAAACTCTTACCAGATCTGAAAACAGAAGTTATCGATGTTGGTATTGTTCAAAAAATGACACCAAATGGTCAATCAACTAGATTTAAGGCATTAGTAGCTGCAGGTAATGAAAATGGCTGGTTAGGTGTAGGCCGTGGGAAATCAAAACAGATGAGAATTGCAATTGAAAAAGCAACCAACGCAGCATATCTTAACGTTAGTCCCGTAAAATTAGGATGTGGAAGCTGGGAATGTAGATGTGATAAACAGCATTCAGTCCCATTCAAAGTTCGTGGAAGGGGTGGAAGCGTAACAATTGAAATTTTACCTGCACCTAGAGGACTAGGATTAGTTGCAGGAGGAAAGATTAGAAATCTTTTGAGACTTGCAGGTCTGAAGGATGCTTGGACTACTGCTAAGGGTTCAACAAATACTATGAATTCAACATCAAAGGCTCTACTACAATGTCTCAGTCAAACATTTAGTCAAGGATAAATATCATGGCCCACGCTTTTTTAGTTCTAAGAATTACAGGACAAGCAGACGTACCACACTGGGCTGTGACTACATTAAAACTTTTAAAATTAGATAAGAAATTCAGAGCCACTATTATTCCAGCTAAAGACAACACATTGGGGATGTTAAAAAAAATTCAGCATTATATTTCTTGGCAAGAAATCGATGTCTCAACAACAAAAGAATTGTTAGACAAGAAAGGAAGAAAAGCAGGATACAAAAAAATTACTCCTGATGACCTTGCAGAGATTGGCTTTAAAACTATAGATGAACTTGCATCTTCACTTACTGAAGGAAAATCCTCATTATCAAAACTTAGTCCACTAAAACCTTGGTTTGCCTTGGCACCTCCTAAAAAGGGATTTAAAAGAAGTACCAAAAAATTGTATGGCCAAAAAGGTGTTCTTGGCCACAATAAAGAATTAAACACACTAATCAGGAGAATGATGTAACTTGCCTACAAGATTACGAAAAACTCGAAAACTTAGAGGTTCAAGAACCCATGGTTGGGGCCAAGTTGGACAACACCGAGCAAGTGGCCATAAAGGGGGTCTTGGTCAATCTGGATTGATGAAGCATCATGTTCATACCATGTTAAAAGAATTCCCAGATCATTTTGGTCATGATTCTACTCATCCACCTCACCCAAATATCATAAAAAAATGGACTAGTGTTCGTGACCTTGATGACTTGTTTGCAAAATCTGGAATAAAGGAAGGAGAAAAAAACATTCTCGACCTAAACAGTATGGGATATGACAAACTTCTAGGCGGAGGCCAAGTAACAAATGCATACACAGTAAAGATAAATCAATCAACTGCATCAGCACAAGAAAAAGTAAAGCAAGCAGGGGGCGAGGTGTTAGCAAACAATGGCTGAAGGCAGCGCTACTGCGTTTCTCAGAAAAATAGTAACAAAAACAGAACCATATCTTCCTCAGGTACCAAAACCTAAAAAGAAACTCTCACTACAAAAACGACTTTTGTGGTGTGGTGGTATTCTACTCATCTACATGATAATGGGTCAAACACCACTTTTCGGTGCAACAACACCAGAATTTGACTTTCTTGCTTTTGCAAGAGTAATTTTTGCATCCCAACAAGGAACCTTAGTTGAGCTAGGAATTGGACCAATAGTAACTGCAGGATTGTTGATGCAGCTATTGAGAGGTTCTGACATTTTAAAATTTGATTTTAAAAAACCAGAAGAGCGAGGTGTTTTTCAAACAGCTACTAAGCTTGTAACATACATTGTAATAATTGCTGAATCGGCAGTTTATGGAATTGCTGTGTATGGTCCAGGTATGGCAGAACCATCACATCTGTATGTACTAATTGGACAGCTTATGGGCGCGTCGATAATTATCATGTTTTTGGATGAAACTGTTCAGAAAGGATGGGGACTAGGTAGTGGAATCAGCCTTTTCATTATGGCAGGCGTTGCTCAGCAAATTCTTTGGAGTATGTTTAGTCCTCTCCCAGCTGGTGATGGATTCTCTATAGGAATATTCCCGTTTATAGGAGAGTCAACAATGGCAGGAGATCTTACAAATGTATTCTTTAGGTATAACCAACTGCCAAGTATATTCGGACTTTGTCTTACTGCAGGAATTTTACTTATTCTTGTATATACACAAGGAATGAAGATAGAAATTCCAATTGTCTCAACAAAATATAGAGGATTTTCTGCAGTTTATCCAATTAAACTAATGTACGTATCAAACATTCCTGTAATTTTAGCATCAGCACTTACTGCAAATGCTGTCTTTATAGGACAAATGCTTTGGGCAAACGTTAACCCTCAAAACAATAATGCTTTTATGAATATTTTAGCGCAGTTTGATCCAACGAGTCCATCTACACCAATTGGTGGATTAATTTACTATATTACTCCGCCAAGGGGACTAGATGTTGTTGCATTAGATCCGTTAAGAGCAGTTGGTTATGTAATTTTTATGATTGCTATAGTAATTGTATTTGGAAGACTTTGGGTAGAACTTGGAGGACTTTCTCCGAAAAGTGCTGCAAAGAATCTTCTTGATGCAGATGTGCAGGTACCAGGCTTTAGACGATCAAATGAACCAATAGAGGTCTTGCTTAACAAATACATCCCATCAGTTACTATAATCGGTTCAGCTATACTTGGATTGTTAGCAGGAGTTTCTGATGTGTTGGGAGTATTTGGATCTGGAATTGGAATACTGTTAATGGTGGATATCTTGATTAATTATTACAACCAACTAATCAAGGAACAAGTAGAAGTGGTTATGCCACGGCTTGGTGCATTACTTGGCAGAAAGTAAGAAAGTTGTAATGGTTGGAATTCCCGGCGTTGGGAAATCTACCCTTGTTTCTAAAATTGTAGAAATTCTAAATAATAGAAAAAAAAGTGTTAGTGTACAAAGTTTTGGAACAGCAATGTTTGAAGAAGCTAAAAAAATTGGCATTAAAGATAGAGATGAGTTAAGAAAACTTTCAATGGATGAACAAAAAAATCTTCAAAGATTAGCAGCTGAAAAAATTGCAAAATTAAAAGATGATCTAGTAATCATTGATACTCATGCGTTCATTGCAACTAATGCAGGATTTTACCCAGGGCTGCCCTATCACGTTTTACAAATAATAAAACCATCTAATTTTATTTCAGTTTATGCTCGACCTGAAGAAATCTATAATCGTAGGATGAAGGATACAACTCGCAATCGTGATATTGTATCAATTGACAGTATCAAAAAAGAGATGGCAATACATGATGCAATGCTTTCAAGCTGTTCTGTATTTTCAGGCTCTCCTATGAAACCAGTCCTCAATACCGAAGGAAAGGTTGAAGAAGCAGCCAACACCGTGATATCTGCAATAGAGATATGACTCCAGAATTTAGTTTTGTCTTGCACTTTTTAGATTCAATTTTCCTGCAAGATGATTTATTTGGACTACATCAAGGTCCACTTGGCAGCGCAGATCCACTTATCAAAGGAATGCTTCCATCTGCTTTAGGAATTCTAGGAATTTCCATATTGCTTAATCTTTTTAATGCAGGGGTAAGAAGAAAATTAGTTGATAGAGTCAAGCTAAAAAGAATAATGCAGGAAACAAGATCTTGGCAGAAGGAACGTATGGCAGCATTTCGTTCTAAAGATAAAGAAAGAATTGCAAACTTGAACAAAAAATCTCCATACATGAATAAGATGAGCATGGAAATGATGCAAATGAATATGAGGCCTATGATGATTACAATTATTCCTCTCTTATTGATATTTTATTTCGTCTTACCACAGATGTTTGCCTATACCGTGGCTATTTCTCCTATTCCTTTAAACGTAATACCTGTAGATTTTTTCCAACTTACATGCACTGCTGAAAAAGTTGACGGTGAAATATGTAAACAAGAAAACGAACTTTATTTTTGGGCTTGGTATTTTTTGACATCAATTGCGTTTAGTGGCATTATAATGAAGCTTACCAAAACCTCAATGGATATAGGTTGAAGAAATCAGTAATTATTTCCGGCCCTCCTGCGATTGGAAAAACTACCGTTGCAAAAGGACTAGCAAAAGAGTTTGATTTAACTTACCTTGGAGGTGGTGACATTCTAAAGGAGATTGCCAAGGAGCAAGGTTTCCAAACAGGTGGCGATGATTGGTGGGACACGTCTGAAGGAATGAAATTTTTGAGTCAACGAAGTGAAAATCCAGAATTTGATAAAAAAGTGGATAACAAACTAAGAGAACTTTTTTTGCAAGGAAATATAGTGATAACCAGTTATACTCTACCTTGGCTTGTAGACGATGGTATCAAAATTTGGCTTGCTGGAACGCTTGAAAACAGTGCAAGAAGAATGAAAACTAGAGATAATATGGATGAAAAAGAAGCTCTTGCAATTGTAAAAAAGAGATATGAAGAGAACAAAAAACTATACAAGAAATTATACAACTTTGATTTTGGTGAAAACTTGAGTATATTTGATAAAATTATCGATACTGATGAACTTGATGCCACAAAGGTTCTCGAAATTGCAAAATCCACTGTGAAAGCAATGCTTTGACTCTAAAACAATTGCAAAATCTTACAGAAATTGATCAGGATATTACTGACGACAATTATGGTACATATTATGATAAACGAAGTTTAGATCAGCTGCTAAAGTATGGATTTATTTTACTAGACAAACCTCCAGGACCAACGAGTCATGAGACTGTGGCATGGTTGAAAAGAATTTTAAAAATTCCTAAAGCAGGTCATAGTGGAACTTTGGATCCTCAAGTATCTGGAGTTTTACCAATGGGTTTGGGAGAAGGTACCAAGGCATTAGAGGTCTTGCTTTACGGACCAAAGGAGTACCATGCATTAGGTAGATTACATTCGCTGCCTTCTAAAGAAAAACTAAAAAAAGTTTTAGAAGAATTTACAGGAGAAATTTTTCAAAAACCTCCACAACGTTCTGCCGTTCTTAGGCAAACAAGAACACGAACCATTTACGAGCTTGAATTGTTAGAACAAAAAGAACGTCTATTACTTTTACGAATTTTATGCGAAGCTGGAACATATATCCGAAAGCTAATCTATGATATTGGCGAAATATTAGGCCCAGGTGCTACTATGATTGAGCTACGTCGCACAAGAGTTCACCAATTTACAGAAACTTCACATCTAGTAACTCTTCATGAGCTTGCAAATGCATATTCTTTATGGACTGAAAAAAAAGATGATTCTAAACTTTTGGAATTAATTAGACCTATTGAACATGTATTAAGTGAATTAAAATCAGTTGTAATCCGTGATTCCGCAGTAGATGCATTATGTCACGGGGCTCAACTAGCAATTCCTGGAGTTTTACAAGTCTCACCTAATCTCAAAAAAGATGATCTTGTGGCTATCTATACTCAAAAAGGAGAAGTTGTGGCTCTTGCAAAATCACTGTTATCTGAAGATGATATTAAGGAAAATACAAAGGGATACGCATTTGAGACAAAACGAATCATAATGGCGCCTAGCACCTATCCTAAAAGGTGGCACTCAAAACAATCTACTAACAAATAAAAGTCATTTACGCTAGGATTCTGACGATGTTTCCCCGAGGTCTGATTTTGGCAGTAGTTATTGGCATTACAGCAGGAGCTTTAGTTGGTTTGTTTTTAGTAACTCAAAAAAATGGGGAGCAATTAGAATTTGTAGAAGGCTCCTCTCTTTCTATTGTAACTGATAAGACAGATTTTGATCTAGCCGAAGAAATTAAAATAAAAATAATTAATTCAGGAACTAGATCCTTGACCTTCTCTGATACATCCTATGGTCTACAGATTACTGGATTGGATGGCAGAATACTCTATACTCCAATTGCTGCACAGGTTATATCCACTCTTGAACCAAAACAAGAAATAATTTTCGTATGGAACCAGATCAAAAATGATGGCGATCAAGCATCGGCAGGAACATACAAGATTATTTCAAGTGGAACCGATGAAGCACTGACTGTCAAAAAATCAATTACAATAAACATCCACAAATAACCCGTAAAATTTCTCACCAGTATAACCTATTATATAATCAGACTTGTAGCAGTTATTCTGGCGAATAAAATGCCGGGGTCGCCTAGCCTGGTAGGGCGCGCGCCTGGAAATAACTATACCATAGAGCGCGTACTCGCAAGGGTTCGAGAGTTCAAATCTCTCTCCCGGC
>JBQTHA010000139.1:0-14978 GCA_052390375.1 Nitrosopumilaceae archaeon
CTTAAGAGAACTATTTTTTTACAACAATGGCACATGAAATAATAGTTCTTTTATACAAGTTCGACAATTTTCTCAAAAACTGCCTAGTTCTGCATAGTTAGACTATCTTTTTGAATACCCAAAACAGTTTGAAACAAAGTTTCTTGCATAGTTTGAGCTGTCAAAGTACAGATGACCATATGATGCAAGTGTATTGTACATAACCAGTCCGTCCTTGCCAGCTGTGATTCCTTTTCCAATATCCAAGCTATAGGCAAATTTAGAGTCAGCTGGAACCAAATGTAGCTGAGAAAAGTGAAATTCATGGCCATGAAGCTGGTGAGAACCATCAGAAATTAAACAGGCTTTACTAACACTTCCTTTAGTGTAGTTGAGTGTCATATTTTTTGTCATAGTAGTTTCTGCATCAATTAATCCAACCATAGGATATTTCCTAGTTCCATCATGAATTGATTTTGTAAGGTACATCAAGCCACCACACTCTGCATAAAGTGGAATACCGTTCTCAGCTAGTTTTTTTACAGACTTTTTCATTCTTTGATTTTTTCCCAACGAACTTGCAAGAACCTCAGGAAATC
The DNA here is from genome assembly GCA_052390375.1 of Nitrosopumilaceae archaeon. Classification (GTDB taxonomy): domain Archaea; phylum Thermoproteota; class Nitrososphaeria; order Nitrososphaerales; family Nitrosopumilaceae; genus CSP1-1. The sequence continues at coordinate 579 of JBQTHA010000139.1, forward strand.
CTCCACCAATGTATAGTCCATCACAAGCTGGAACCTCAGAATCTGATACGGGACTAAAAAATTTCAGCTTTGCACCTTCGCGTCTTAAAGCTTCAAGATTGTCTTTGTAATAGAAATTAAATGAACTATCTAGTGCTACTGCAATGTTACACCTTGGTTTTTGTTTTGGTTTTTGAGAAATTTTTGGAAGCTCAGTGGCACTTTTTGCAATTTTAATGATTTTATCTATATCTAGTGAATCAGATATCTCCTTTGCAATTTTTTCAATTTTTCTCTTCAATGAAGCCTGTTCAGATACTGGAATCAAGCCTAGATGTCTAGATTCTAAAAGATTAGTTGTTCTAGGAATTGAACCTAAAATTGGAAGCTTCAAGGGTTTTAAGGCATTCCTACATAGCTCCTCGTGCTTTTTGCTTCCTATCTTATTTAATACCAGTCCTACAATTCTGGAATTTTTATGAAACTTTGTAAATCCTAGAGCTGTAGCTGCAATGGAGCGAGCAGTCTTGCTAGCATCCAGTACCAGAATAGTAGGAGATTTCAATAAAGTTGCAACATGGTGAGTGCTAGAATAGTTTGATTCTCCTGAAAATCCATCGTAGTATCCCATAACTCCTTCTATAACAGAGACATCGGAGCTAGAGTTTCCAACAAAGCTTCGGACTAGCTCTTGATTTCCCATTAACCATGCATCCAAGTTTACAGAATCATTTTTTGCGACAGCAGAAAGATAGCTTGGGTCAATATAGTCAGGTCCTACCTTGAAGGGTGAAACAGTGTAACCACTTTTTTTTATTCCCAAAATAATACCAGATGTTATCGAGGTTTTACCCACGCCGCTTGTGGTTCCAGCAATAACTAATCTAGGAATTTTCAATTGCATCATTTGATCGGATTTTTATTTAAATGGATGTACGATAAGAGGAATTTTTTACGTACCAATCTTTTTAGTCGGCTAAAACAGTTAACATTCGAAATGAGAAATGATGGTTTAGTCATAGTTTACACAGGAAATGGCAAAGGAAAAACAACTGCTGCTTTGGGGATGGCTTTGAGGGCAATAGGATACAACCACAAAATTTGCATGATTCAATTTATCAAAGGTTCGTGGCCTTATGGAGAAATGGAATCAGCAAAAAGACTAAAACCAGAATTAGAATTGGTAGTTTCTGGTAAGGGTTTTGTTGGTATTATCGATGATAAAAGTCCTCGTGAAGATCATGAAAAAATAGCTAGAGAAGCCATTCAAATAAGTAAGGAAAAAATTCAATCTGCAAAGTATGATATCGTAATTCTTGATGAAGTAAATTATGCAGTAGATCTTGGCTTGGTTAGCATCAAAGATGTTTTAGATTTGATTAATTCTAAACCAGCTAAACTCAACCTTGTTCTAACTGGCAATCATGCTAAAAATGAGATTATTGAAGTGGCAGATTTAGTTACTGAGATGAAGGAGATAAAACATCCCTTCAAATCAGGAATAAAAGCAAAAAAAGGTATAGATTTCTAACCAGCAACAATAAATTATACACGTAAAAATTTGAAACAATGACAACCGAAATACAAGAGTTACCTGAAGTTGGAGAAATTGTTATTGCGACTGTAAGCAAAGTTTCAGATCATGGGGCATATGTTACTCTTGATGAATACAATAACATTCAGGGATTTTTACATGTTTCAGAAATTGCTCCTGGTTGGGTAAGAAACATAAGCAGGTATGTAAAAGAAGGAGAAAAAAAAGTACTATTAGTAAAAAAAGTAAGGTCTGAAAGATCAGAAATTGATCTATCACTAAAACAGATTTCAAAAGATCAAAAAAAGAAAAAATTGTTAGAAGTAAAAAGATATGAAAAAGGAAGAACTATTATTCAAAGTGTAAGAGAAGTTGCAAATCTTTCGCAAAAGGAGGTAGAAAAATTAGAGGAAGTGATTTTTTCAAAATATGACTCGATTTATGATGCATTTTTGGATGTTGTTAGAAAGGGAATTATTGTTTTAAATGATCTGGCACTACCGAAAAAAACTATTTCAGCAATAGAAGAGGTTAGCTCCAAAATTAGATTACCATCAGTAGAAATTCGTGGAATTTTAGAGATAACAAATTCCAAACCAGATGGAGTAGAAATAATTAAAAAAATACTTGGCAATGCAATTAATAATGATGATGAATCTAAAGTGGAAATAACCTATGTTGGAGCACCAAAGTATAGAATTACAGTTTCTGCTCAAGATTTCAAAGCTGCAGAAAAAACTCTTAAACCAATTATATTAAATATTCAAGAGTCGATAGAAAAACAAAAGGGTACATTCAATTTCGTAAGAGAAGATTCGAAGAAAACGAGAGAAGGATAAAATGCATTTCCAACTTAGAAAATGTGTTTCTTGCAATCATTATACTCTCAAAAATGAATGCCCCAAATGTAATGAAAAAACGAAAACATCACATCCTGCAAAATTCTCTCCTGATGATAAGTACATGAAATATCGTCTAGCAGAAAGATATGAATAAAATTTTCAGCAAAGTAAATTTAATTATTCAGCCTGAATTATGGTAATTTTTTCTATTATTGACATAGCAGAATCAATTGGTTGGTCCTGAGAATTTGTTTCTAGTGATGCAATTTTGTCGACTATTTCAAATCCAGAAGTTACCTCACCAAATACTGTGTATTTACCATCCAACCAAGGGGCATTATCTAAAACAATAAAAAATTGAGATCCTGCACTGTTGATGTCGCTTCCACGTGCCATTGAAATAATATATTTTTCATGTTTGATATTACTAAATTCTGCATCAATTGAATATCCTGGTCCCCCTTGACCCCAAGTACCACGACTTCCTGAAATGGTGTTAGGATCTCCACCTTGAATTACAAAACCAGGTACTATTCTATGGAAAATTGTTCCGTCATAGAATCCTGAATTAGCTAATTTTTTGAAGTTTTCTACAGTTTTTGGTGCGATATCATCTTTTAATTCTATTGTGATGTCCCCAAAAGTAGTCACAATAACTGCAGTATCTCTACTATTGGTTTGATCTGCAGTAATTGGTATTTCTTGAGTTGCAACATAATCTTTGTTTATTTCATAAATGAAGACTCCACTTATAGGTCCTGGAGTGGTTCTAGCAAAGCTAGGAGATGAATAAACCAATTTAAGCGGTCCATCGCCATCAGCTGGATATTTTATCTCCTTAGTGTAAAGAGCTGTAAAACCAGGTTGATATGTTTCTGATTGTAAATTAGAAGCAAAATTAACATAGATTTCTGGAGAAAATGGAAACATTTTACCTAGCAAAGTATTCTGCCAAAAATAATCAGTTCCACTTATCCCATCTGCTTCAACATATCTAGAAACAGGTTCGCCTGCTATACGCATAAACCACTGTTTTTTACTTTCATCTCCACCACCCTGAAGTAAATAGATGGGTGATTCGCCTTCGTTTGTTATTAGTTGAGCTGCGGCATATACTAAAACATAATTAGCATCTAAGTCTTGTAATAATTCCCAAGCTTGATCTGGAGAACTTAACAGCATACGGGCAATTTTTTGTATTTGTGCAGTGTCGACGGTTGCATTATCAGCTAAAGATATTTTTTCTCCTAGTGTAGTAATCCAATAGCCATAATCCCACCAAGCAGCTACCACTGCGTCCTTGGGAGTATTATTTTTTAACCATTCCATTGCTGCAGGCCAATCGTCTGTTGCGATGTTGAAATTAGTGCCTCCGTTTAGTATAGTAGGTGGAGCTTTTATGCCAGTAATCCAACTTGCAGCACCAGGTAATGCTGATGGAATTATAAGTAATGTTATTATTACAACAATGAAAGAAATTTTGGTAATAGTTTTAGGCGAATGGGTAACTTTTTTTAGATCATAACTTTTCTTTTTAAGAATTTCCGCAGTAATTATGGATAATCCTATTGATGATAAAATAATTACCGAGATAGATGCATAAAGTTCTAATCTTACAAAAGCAGAGCTTATGTAAACTCCAATAAGACCAATTATGAGTGCAAATGCTGCCATATCGTTTTTTAAAATTATCACTTGTTCTTTGGAGTTGAATTTGGATCTAAAGATTAACCATATTCCAATTCCAGAAAATATCATAAGAATTGAGAGAAAATAGAATGATTGTGAGATGGTTAAGCTTGCATGTTCAGCGACAGAATCCACTAAGGGATCTTGAGTTGTTAGAAATGGATTAATTGCATTCAGATAACGAAAACTAGGCAGAGGAAGAAATTGGGCAGTGGCGTTTATCATAATGAATGAGACGCCAGCCACAATGGTTCCTCCTAGAAAGGCAAGACCATTTCGTAATTTTTTTTCTTCTTTGCTCAATTTTTGGATCATAATACAAACTACAAGAAATATGGTAGGACCAATTAGTGAGAATCCTCCAAATCCTATAACAAAACCTATACCAGGTCTCTCAAATGCAAGGACAGTTACAATTACTGACGATACAAAAACTGGTATTGCCCAGAGCATGAAATTATGATCGTTTCGCATGAATGGTAATGCTAAGAAAAATAACCCTAATGGAAGAATAAAGAATTGGATACCTCCCCAAGAGGCAAGACCAAAACTTAGAAAAACGCCCCCACCAATTAACTTTATAATTGAGATTTTCCTATTTTGAGATCGTATCCCACTAAGAAATAAGTAGATTCCAAGTAATCCATAAAAAAGTCCTAATGGTTCAGACTTAAACCAACCGATTGTTCCTCTAATTATCACAGGAACAGATAGTGAAAAGAATAATGCTGCAAAGAGTCCTGCCGTAGTTCCACCAATAACTCTTACTAATGCAAAAATAATAATCGCAGTTAAGGAGCCAAATACAACTGGAAATAATATTGTAAAAGTATAGAGATCATTTCCTGCTCCAAAGATTTGATAGAGTGTTGCAGCAGTGATGTGAAGCATTACTTGGGAATTGCTAGATACATCTCTTCCATATGGGTGCCAGCTTCTATCATCATGCCACTCAAAATAAGCAGTAAAACCATTATCTACTAAGAATTGGGTTGCTCTATAATTAAAAAATGGATCAAATTCATTTAATTCAAAACCATAATCTGCAGCTTGTGATCTTACCATAAATGACATTGAAAATGAGATTACCAAGATACTAATTATTAGTAAATGTTGTAAGCGAAATTGAAAATTTCCAACATTAAATAGCTGTAGATTTGAGATCAATATGCTGTCTGAAATTAGATTGTTTATTACTGTTTTGTAAGAATTCTATTGATATCAATGAATAACATAATTTTATTAACAATTAAAGTCACGGAGCAAAAGTTCCTTTGAGTATTGCTTGATCTAGGATTTGACCATTCATTGCTTTCTCGAGTTGAGCTTTTGTAGAACCTTTTTTCAAATCTAATTTTGTTTTTAGTGCAAATAGTTTGAAAATATAGGTATGTTTTTTATCAGGAGGGGCAGGTCCTCCATACCCAATTTCACCAAAATCGGTTTTCCCTTCAATTGAACCTGAAGGTATTGAACCTTCAGAAATTTCTGATATGGTAGGATCAATATTCCATATAACCCAGTGAATCCAAACTCTTCCAACAGCTTTCATTGCATCTGGATCATCCATAATAAGAGCAAGTGAATTGGCATCTGAGGGAACTCCTTTTATCTTAATTGGAGGACTGACATTATCATTTTTGTATCCATATTTTTTTGGAATTTCTCCCCCAGATGAAAAAGCTGAACTTTCAATACTTAATTTGCTCATAGTATTATGTAATTTTTTGTTTAAGTTAAATTTTACTAGGATTCTAAAACAACTCTATCATTAGATAATGACATAATTGAACCACCAGAATTCTTCACTTTATCCTTCAATTCTTTATCTAGTGTCCCAATAATTCCTCCATGCAGTTTAACATGATCAATTAATGCCTTATCAGCAAATTCTCCAACAATGGATATTTTTTTCAGATTTTTACTATAATCTAGTGTTGCCAAAACTAGTTTTTGTTTTTTATTTTGGGATCCAAGTTTTTGAAGCTCATTAATTACGACATCTGGTACAACAAATTGGATTTGGCCAACATCGGTTTCGAGGCTTGAGATATTTTTTATTCGTTTAGTAGCAATGTGTATTAAGAAACTAGTATCACAAATAACTTCAACCAACTACACCTGCTCCAATTAATCTCCATCTTTCTGCAATACGTCTACTAATTGCTATATTACCACCCTCAAAAACACATACAGGTCTTCTAAATTCAATTTCTATATTATTTGATTTCACTTTAGTAACTTTGGAAAGAACAGGTGCAGTACCAATATTTACTCTTAATGATTCTCCAATCTGGATTGGTAAAACCTTAGTTTCATCAGTAGTTCCAACTGCAGAATCAAACAAATTAACTTCCACGTTTGCAGTCAAGGAATTTTCTGGAAGAGTATTTGGTTTTCCTATTACTGAACCGATAAATGAGTCACTTCTGGTAAGAGATGGATCAAGTTTTGTACCTATTGCGACTAGTCCTCCTGGTTTCACTATATCGACTCTACCAGAACCAGTACCTAGTGATACAATTTCTGTCTGAATAGGCTCATATGACTTTTTTTTCTCATTGAATATACCTGGTTTGATCTCTATTTCATCACCTATTTTGAAGGTACCTTGGATAAGACTACCTCCTATCACACCTCCTTTGATATCTTTTATTTTTGCTCCTGGGTTGTTTACATCAAAAGATCGTAAAACATGCATTACACCATTTTTTGATTCATCATGTTTTGGAGTTTCTATTGTTTCTTCAATGGCTCCAATCAAGGCATCAATATTAAGACCAGATTGAGCTGAAACAGGAATTATTGGAGATTTTGCAGCATTTGTTCCTTTTACAAATTTTGCAATATCATTATAATTTGATACTGCTTCATTATACGATATTAAATCAACTTTATTCTGAACTACAACGATCTGTTTAATTCCCAAAGTTTCTAATGCAAGAAGATGTTCTCTTGTTTGTGGTTTAGGTACTTGCTCATTTGCAGCTATTACTAGAATTGCTCCATCCATCAAGGCTGAACCGGAGAGCATATTTGCCATCAAGCTTTCGTGTCCTGGGCTATCCACAAAACTTACCACTCTAGATAATTCGCTTTCTTTTCTACAGTTAGGACATTTTGGAGTAGTTGAATATCCTAATGGAGATTCGCAGTTCTTACACTTGTAAAAAGCAGCATCAGAATAGCCAACTCGTATTGTAATACCTCTTTTAAGTTCTTGACTATGGACACTCGTCCAAATTCCAGTAAGTGCTTGAATTAAAGATGTTTTTCCGTGATCAACATGACCTGCGGTTCCAATATTTACACAAGGTTGGTATCCATATTTTTTTACATACCATTCAGGAAGAGTTTCACGCCAGTGCAATATTAGAAATGAAAAATAGGATTATGTTAATCTATGCCTTTTTTGCTTCGCCCTTAACTTCTTTCTTAGCTGAATCATCTTTTTTTGGTGCTTCCTTAGCTGAATCTACCTTATCGTCGGCTTCTGGTGTTTTTTCAATTTTTATTTCACCATCAAATCTACAGTTTATCTGATAGATTTCTTCAGAAATGGTGTTTCCCCTTACGAGTTTACGAACTCTTTCTCCTTTTTCAGCATCATTCAGTCCAACTCCTTTTGATAACAAAACATACTTTCTTGCGCCACCATGAATATCAGCGCGCATTGGAACTCCTGATTTATCACTACCACCAGTAATTTTCATTTTTCCACTTAATCCTACAGTAGTAGCATCAACGTCATTACCTATGTTTAGACCCACAAAGGGGTTTGCATCATTTTCTTTAAGCTCCTTTGTAATGGACTTTCCTTTCATATCGGATATCGTCAATTTGAAATTAGCCAACTACTCAAAAAAAAATTGAACTACTAATTAACCTTTGGACAAAATATTTCTCTAAAAATTTTTAACTGAATCATGTCTCAAGCATATTATGGGTGAGGCGATAAAATGCCCCAGATGTGAAAAAAAAATGATTGCTATGCAATCTTGTCACATGGTCTGCACAAATTGTGGAGCACATCTTGATTGTTCCGATAAGGGTAGTTTTTGGTAACTAAAATCCTGGTCTATCAGGAATATAGTCAGCTGCCATATTTACAGCATTTTCTTTCATGATTTCTATGTAAGAGTCATAAGAAGCTTCAAAACCACAATGAGGGCACTTGACGTTTGTAATATCATCTGAGAGAACAGCTACTTTTTCACATTTAGGACAGCGTGCATCCATGAACATGTTAATTCATCAAACTATATAATGCTAGACGAAAAAGTCGATTTGCGCGGAGTTAGTCCAGACTGGTAGGACGTCAGCTTCCCAAGCTGAAGGTCGCGTGTTCAAATCCCGCACTCCGCATTGTGTTAAGGTTAAAATATTCAAAATTAGAATCTGGGAAAAGACATGATAAAAAAACTTGAACTTAAGGTAAATGAAAAAGGAGAAATTACATCTCCTACATATCATGAAATAGTTTCTAAGATAAACGAGTTAATTGAAAAACGAAATTATGAAGAAGATAGAATCATTAAAGAGAAACAAAAGCGTCTATGATAGTCTTACCATCAGTACTCATTTCTGGATGAAATTGTGTCCCAAATATATTAAGTTCAATATGTTGAATCATTTCAAACATACATCTTTTTGATTGAGCAATATCAATTAAAGAACTACCTAGTCGTGAAATTTCGTAATTATGGCTCTCAAAAACCCTAATTCTTCCTTTACAAAGGGGATTTTCCTTTAGTACAGAAATCTCTTGCTCACCTTTTTCAAGTACATCCATTTTCTTTATTGTGCCTCCAAGAGTTAGTACTAGTATTTCAGCACCATAACATATACCCAATAGATTTTTTTTTTCTGAAACTACATGTTGAATAATTTTTGAATTTAAAGAGTTCATTTCTTTGTTATTTTGACGACGTCCTGAGAGAATGAATGAATTAAATTCTTTAATTTTAGAGAGGTTAACTTGATTGTGTTTAATATTTGTAAATTTTATTTTCTTCTCGGACAGAAAGTCGATTAAATTTTTAGTATATACTGAACCATTGTCCACAACTAAAAGTAATTTATTTGCCAATCTCTATCGAGATGTAATGCATTTCTGGAATACTTTCTACAAGTACTATTGTTCCGAAATTAATTACGTTGTCTTCTTCCCACATGAATACTCGTTCTGTTCGAGGTTTAACAAAATCGTCAATAAATTTAGAGATTAACTTTTCAGTATCTTCAAGATCAGATTGGGTAAAGAATGCAATTTTTCCTTCGTTAAACGATAGAGGAATTTGAATATTAGATGGGCTTAGGAGTTGAAGCTCTGCTTCTTCAATAATTGATTTAATTTTTTCCATTCTTGCTTCTCTATCAAATTCGAGATTAAACTCTCCATTAGTGGTAGTAGAAGCCACTCCGGAAAGTTTTTGAAGATATGCTTCAAAGGCTTTTTGTTGGGTTTCACCTAAACCAACATAGTATTCACCTGTAAATGCAGCACCAACTGCAGCAATTGTACCTAATTGAGCAACAACTCCACCTGCACCTGCAGTATAAACTGGAATAAAGTAAATATCTTGATCTCCTACTCGATATAATATATTGTCACCAATTCTAGGATTTCTCAATAAAGTTTTTAGCTGTGCAAAGTCTGGATCTCTATCAAGGGCTTCACCAACTGCAGTAGGGCCTATTAATTTTGTTGTTGCATTCAATGGAACTTCATAAAATTGCATATCTCCAAGATTGGATAGGTCGTTTTCTACTATCATATAACCTGCCAAGTTTCTTCCCTGAGATCCTCTCAATTCAAGGGATAACAAACCAATGAATTTTGGTTCTTCAAATCCAGGTGGTTTTGCTTCAATATAGTATGTTTCTAATCCACGAGGAATCTCATAGAATTCTTTTGCTTGGATGAACGTTTCTATATCAGTAACATGGTAGATATTATACATCTCAGTTTTCCAATTAAATAATTCAACTGGGTACCGAATCTGTTCTTCAAGCCAAGGTGGAATTTCAATAAATTGGTCTTCGTATTGACTAGCAAACATTTCACTAAAGAAATCATCACCAGTTTTAATTAATTGGATGGAACCATCATAGGTATCTATCAATCCATATCCAACTAATCGAAGATATGGATTTCCAACTGACCAAGGAACATCATGAGTATCAAAACCAACTATTAACGGAACTAACCAATATGTATTTGTACCATCAGTTACTGGTAAAGAATCCAACTCCTTTCCAAACAAATTATACAGAAAATAAGGATAGAGTATTTCCATTCGCTGTTGAATATCCTTGTATCGCATTATGTGAACTGGTTCGGTAGGAAATGACAAAAGAAAGTTTGGTTCAAAAATCCAGCTAGTGGGCGGGGTTAGGGTTAAACCTCCTGTACCGCTATAGAATGCATTATTTAATTCAGCACTAACATCTCCTCTATTCACAGGATATCCAGACCAAGTTTCTGCTAATAATCCTCCTTCACCATAATAGATAGATCTTTGTTTAAAGAACTGAGCGCTATCAATAATATTGCCATCAGTTGCACCTAATGTAAGAAGACCGTTTGGAACATATGTATAAACAAGATGTTCGTTATACCATCGATTTTCTGAACTTACTGAAGGAGGTAGAATTGGTTTCATGGATGCAGTCCAATAAAGAGTATTGTTGAACCTTAAGATGTCATTGTCCTCAAAATCAACATAAGGTATCAAACCAATTTCAGGTTTTAATTTTGCAAATGCGGCATCCCAATCCCAAACTCTTATAACATTTAGCACGTCTGCATTTTGATTAACATAATTTTTGATATTGTTTGGAGATACTGATTGTAACTGAACATTATGTGTATTTTCTTGAACTTTGTAGAGCTCTCCTAGGTATCTATTTACTCCTATTTGTTGGGCAGTATAAGGTCCAAGAAATTCTAGCTTTCTAGCATCTGCTATGCTATTATTTACTGACATTATAGCCCCAACTATGATAGCGATGGCAATTATTGTTAATACTCGAATGTAGATATCTCGCTTGATTGGATGAGTAAGTATTTTTGCTCGTATCCTATCTAGGAATGAAAATGCAATTAGTGCAAACCCTGCAGCAAAGGTTCCTCCAATTACATATCTGGTATTGTAATCTATCTGGTCTGTAAAGAACATGCTAAAAGCAGCCCATAAAACTCCAACTCCGATTATTCCTTCTAAGGTTGATATGTAATTGAGAAAGCGCGGTTTACCTTCTGATGAATCTTGAATATAGGAAGTTACAACTCCAATAATAGAGTGTAATCCAACGTACAAAACTAGACGAATTCCTATAGCACCAAGAATTGGTGGTATTAAAATAATCAGAGCAGGTATCATTGGCACTACATTATCGAATGCATAAGAAGTATCAGTGGGTGGGGTTAAGAATGGTAACTGAAATAATGTTGGTAATGTATCAATCCCAAGATAATTTCCATCAATAATTGATATTGTTGCAAATCCAAACATTACATTAGTAAAGAAGGCACCAAAAAGAAGAACTTTGGTGATTTGCCAGATAACAAAACTTGGAATACTTAATTTGTAATCTCTGAAACTTGTAATGTTTCTAGTAACTGGATCATTTGCTCCACGATTAAGAAATGTTATGGCAGAACTGAGACCATACCAAAAAATTGAAGATCTTTTTAGAATGTTTATTCGAATTAGAGCTACTGCAGAAAGAACTACAGCAGAAACTACACCATAAAAGAGAGGTTTAGTAAATTTTTCGTCAAATTCACTAATATTCATTGATATTATAATTCCTTGATTACCCACAATTGCAAAAATTACTAGTCCAATAGCTACTACAATTCCAATTCTGATGTATTTTCCAGCATCAGGTGGAGATGATGCACTTTCCTGTTTTGGTTTGCTATACAAAGCAAATTTCGTTGTTAAAGCCGTAAATTAATGTCTTGCCTGTTGAAATGATAGCAAGATTTAGTTTTGTATTAAAGTGGTATTAGCAAGACCTTTACAAATCAAATAAATTGCGGCATATTTAGGAATGGTAACTTTTTCATTTTTATATGGTCCAAATTTTTTATCCTTGAGCGTAAATTGAGTAAGGCAGTTTGCAAGAACGGTTGTATTTTCATCATCAATAAAACAGCTATCATGAAATGCATTAAATTTGTCTATATTTTCACAGAGAACCTTTGACATTCCGCTTTTGCTATTAAGTGAACCAGGAAGTCTAAAAATTCTATGAATGTCTATGGTTACATTTGGATCGATTTTAATTCCTATAGTCTCTTTTAAGCTATCAAGCTTTTGCTGAAAAACAGAGTAACCGTTTGAGATAATTCCAGTAATTGCTTTTGAACGCTTTGATTTTGAACCAAAGATTTGTTTAGAAACTCTTCCTCCCCACCCCTTTGCATCAATCTCTACAAAAGAGGATCTTGCTGGTTGGAATTTTTTCATACCAAAAGTTTCAGGCATTGCACCACGAAACATTATGTAATCTACCAACTCGTTTCTTTCTCTTGAACCTAGTAGTTGATATGGAGAATCAGTTACATGAACATGAAATCCTTCATTTCCTGAAAAGTAAACTTGGATTTTGTCATTCTTTATACCAAGATCATCTTCAAGTATTTTTTTGAGTTTACTTACTTCTTCCTTTGCACCATTAATACAATTTTTACATGTAAGAGATTTTATTTCTATTTTCATTGATTTACAACTAGGGCAAGTAGATTGTAATGCAGAAACTTCATTACATGAGATACATTTGATACAAGTATGTTTTTGTCTACAATCCAGATTAAGATCCTTTGCATCTATATCAAAAATCAAATCTGCTCCTTTCCAATCTTTTTCTGACATAGGAAGATTTGGAAATGAATAGTAAGCGTTGGAGCAATATACATCGGATGGAATGTTAGTGATTAGCATCAATCGGAGTTCTTCATTTGATTTAATTGAGATATGACGATTCATTCCTCCATTAAATTTTTGATAACCAAACTCTCTTTCAGATGATCTTTCAGGTATTAGAAGCAGATCAAAGTGATCAAAATAATATTTTTTGAAAGCTGCCTCTACTAATTGTAAATCTTGTTCAAGCATTTAGAGTCGTTTTCTTCTTAAATTGTAATGGATTAATAATTCCATCACAGTCTGAGGTGGCAAAACAAAGATCCTTACTTTTTACTCGTTCGCACGATGGACATTTGTATTCAGTACCACTACCAGAACTACCTTTGAGATGATTAAGCTGGTACATTGTAATTTTTTCATTATAATCTGGTGCATTTTTAAACAGTGGAGCAATTTGTTCTATGGTTTGTCCATTTCCTAAGAGATATGTAGCAAGCAAAAATCTTCCTGAATGAGGCAGATTTTCGCCTTTATCAAGTACTTCAATTGCATGCTTAATGCATGGTGGATATTCTGTTGATACTACAGTGGGAACTGAAAATTTCTTTCCTAAGGATACTAATCTTTCAACTGGTTTTTTTAACGCCTCAATCATTGAAGGTGTTCCTGTTGAATGTATTTTGGAAGCGATATAGTTATCGAGTTCTTTTCGAATAAGCCTCACTGTTTCATGAGATGATAAGATTACCTTCCCATGTTCTACATGTCTGTTAATTAGCTTCCATTCTCTTTCATGAAAATTTACTGCGTGTTTTAGATAGTCGGATATAGGAATAACAAAAAAATTTTCTCTTTTCTCAACATTGATGGAAAATAGTTCTTTGATTATTCTGGTAGCTAACTCTTCTTTTGTTTTATTTGAGAGATCAGCTAAATCTTTTTCAAGATATTTTTCAGCTCTTCGCGCTTCAGCAAGAGAAAATCGTCGGATTAAAGTATTCATTCCACTTAGTTTAAGCAAGATTACAGCCAAAAGAAATGAGAAAACTTCTAGATCAAGATCTTCAAGACTGGTAACCTCTGAACGGTAAATCTTTCCTGTTGTAGCAATTTCAATTCTATTATAGGCTTTGTCTAAAATAGGTTTGAGGTCAGGATCTGTTCCAAATTGATCAAGACTAAATCCTTTATCTTTTAGATATTGACCTGCCTCTGTCAAAAAAGGATATTTTGCCATCTCATCTGTGCCGAGGTTTAACATGTATTCTATTGTTGGTACTTTACCTTAAAAATTTGGCTCGTTTAAAAAATGATTTTTTTATCAAAAAACGCTACTGATTTAAATTATGCAGTTTTGAGTTGTTTCCTATGCAAATTGGTTGTCATGTATCAATTTCTGGTTCAATTCATCATGCAGTTGATAATGCATTAGAAAGAAAATGTTCTGCATTTCAAATATTTACACGAAGCCCAAGAA
>JBQTHA010000140.1:0-5628 GCA_052390375.1 Nitrosopumilaceae archaeon
TCGCGTCTGAGATTATCTCATTGATGTTTAGATTTTTTTTAGATAAAGTAAGACTATCATTTGTGACTCGATTGGTGTCTAAAACCACAGTGGTTATGTTTTGAAGCTTTTTTGCAACTCCTAACACTCCTTCCAACGCCTCATTAGGATCCATCTGACCTAATTTTGCAAGCTTTGCATATTCTAAAATATCTTGAACTGGTTCTGTGATTTGATTTGCTTTAGACGAAACAAACTCTTCTTCTCTATCTTCTAAGCTTTTTAGTTTTTGATATTTTTTTTGCAATTCTGTAATTTTTCCATTTAAAATACCAATCATCTCAAAGAGCATAAGCTCTTTTCCAATAAACTGAGGACGAGTTTTGGATTCAATTGGTACATTTTCAATATTGTTAAAAGCAAATTCATCATCTGTTTGTTTGTATTTAATATCCATTAGAGCACGTTCTAGCTGTTCAATAATCCTAGGTACAGTAAGAGGCTCCAATTTTTTTGGTTCCTCATCATTAGACACCTGAGCCAATCCAATTTTTCTTGCTTTAGAATTGTAATAATTCCTGTTTGTTTAAAGCGTACAGACACGCTATTTTTCTAATTTTGATTTGAGATTTTCAAGTGAGCTTTGATAAAAGATGTCAAGAAATGATACAAACTCGTCAAACTCTTTTTTTGTCATTTTTTTACTATTAAGATAGGATTGCCAAGTCACGCGAGTTAATTTTCTAGTTTGAGCTTCTATTGAAATTGTTGCATGATACACCCTTAATGGCAGACCGTTAACAGCAAGATATGAAAAATATTTTTTATTTTCCCACGCAACAACATGTTCTTCAATCTGATTGCCATCATCAAATGTAATATTACGAATTGCCCCTATTCCTCGTTTTATTTTTGAAAGATAAACAGTTTTTTTAACATCTAGAACCCATTCAGACAAACCTGCAATGTTGCTAAGTTTTTTCCAGACTTTATCCCTTGGAGCATTTATGAGAATTGATTTTTTTACTATACCAGAATAATGCATCTTTTTTTGTTTTTTAGTTTTTATCATTTTTACTGTTGCAGTTGATTGGTTTTTAAATTTTTGAAAACTTTTGCTCCAAACATATTGACATCTGTACAAAACTATTCTAACACATTTAATCCCCTTTAACCTGATTTTACTAATGGTATTTGGATGGGGAAAAAAGAAAAATCAAGAGCCAGAAACCTCTATTCAAGAAGAAAAGAAAATCAAACTATCTGAAATAAAATCCAAAATAGACGAGATTCAAAGCTTACGTGCAAAAACTATAATCACAGAGATAAAGTCATTTAGAAAAAAAATCGAAGAAAACTTAGATGCGATCTCAAAAATAATCAAAGAACTAGAACAAGATAATCTACATGTAGATGACATTGACAAACACCTGGAAATTCTAGTTGTACGTGGAAAAAAACAGGTAATTGATACAATAAAAAAAGAAAACTCTGAGAAACTCCCTGACATTAAATCATACGATAATGTTTTGGCTCTAACTGAATTACTTACCCAACGACTCAAAAGAATTGGTGATGTGCTTGGGAGGCAATCTAGAGTCATCCATATCTTTGCAAAAAAATATGCGATTAAACTAAAAGACTATCTTGCTGCGTTAAACTCTGACCGAAATGAGATGCAAACTATGATTGACATACACACAAAATTAATCGATGAAGTCGCTCAAATTGTTCAACAAATTACACACTATGACGAATCAAAAATGAAACTAAAAGAAACCGAAAAACGCCTTACAGATATGAAAAACTCTATTGAAGAGTTTGAAAAGAAAATAGACGAGACTAAAAAAAGCATTTCAAAACTAAAATCTGGAAAAGAATATTCAAAATATCAAGAGACGCAAAAAAAACTAGATTCATTATCATCAGAACAAAATCAAATTAAAAACAACATTGATTTACAATTTACAAAAATATCCAGACCCTTAGGTAGATACGAGTATGGTTCATCACTTGAAAAGCCTCAAAAAGTTTTGATGGAAAAATTAGTTGTAAATCCATTTGATGTTTTAACAACTGAAAACAAAAATGACATTATAAAAATACTTTCAGCAGTTCGAAAAGGAGTAGAAGGAGGTACCATATCTGTAAAGGATCCTGAAAAATCTGTTACAAGTATAAATGAAACAATAGAAATGCTAGATGGGTTTGTAAAAAAAATATTAGAATTTACAGAAAAGAAAAATAATCTCCAAAAAGAACTTGAAATCTTCAACATATATGAATTAAAACAAAATGAGGATTTTTTGACAAAAACCAATATCGACAAGTCTGATGCAGAATCAAAAATTCAAAGCTTAGAGCACGAAATTTTTAAAATCAAAACAAGCCTGCCAGAAATTTTAACGGATGTAGAAGCCAGATTACGTAGAATCTCATCTACAAAATATCACGTTGTAGAGTAATTTAGTACTGATAAAATCCAAAAAATTTATCGTTATATGACACTAGTATTGATACTAAATTATGAAACTTCCACAAAGGCAAGATACCACTCATTCTGGATTAATTCATGCACACTTTTTCTTTGTAGATATAGTTGGATTATCAGACCCTTCAATGTCTACTAAAACTCAGATAAAAAAAATTGAGGTCCTAAACAGATGTATCTCTGAAACTGAAGTTTATGCAAGCACTCCTAAAGAAAGCATTTTGACTTTACCTACAGGTGACGGTATGTGTTTGGGTTTTTTGCAAGGACCTGAACTACCTTTACACCTAGCAGTACAGCTTCAAGAAAAGCTTACAAAATATAACGTTGGAAAAATCCCCTCAGAAACCGTTCGAGCTAGAATTGGTCTTCACAGCGGAAACTGTTTTGTTGTAAAAGACATTAGAGGCCAGGACAACGTTTGGGGACCTGGTATTATTCTAGCTAGACGAGTAATGGACTTTGGTGATGATAACCACATTTTGCTCAGTCCACGTCTTGCAGAAGATCTTAGAGAGATATCAGATGAATATCGCAAGATAATCAAACCAATTCACGACTTTACAATAAAACACGGACAAACCATTTTGGTTTACTCTGCATACGGTGATGGCTTTGGAAATAAAAATCATCCAACAAAAGGTGAAGTAACTAGGAGCAAATATGGTGAAGAACTCCTCAAGATGCAAAAAACTACTACATATCCATCAATTCAAGTGGATCTTGCAATATTAGATCCAAAAAAAATGCTTGTGCAACACAAGCGAACATATGAAGTAGCAAATATCTCTGATGAGCCAATATACAATGTCTTACATGGAATTGCAACTGACGTGCAAAAATATTCCATAAATGATCTTAATGTACAGGTATATGATGAGAGCCATCGAGAAATGAAAATATCTAGCATTAATGTAGATAAACCAACATCAAAGGAATTTACTACTGCATTTAACAAGCCAATTCTTAAGGGAGAAAATAATCGCATGTACACACTTGTTTATGAGGTAGAAGAGCCGGAGCGATACTTTGAGAATGCATTTTTAATCGATGTCAACAAGTATATTTTTAATTTCAAATATCCTGCAAATGGTTGTCAATGCAAACCTATAGTCTATGATGTTAACCAAGAGACTGATGAAAAAACCAAATCAAAAAAACAACCTGAAATTGTAAAGATCGGAGAGCATTATGTTGCAAAATATATTCGCGATGAAAATATCAAAGGCGAAACCATTAGAATTGAATGGTAGTCTTTGTTTTTTGGCAAAACCCCCTCTAGCAGTCTATACAGAATCAAAAATCCAAAAAATTTATCGTTATATGATCCTCCTAGCCACTTTGAATGGTTACACTTGAATATTGGAATAATTTAGTTGCCTTAGGATAATTCATGAATAAAATCCTACTAACTGGCATTGTCAGTGCACTATTCTTAATTTGTTCTAGTTCTTCAAGCATTTTTGCTCAAGAAAATCCATCTCCAGAACACATGGATCCTATTACCGAAATGGGTAGCCCCCTTGAAATATTGATTGCTATTGCTCACTGGCTAACAGGTCTAGGCACTATCATATTGGCAGTTGCCATCTTTAAGACATTTCGCCATCTAGAGGCTTCTACTAAAATGAGTAAAATTGAAACTGAATATCGCCTCAGACCATGGATAGGACCGGTTAATTCCATCAAATCACTTCCGCCAAATGGAGAAACAAATCAATATGATTGTACAATCAAAAATTATGGTGAACTCCCAGCACAATATGTCATGGCCTACTGCAAAATTGATACTAAAATAATGGATAGAGATATTTTCAAATCAAATCCAGGTAAAACCTTCAATTTAGGGCCACTTTTACCAAACATGGAAAAGCACTATTGGGTTTTCATTGATTCTGGCTTAATTAAAAAAGCAAAGGATGGCTCTGAAAAAATTTTTTCGGCTTTGTACTTTGAATATCCTGTTACTGGTGGAAAAAGTGGCTATGGTATGATTAGCGAGTATGATCCGAAAAATGATGGCTTTATCCATAAAGACATGTGGGTTGAGTCTCCAAATGATTTACCTTAATGATGTCAAAAAAATGACAGGCTGATCTTGAAGAATTAAAGATTTGCATTTTGAGAAAAATAACTTTATAATTTTATAGTTTTTCAATAACTTGTTAGAAAAAATGTCATCTAAAGAGAAACTATCTTTTAGTAAACTGTCCCAGATTGCAGAAATTTTGGGATTAATTGATGAAACAAACAGGGGAAAGCAATGGCTTGTTGATCAATTAAAAAAACACAAAATTGCTGTAAAAAATACCATAAATAATTATGAAATTCTAAAAGAGTGCCCAGACGATTTTTTGTCCCAGATGCTACGTTCACTAAAGGGCGAAGATATTGCAGGTTTTGAAGACATTAAAACAATGACTAAAACTTACCACTTGTTTTTTACAGATATTGTAGCTGGATCTAATCCAACAATTCCAACTAAGAATCAAGTAAAAAAAATAATTGTCTTAAATGAGTTACTTTTAAGAACTGAAACATTCTCAAAAAGAGATCCTCAAACAACAGTTGCTCTTCCAACAGGCGACGGATATGCAATAGGGTTTAGCGATAGTCCTGAAAAACCAATTCATCTTGCTATGGAGTTACACAAAGCACTCAATCGCTATAACGAATCCCAACGTGGACTAGAAAAATTATTGATTCGAGTAGGAATTGATATGGGGCCAGTATATGTGATTAAAGACATTAACAATATGGATAATGTCTGGGGGCCTGGGATTATTCTTACAAGAAGAGTAATGGATTTAGCAGGAGACATGAATATTTTTGCCTCAGCCAGAATTGCTGAAGATGTTTTAAAACTATCCGCAGAGTATAAAAAAATGTTACACCCAATTGGAAACTATCACATTAAACATGGAGAAGAGTTGCAGCTTTTCAACATTTATGGAGAAGGATTTGGAAACAAAGTTGCTCCCCGATTAAAGAAGGTAAAGACTGTAACCCTAGAACAATCAATGAAAAGTGTATTTAATTTTAAATTCGAAACTATAGAAATTGCATTGGATGTTATTGATGCAAAAACAATGTTAACACACCACACATGGTCGTGGACTGTAAGAAACATATCAAAAGAGACAAAAGACCAAATTTTT